>CANHTS010000077.1 GCA_947463435.1 Flavobacteriales bacterium | reverse complement strand
CGGATATCTTTACTTTGCAAATCCATGAAAAAAGGCATCCTTCTCGCAGCGGCCTTGTTTCTGTTCCTTGCAGCGGCGACGGCGCAGATAATTCCCCGCCTGACGATATGCAAAGGCATGTCCATCAACTACTTCAGCATCATAACTACCGGCAATGCAGTGGCGTGGAATTGGACTTTCCCGGGCGGTACACCTGCCAACAGTACAATGCAGAATCCGACCAATATCACCTATCCGGCTGCAGGCACTTTCCGCACCGTCGTTGTGACCCGTTTCGATACCGGCCGTGATACCACACAGTACATCGATGTGGAGGTAATTGATGGCGATATCCGAAGTATCCCCATTGGTTCTGATACTGTTGTTTGTGGCAATATCAATATGCTGCTCGACGCCGGAAATCCGGGTGCCAGCTACATCTGGAAGCCCGGTCCCTCAACAACACGCACGCGGCTCGTTACCGGTCCGGGAACTTACGGTGTGAGTGTTATCACCCGCGCCGGCTCATTTACCTGCGACAGCCAATACCGCGAAATCACCATACGCCAGGCACAGCCGCCAGTGGTAGATCTCGGTCCGGACCGCTTCATCTGCAACGACAATCCCATCACAGTAGATGCGGGAGGCGACGGAACCGAATACCTTTGGACACCCGGTGGAGAAACCTCGCGCACCTTGGTAATTGGCGCCAGCGGAACCTATTCCGTTCGCGTGCGCAATGCCGACGGTTGCACTTCTTCAGACTTCATCAATGTAAAGGACAGTTGCCCGCTGCTCATCTGGCTACCCAACGCCTTCTCGCCCAATACCGATAACCTGAACGATGTTTTCCGTTTCGGAGGCAACTTCAAAGCCCGCAAATACGAAATGAAGATTTACAACCGCTGGGGTGAAAAGCTTTTTGAAACCAATGATCCTGCTGTCGGTTGGGATGGCACTTTCCGCGGTGCACGAGTGCAGGAAGGCGTGTATATCTATTCCATCAGCGCCATCGACACAAATGGTGAAAGGCGCAGTTTCAGGGGAGATTTTACCCTCGTTTACTGATTGCCTCGGAATATTCTCCGCAGCACATCGAACAAAATAAAAAGGATACCTGCGAAAACAATCCAGGTGAAAGGAATAGTGTTGTCGTCTTTGATCATTCGCATCACCTGAAATATCAGTGCGGCGCCTAGTGAAAGGGCAGATAAGGTTCCCATCCATTTTTCACTGCGCGATTCCGGGCGTTGCGGTTTAAAACCTCCATCGAGCGGCACATCAATCGCCTCTTTTTCAGCACCATCTTCAGGCTCCGGATCGCTGCCCAGGCGCAAGCCAAGCAATTCGAACAGGGCTGTGATATTCAGGGCCAGACCGGCGAATAACATCATCCGGCTAAAAGGCCATTGCAGCACATAACCAACGGCACCGGCTACCAGAAGCAGTTGGCCTATGATGCGGACGCTATTGTATGTATTGCGTTTCATGCGTACAAGGGAAAGCCTTCCATCATGGCATGTACGCGTTTCCCGACGGAAGAAAGAACGGTTTCATTGTCGTGATGGGTCAGCGCCTCATCAATCAACTGCGCAATGGTTTCCATTTCAGACTCTTTCATACCACGGCTGGTTACGGCAGAGGTGCCCAGACGCATGCCGGAGGTTACAAAAGGAGAACGGGTTTCAAAGGGAACGGTATTCTTGTTGATGGTGATATCGCATTTCACCAGGGTGTTTTCAGCCAGTTTGCCGCTGAGATCCTTAGTCCGGGTTCGGAGGTCGATCAGCATCATGTGGTTATCAGTTCCGCCACTAATTACCTTGTAACCCAGCGAAACCATGGCTTCAGCAAGCGTTTGCGCATTGCGAATAACCTGTTCGGCGTACACTTTGAAATCGTCTTGCAAGGCTTCGCCGAAAGCCACTGCTTTGGCAGCAATGACGTGTTCGAGTGGTCCGCCCTGGGTTCCGGGAAACACTGCGCCATCGAGAATGGCGCTCATCATTTTAGGTTCGCCTTTGAGGTTGGTTTCGCCCCAGGTATTTTCAAAATCTTTACCCATCATGATAATACCACCGCGCGGACCGCGCAGTGTTTTGTGGGTTGTGCTGGTGATGATATGGCAATGCGGAACCGGGTTGTTCAACAGGCCTTTGGCAATCAGACCGGCCGGGTGCGCAATATCAGCCATAACCAAAGCCCCGATGCTGTCTGCTACGGAACGGATGCGTTCGTAATCCCAATCGCGGCTATAGCTGCTGGCTCCGCAAATGATGAGCCGCGGTTTCCATTCCAAGGCTTTGGCTTCCAGTTTATCGTAGTCGATTCGACCGGTTTCTTCCTCCACTCCATAAAAGGCCGGACTGTAAAGTTTACCCGAGAAATTCACCGGAGAACCGTGTGTGAGGTGCCCGCCGTGGCTGAGATCAAAGCCAAGGATGCGATCGCCGGGCTTCAAGACGCCCAACATCACAGCAGCATTCGCTTGGGCGCCGCTATGGGGTTGTACATTGGCCCAGGCAGTGCCGAAAAGTTCCTTCAGCCTGTCTATAGCAAGTTGTTCAATCTGGTCGACGATTTCGCATCCTCCGTAATAGCGTTTGCCGGGTAATCCTTCAGCGTATTTATTGGTAAGCACGCTGCCCATGGCTTCCATCACCTGGGCAGTTACAAAGTTCTCAGAGGCGATCAGTTCAACGCCTTGCTGCTGACGCTGTAATTCCTGCCCGATCAATCCGAATACACGCGCGTCTCTTTGCATACCGCAAAGTAACCGGCAAGCGCGAAACCCTGCAAGGGATAACGGTTTTCCTTTATCGAACGAAACGGTAGTATACAGGGTGACCGCCTTCTGTTTCTGCGATCATTACATAGCTTCCTTCGGCCCAACCGGATGTTGGCAGGCTGAATTTTTCCTGGGCAATGATGCCGCGCAAAACGGTGCGGCCACGCAAGTCGATGATGCGGAAATTACTGCCAATCATCTGCTTCTGAACCAAGGCATACATGATGCCTGAGCCGGGGCTGGGCAATACGCGCAGTGGAATACCATTTACATTGATAACAGTGCTGAGTGGCTTGTTCAGGAAAGGTTGGAGAAGATCGCGCAAGTCTACCTTGTGCAGGGTCTGTGCGTTATTTACCAATGGTTCACGTACGAAATGCTCCGTATTTACGTGATAGGTTGTACCGTTTACAGCAGCGATTCCTTCAGCCTGCTGGAAGTTTTGGTTGAGGGTGATTTTGCGCTTATTGGCACCGGTGAAATCGGGTGCCTGGAAATCGTACAAGAGATAAATGAAAGGCTGGAGCAGTTTGCTGTAGCCGATAAGGGCAATGATGCGGTCTCCGGGCAGATAAGTTGCGCCAGTAATCATACCCTGTGTTTGCAGGTTGGCAACCTTGCGCGCAACATGCTGCCCCCGGCGGGCAGGTATGCTGTAAATGGCACAATTGCCTGATACCCACTGTTTGGTAAACAGATAAATCGAATCACCTGAAACGATGAAGGCTTCGCAATCGTAGTCGGTTTGGTTCGGAGTAGTATTGCTGAAATCGGTTTGGTCTGCGTAGTTGAAGAAAATGCTGTCAACCTTGGCAGCAGTGGTATCCGTTCCTGCCTTCGGGATGCGGTAAATATGTAAGTCGCGGCGCGAGCCGTTGGCGTTATTGCCAAAATCGCCGATGTACAGGTAAAGACTGTCCTGTGCCACATCTTCCCAATCTTTGTTTTGCAAACCCGGTAGAGAAATCTTTCGGATCAGTGTGCCGTCATCCGGTCGGATACCGTAGAGCCTGGTATCACTGTTGTCGTTGTGTGTCCAAAGGAGTTTGTTCCAAAATACCAGGCCGGAACCTTCTTCCAATTCAGCCGGAAGTTTGATACTGCTGCTGACTACAACGCTTGCCGGCGCGTAGGTGCAAGTGCCGTCGTTAATGGTGGCTTTGGCATTGTAGTTCAACGCCAGAATGTCTGTGCAACCTGGTTGTTGAGCAAATAAGGATATTGGCGATAACGCAATCAGAAAGCGCAGGCGAAGAAGGCTGGTGGGAATGAATTTCATACGTCTCTAAGCAGGAACCAAGGATTAGGGGCCCTAAGCTCGCGCCAATGTCGTTCCAAAAATAATACCAAAGATCGATAAAGTTCTTTCAGCGCTTGCCTCTGTTGCGAAGCAAGACGAAAGGAACGCCCTGGTTTGCCCATTGTTTAGCCAGTCCTTTTGAGGGACTTGTTTCCATTGTAAAGGCACCCAGCATCAGGTCTGTATCGCCGTCTCCGTCGGCATCACCGGCATCCATTACCATCCAGCGCCCGAGGATATGCAACGTCGGAAAGTAATGGTAACGCATTCCCGTTTTGGTATTTTCCATCCAAACAAAGCCGAGATCAGGGTTGTGTTGCCAGGCAGGAAAAAAGGCCGTGCAAGCGAGGTCCTGATCGCCGTCGCCATCGGCATCGAACACCTTAACGCCATAAGCGCCTGGTAAGGGATAAAAAGCGGTCTGTTTGTAAACCATTGATTCTTGCTGACGGAAAACATAAACGCCGTGGGCGGCTTTGTTTACGGCCGGGAAATCGGCGTTGTCTCCGGCTGTATACAAGATGTCTTCTTTCCCATCTCCATCCAGATCAGCCAGTGAAAAACTGCTCGAGCCGTTAGATGGAGGGAAACGCAGCAAAACTTTCCTTTCAAAACTGCCATTGGCTTGCTGCAAGTAGGCTTCCATGCGCTCATCGGCCTGGGCAAAGAGCACGAGCATATCCTTCCTTCCGTCTCCGTTCAGGTCGCGCACTTCGGCAGCCAGGGCGCCGGGTGAAGTAGAAAGTTCCTTCCGCTCCCAATGGCCTTTCGGTGTGGAATTCCAAATACTAAGACTGCCGGTGAAACGCCCGAATTCACAAATCAGGAAATCGGGCTGCCGGTCGCCATTCCAGTCGTTCAGACGCAGACAAACCGGTCTTTGCAGGCTATCGGCCACAATGTCGGATGTTTCGGCTTTTCCGTTTTTCATGCGCAACAACATGCCGCTGCGCGCTTCGGTTGGCGAAAAGCTGCCCATGAACAGACTGTAAAGGTCAGGGCCCCAGGTCTGAACATCCACACCACCTTCGGCAATTTCACCGGCTTTGGCCAGACTGAAGTCTTTGCGGAGTTCCAGCCAACTTTTGTTGTTGGCATCCGAAAGCCAGTATCCGTCGGGTCTGATACGAACAAGCGTAGTGCTGGGTATTCCGAAGCGATTGGGTGGAAGCACAACCTCGAACTGTTCGCAGGCGACAAGTTCCGGTAACGCTGGTTTAGGTGCTTCGGCCGGAGCCTTGGACAGGTACCAGTCAACAATCGCCTGCCAATTGGCATCATCAATCATGGCTTGGTTGGGAAACACCTGTTGGCTGCGGCTTTCACCGGCCTCCTGCATGCTTTCTTGCCAGGCCAGGCGTACGCTGTCGTTTTCGTATCGACCCATGAAACGGGCCATTTGTGGCAATACATGATCTGCCCATTGCGAACGCGGCAGGAGTTCCGGTTCAGGAAACAGATGGCAGGATGCACAATATTGCCGGGCAAGTTTTTCACCATCAACCGGTTTAGACTGACAGGCAGCCAGGCAATAAATGGCGAACAGTGCACTGAGATAGCGAACCATGTGCGAATTTGATTTACGGAAAGTTGTGCCTTTGTGAAGGGAGTTTTAAGGGGTTGTGAATTGGCCGGGTTATTGGTGGGACTTGGGGTATGAACTTCTCGCAAATAACAGATTATCAATGATTTGTAAATTAAAGGAAGCGTAACAACTGCATAGGCTTGTCCTAACAGCGCCATGGGTATTTCGCAGCGCAGATTCAGCAAGTATGAAAAAACAACTTCTCCTTACTATGTGCATGGCCGCTTCTTCGGCCTTGCTTACGGCACAGATCCCCTTCCCGGTGAACATCGACACCGCCTGGACGGCCAAGACTGTGTGGATGCCCAAAAGCCCGCTCAAGCAGCAGGTTATCTTCACCGGCGGTGTGGATGTGGTAAAAACCACTGCCACCTACGGCAATGCTGCAGGCCAGACGTATGCCAAGCAGTGGCACGACTTCATCGGTTTCACACCCGATAAGACCAGCAGCGGCGACCTGGGTTGGGTTTCCGTGAACCACGAAATGACCCAGCGCAACGATTATGTGGGTGATGGCGGTGGAATGACCGTTTTCAAACTCAAGCGCACCGACGGCGACAAGCTGGACGTGGTTGAACAAACCCTCGCAGACGGCCGCAAGGGCAAGTATTTTAACGTCGATTTCGCCAACACCGTTGGTGAAACCGGCATGAACTGCGGTGGCATAACCGACCGCGCCAGTGGCCGCATCTGGACCGCTGAGGAATGGCTGCAAACCAGCAACCGTACTTTTTCTAACGGTGGTGCCAACTTCCGCGATACCAGCAACTTTACCATCGGTGTAACAGCGCCTGCAGGTTTCCCCGGTTTCAATGGCAAGGTTATCAAGCGCTTTCAGAACGTAAACTGGATGGTTGAAATCGATCCGGTAAACGCCAAAGCTATCCGCAAGCAGTACAACTGGGGCCGCGCCGGCTGGGAAGGTGGCGTAGTGCTGCCAGACAATAAGACCGTGTTCCTGTTTGAAGATGGTTCTCCCGGCATTCTTGCCAAGTTCGTGGCTGTCACTGCAGGTGATTTCACCAGCGGCCAGTTGTATGTCTACAAGCAAGATGCTCCGGGCAAATGGATCACCATCGAGAACAACCTCGATACACTCCTCGAACTCAATACGGTTGCTGTTCGCCGCGGTGCCAGCATGTTCAACCGCCTCGAATGGGGTGCTTACCACAACGGCAAAGTGTATATCACTGAAACCGGCCGCGACCAATTCACCTTCAACAGCGGCAATGCGAAGAATGGTGTAATCAGCAAAGGCCTGATCGACGGATACAAAGCCCGTTACCGCGTGATTACCGGCAACAGCTTCCCCGGTACCGATGCCCAGGCTGCCGACTCCGTGCGCAATGGTCGTTTCTTCGATTATTATGGCCGTGTACTTGAGTTCGATTTGGCTACCAACGAAGTACGTTCCTTCCTTGAAGGCGGTCCCTTCTTCGCTGCTTCCACTTCACAAGTGCGCACTGCAGGTTACCCGATGGTGCACCTCAGCAACCCCGACGGTCTGGACTTCATGACCATCAAAGGCAAAACCTACATGATCATCCAGGAAGACCTGAACGGCACATCTTTCAACCGCATGCCCGCGGGCGTGACGGTGGTGTGCGAGACTTACCTTCTCGACATGAATGTGTCTAACCCAAGCCTTGCCGATCTTGTGCGCATCACCGCCTGCCCTCCCGGTGCGGAGATTACCGGAGCCATTGCTATCGACAGCAAGACCATGCTCATCAATAGCCAGCACCCGGCTGTAACCAATACGCCTCCTTACAATAACTCGCTTACCTATGCCATCAGCGGTTGGGACGGTACACCCGCCCTGTCAAACGACAAGTTCTTCGACGGCACAGCTACCTTCACCGTATATCCCAACCCTACAGCCCGCGAACTGCATCTCAGCCGCCGCATGGACGTAGCGATTTACGATGCCCTCGGCAAGCGCATGCGTGTTGAACGCGATGTAGAACTGGTAAATGTGAGCGACTTCACTCCCGGTGTGTACTTCATCCGCAATACCGAAGGCGAAACCCTGCGCTTCGTAGTAGAATAAGTTCTTTCCTGTTTAACCTTTCGAGCGACCGGAGATTCTGCAAGGAGTCTCCGGTCGTTTTGTGAAACCCGATTACAAGCAAGCAACATCCGAAAATGAAACGCCTTTACCCGATGCTGGCCGCAGTGCTCGCAGCTATCGTATTCTATTCCTTCCGCCAATCAGGTGCCGAACTTCAATCGGCCGATGTCTTTACTGCGCGTTACAACCTGCGCCTGGACAGTTTTCGTCATCGTCTGGATGTATTGATCAGCCAACTTGAACCTACCGGGAACAAGAAGAAACCAGATATAGCCCAACTCAATCAACAGTATTGGGCCTTGCGTCTGGCTTTCAAGCGCTGGGAATACCTGGCTGAGTACAAAGACGCCCAATTCGTGAAGGATAATGTGAATGGTGTGCCCCTTCCCAAACCCGAGCGCAACAGTTTTGGCCTGAACACGGTCGAACCGCATGGTTTGCAGGTGATGGACGAAGCCGCTGCCGAGATGGTCAAGCCGGAACAGCGTCTGGAACTGCTTGCACAGGCTAAGGTTTTACAGGAAAAACTGAATCAATACCGCCCCGATTTCCGGATTTATCCTTCTGATGTTTTTGAAGCTTCACGCCAGGCCATTTTGCGCGCACTCAGTATGGGGCTCAGTGCATTCGATGTACCCGGACTTGGAAATTCACTGCCCGATACCCGTGAAGCACTGTTGGCCGTTTGGGAAGATTTGCAATACCTCGGCACCATAGCACCGCATGCAGCTTTCCTTGCCATGCAACAGAAATTCCCGCTTGCCCTGGCTTACCTTGAACAACACAATGACTTTGACCGTTTTGACCGCGCCGGCTTCACCCGCGATTATCTCTTGCCTTTGTACCGGCTTTCCGGGGAATGGCACCGGGCCGCCGGGTTTGAACTGCCCGGGGAAAGGCGCAGCCAGCCAGTTGCTGTGAATTATGCTGACGATGCTGTGTTTTCCGATGGTTTCCTGAATGCTTTCTGGTACAGCCAGTTACCGGCTGGGCTTGAAACGCCGGAGATGAAAGAACTCGGCCGGCTTTTGTTCTACGATCCAATTCTCTCCCACGATAACCAGCGGGCGTGTTCGGGTTGCCATGCGCCAGACAAGGGTTTTTCGGATGGTTTACCCAAAAGCTTGTCGGGCGACCGCAAATCTGTGGTTCAGCGAAATGCGCCGGGACTCCTGAATTGCGTGTACAGCGAGCGTTTCTTCCACGACCTGCGGGCTGAATCGCTGATCGACCAGCAGGAACATGTGATCAGCGACCCCAAGGAGTTCAATACCGATTATTTCAAAATCATCGAAAAACTATCCGGCAGCAGTGTGTATCAGCGCATGTTCAGGGAAGCTTTTCCTGAACAGGGTGATGCGGCCATGAACGCACAGAACCTCCGCCTGGCCATTGCGCAATACGTGGCAGGCCTGCGCAGTTTTAACTCAGGTTTCGACCGCTGGATCCGCGGGGAAATCAGGGATATAGATCCATTGGTGCGTGAAGGCTATAATCTTTTTATGGGGAAGGCTGCTTGCGGAACCTGTCATTTTGCGCCTGTTTTCAATGGCACCGTGCCGCCGCTTTACCAGGAAACCGAAAGCGAGGTACTGGGTGTTACGGAGAATCCAAATGTCAGACCCTTGAAAATGGACTCAGACCCGGGGCGCGGCGCAGGAAAGCTGAAGGAAAGCGCGCCTTATTACATGCATTCCTTCAAAACTCCAACCGTGCGAAACATCGTCGCCACGGCTCCTTACATGCACAATGGGGCTTACCCAAGCTTGGAGTCGGTCATGGATTTCTATAACCGCGGCGGTGGAATCGGCCATGGATTGCAGGTGCCTTATCAAACCCTTCCATCCGACAAACTTGGACTGAAGAAGCGCGAAATCGAGGCCATCATTGCATTCATGAAAGACCTGGAAGATAATCCGTTCCGTGCGTCGGTTCCGGAAAGTTTGCCTGCTGTGGAAGCACAACCCGCACTGAACAACCGTAAACCGGGCGGGGTTTTCTGATTCGGTCCGTGATTTTCGTTGGTTAATCCTATACCATGCATTAAAATATTAACGCGGGTTCGGGTTCATGGGAGAGCCGGAGGTGAACGATTTTTTGGGTTTCCAATAGGGAGCTGTTGGCTTTCGTTAGGGAGCGTCTGTTCCGAAGGTTGATGGAATGGGTGATTGAATATGGAACGGAATTGAGATGCGGGATATGGGGTGAAGGGTAGAGTGGGGATTAGGAAGGAGTTGGGATGATTCTTTGTGTCCCTAATAAAGTAATAGTTAAACGTTTATAAGCGTGTAATTTCGGGCCAGATTAGGCGCAAGCCGACTCTCGGCCTTTGCGGTGTGTGTTTCGACCCTTATATTGCGCCTGTATTCTAATTACTTTTAATCATGGACTTTGTTACTTTTATCCAAACTTACAACACCGAAGAGCGCTGCATTCTTTTGTGGAAGAATTTACGGGATAAGCATGGTGTATTCTGTAACCGCTGCGGCAACAATGAACACCTGTGGCTTCCTTCAAAGCTGAAATACCGGTGTAGACAATGCAAGTCTGAAATCACCTTGCGCAGTGGAACCTTGCTGGAGTACTCAAAACTCCCTTTCCGTTACTGGGTTTACGCGATTGGTGTAGTTGCTTTCCAGAAGAAATCCATTTCTGCTTTGCAGGTACAGCGCCATCTGGGACACCGGAACTATCGCCCGATCTGGCTGATGATGCAGAAAATGAAGGTGATGATGGCTGATCTGGTGG
>CANHTS010000076.1 GCA_947463435.1 Flavobacteriales bacterium | reverse complement strand
CTGCTGTGGTGCATATCAGGCGCGCCACAGCCTTGGATCCGGAGAATACCTGGTATCGGGAAATCGAGGCCAAGGCACTGGAACAAAGCGGAGAATACGATGGCGCACTGTCGATCTGGTCAGACCTGCTGCGCCGTTATCCCAACCGCGCAGCCTATTATCAGGAGGCAGTAAGCCTTTGCCTGAGCCGCCAGAAGTACGATAAAGCCGTCGAGGTACTGAATTTGCGTGAAAAGCAATTCGGTATGCGCGAGCAAACAACCGACCAGAAAGTGCGGATCTTGAGTGCACAGAATAAGTTTACCGAAGCTGCTGATGAAATAGCAAGGCTGCGCGCCAAGTACCCCGATCGCCAGAAATACCTGCTTTGGGAAGCCAGGGTTGCCCAACAAGGCCGGTTCAACGACCGGGCGCTGAACCTGCTCAACCCTCTTCTCCTGGCCGATCCGGAGAATGCCGAGGCGCTGGGGTTGCGCGTGCAGATACTCGCAGGGCGCGGAGATTATCCGCGCTATTTTGCGGCGCTGAAGCAGCTGGCAGCCAATCCGACCCTTTCCTACAGCCAGAAACAGGTTTACCTGCAGGCGTGGGCCAACGACCTGGTGAATCCCCTTCGGCGCGACAGCGCCGTGGTATTGGCGGGCATCGTGGAAAGCCTCCACAGCGATGCGCCTGTCGCTTTGCTCTATTGCGGCGATGTTTGGGCTGCGGCCAACGAACACCGCCGGGCGGCCGGATTATATCGCCGGGCGCTGGACAGCGGACAGGCCAGTTTTGAACTATACGAAAAGCTGCTCCGTTCTGAGGAGCGCGCATCCGGCTTCGAAGAAATGGAAAAGACGGCCTTCCGGATGACCGAGGATTTCCCTTCGCAACCTGCAGCATGGCGTTACCTGGCATTTGCACGGTACAGGCAGTTCAATTATGCAGGCAGCGCCGAAGCCTGTAGAACCGGACAGGCATTTGCGCTTGACCGCGACGACAAGATCAAGCTAGCCAATATGCTTGCACAGGCGGAATTCAAAGCCGGTAGGTCAACTGAAGCCATCGCCATCCTCGAACCGTTGTACAATGAAAACCCTACCGAGCGCAGTGTAGCCAACAGCTATGCATTTGTGTTGGCTGCGGCAGGTAAACGTTTGGAACTGGCCGCACAGATTGCCGATCGCCTGGTAAAGGAACAACCCGAAAATCCATTCTTCCTCGATACCAGGGGTTGGGTGCTGTTCAAATCGGGCAATCCGCTGCAGGCGATTGCGTTTTTCGAAAAAGCCATCCTGCTCGCTCCGGGCAATGCCGATATCCTCGAGCATACCGGTGATGCCTGGAAACAACTGGGTAATGAAAGTAAAGCAAAATCGTTTTGGGAAGAAGCGCTGAAATCTGGCGGGGATCTTAAAATGCTCAAAAAGAAAATCAATGGGTAAAATACGCATAGGCTTAATCGGATTGGTTTTGTTGCTGGCCGCCTGCGGCCCGCGCAAAAAAGTGGCAGTAGCTGCCGGCAATGGCGGCTTGTCTTCAGATTCAATCGGTATGGCTATACCAAGCGGCCGAATGGCAGCTGAACTGCGCAGCCTTCCCTGGATTTGGTTCAGTGGCAAGGCCGAACTCAAAGCCGATGCCGACGGCAATACCATGAATCTTACCGCTTTCTTCCGCATGAAGCGCGATAGTGTGATCTGGCTTAGCATCAGTCCCGGACTTGGCATAACCGCAGTCCGTGCCATCATCACCCGCGATTCTGTCAAGATGCTCAACTTCATTGAAAAGTATTACAGCGCTTATGGCATTGCTTCCTTGCAAAACCAGACCGGCATCCGACTTGGCCTTACTGAATTACAACACCTACTGGCCGGCTTGCCAATATTCGATTCGGTTCGTTACCATTACGACAGCAGTTTCGGTTTGTGGGCTGCGCGCAGGCAGGATCTGAATAACCAGCTTGGGCTCAAATCGCAGGGTGGATATACTTCAACAGACTATTCCGTCGTTCTTCAGGAAGCTACCGGACGTGCAATCCGGGCGCGATATGAAGGAAGAAAAAGCAGCAACGAAAACCCTGCCTTATGGCTGCCTGCAGTGATAGACCTGGTGGCCGAAGCGCAGGCCAAGTCGACCAAAGCCAAACTCACGCTGACAGATCTTTCGTCGGCTCCCGTTTACCAATACCCCTTTTCAATCCCCGCTCACTATGAACGCCGTTAAACACCTGATATTGATTGGTTTGACTGCCCTTCCCTGCTGGCAGCTTGCCGCGCAGTCGAAGGAAGAACTGCAGCAGAAGAAGCAAAAAGTGCAGGGTGAAGTGAATCTCACACGGCAACTGCTGAAGGAAACGGAGCAGAAGAAGAAACAAACGCTCAGCAACCTGACGCTCATTTCGCGCCTGATTACCAGTCAGAATGATCTGATCGGCGCGATTCGCGGCGAGATCCAGGGTGTAGAGCAGGATATCGATGTAAAAACACGTCAGATTCGGGAGCTGGAATACGCCCTGGAACAGGAAAAAAGCCGGCTGGCCAAGGTTTTGGTGCAGACTTACAAAGCATCCAGCCAAAGCAGCCGCCTCGCCTTCATTTTTTCATCCGGCAGTTTCAACCAGGCAGTTAGCAGGGTGAAGTACATCCGCAAGCTGGCGGCTTTTCAGCGTTCGCTGATGGATGATATCCGGCAGCGCAAACTCCAGGTAGGAGAGAAGGTCGTGCAACTTGAAGGGGTTAAAATCAATAAAACACGTTTGCTCGGAAGCGAGGAAAAAGAAAAGAAGCAGCTCGAGGAAGACAAGAAAGCCAAAGACCAGTTAGCTAAGAGCCTGCAGGGGAAAGAGAAGGAACTGAGACAAAAATTGGCGGCACAACAAAAAGCATTGAAACGGCTTGATAATGCGATCCGGAACATGATTGCCAAGGAAATGGAGGAAGAACGCCGGCGTCAGCGTCAGACTTCAGCCGGAAGAAGTACTGCTTCCGGAACGGCGGCTCGTTCAGAATCAGCAGGGGCTGCCACATCAGGCAGTGCTACTATGACGCCGGAAGCCAGGGAATTATCCTCGGCCTTTTCAGGTAACCGCGGTCGTTTGCCATGGCCGGTTGAACGCGGTGTCGTTTCGCAGCGTTTTGGCAACTACAGCCATCCGGAAATCAGAGGCGTAACCCTCGTGAACAACGGTGTAGACATCAGTTCTCCTTCCGGGTCACAAGCCAGGGCTGTTTTCAAAGGAACTGTGACGGCTGTTCTCAGCATTCCGGGACAGGAGAACGCCGTGCTCGTGAACCACGGAGAGTTCTTTACCGTGTATTCCCGCCTTTCGAAGGTATTGGTGAATCGCGGAGACAAAGTGGATACACGCCAGGCCTTGGGCATCATCTTTACCGATGAAGAGGGAAAGACTGCGCTGCAGTTCCAGGTTTGGCAGGGCCAGAAAGTGCTCGACCCGCAGCTGTGGCTCACACCGCGCTGAGTAAATCCGGTTCAGGCATCAGCTATGCTCTCCCGCTGCCAACCTTGTGCGAGTGGGTTCGGAAGACTGGTTTAGGTCTCTCGTCAACCTGATTCATTCTTACAGGTTCTGCAAATCCCTGCTTTCTTCATGCTTTTGACATTCAGAACGAATTTCTATTGACGGCTGCGGGTTAGATTCGCCGTATGAACAGCATCAAGACTGTTGGTATTGCCGGTGCGGGCGTTATGGGAGCGGGTATCGCGTATTGTTCCGCCATAGCCGGTTACGGGGTGCTTCTGTTTGACACGCGTCGGGAAGCACTCGACAAAGGACTGCTATATATAAGGAAGGAACTGGAGAAGGCGCAAGCGAAAGGCAAGCTTACGGCCGATCAAGTGGAAGCCAGCCTGCAGCGCATCCGCCTCTGTGAAAAAGCGGAAGATCTGGTAGCCGATCTCATCATCGAAGCAGTCGTGGAAAAGCTGGAAGTGAAACAAGACTTGTTCCGCACGCTTGAAAGTGTGAATGGGAAGGAGTCGATCCTAGCAACCAATACTTCTTCCATTCCTGTAACCCGCATTGCTTCGGCTTTGCAGCATCCTGAGCGTTTCGCTGGAATCCATTTCTTCAATCCGGCCCATCTCATGAAGCTGGTAGAAGTGATTGCCGGCGCGCGCACCAACCATGAGACACTGGAAAATTCAAGGGCTTTTGCCGAATCGCTTGGCAAGACAGTGGTTTTAGCCCAGGATGCCCCCGGGTTTATCGTCAACCGCGTGGCACGCCATTATTATGTGGAAGCCCTTAAGATCATGGAGGAAGATGTGGCAGGTTTTGAAGCCATAGACAGGCTCATGGAATCGTCGGGCTTTCGGATGGGGCCTTTTCGCCTGATGGACCTGATCGGGGTGGATACGAATTACTCGGTTACCGAATCCATGTACAACCTGTTCAGCCAGGACGGCAAGTTCAGGCCTTCGCGCATACAGAAACAAAAGGTGGATGCAGGCCTGCATGGCCGCAAATCGGGCGAAGGCTTTTACCGCTATGAAGCATAAGCTCATCCTCGGATTGCTCACAGGTGCCTTGCTCTTGCTGGCACCACTTGGTTCATGCAACCGCGATCAGCCCGTTTTAGAACCGATTCCGACCGGACCGGTGAATGCGGCCATTAACCTTTCCTTGCCCGGCTACCTATACCTGCAGCTACCCGGCAGCTGGGCTTTTCTCAGCGGCGGCCACCGCGGCGTTGTGCTTGTACACGATTTCAACGGAGAATGGTATGCCTTTGAGCGCACTTGCGCCTACCAGCCTACAACCGCCTGTTCCGTGATCCAGGTCGACAGCAACCTCTTGCAACTGCGCTGTGGAACCTACGAGGCCGGACGCTTTTCACCCTGCTGTTCGTCGCGTTATGGCTTCAATGGATTGCCCAATGGAGGGCCTGCTCCGCGTGGTTTGGGTAGGTATTCCGTGCAGAAAATCGGTAACATGCTGTATATAAGCAACTAAGCGTTTGTAAAAAAATCAGTCAAGTTGCCGAAGGGTGTTTTTTTGTTTGATTCCTTTTCTATATTTGTCCGGTCATCACTTTTAACAGAGAAATTACAAACCATATGATGAGAAGATACTTGCAAGGATTCCTGATTACCGGACTCAGTGTGCTGGTCACCGCCCCGGCCTTTGGCCAGACGGCATACAAGCCCATGGGCCTTGAGATCAACGGAGGCTGGAGAGAGTACATGGGAGATCTGGGATCGGCACTGTTTTTTGCCAAAAAGCCCATCTACAACGGTGTTGGAGTGCAGTTCGGGTATTACCTGAGCCCATCCTTCGATGCAGTTGTAAGGGGTAGCGGCGGAGATGTCGGATTCTACAGCACCATCCACGAGCGCAACGATCCCTGGAAGTATGCAGGTTTCAAGGCCAACACCTTTGAATTGGTTGGCGGCCTCCGCTATAAATTCAACAATGGATACATCCTCCCCGAAGATGCCAAGCTTTCTGCTTATGCGCATGCAGGCTGGGGTGGCTTCTACGTGCATTCCAGAATTAACAACATTCCCAAAAACTACACCGGTTTTTCCGGTTTGTGGAATGTGGGTCTGGGTATCAACTACCAACTGACCGATGCCATCAGCTTGCGTGTATCGTCAGTTTTCAACTACACCCACAACGATATCTGGGATGGTGAAGCACGCACGCCCGATTACAGCATCATCCACGGCCGAAGCAAAATGTTCGATGCCTACATGTATCACAGCATCGGTGTAGCATTCTCCTTCGGTACCGGTTCAGGTCCTCAGCCCGGCAAGCGCGCTCCGGATAGCGACGAAGATGGTGTTCCGAACAAGTACGACAAATGCGCAAATACACCGGAGAAATACCGCAACCATGTGGATTCTGTGGGTTGCCCTGCTGATACCGACCGCGACAGCGTGCTGGATGCAGACGACGCTTGCCCGACCGTACCCGGTCTGCCCAAGTTCAACGGTTGCCCCGACAGCGATGGCGACGGTGTCGAAGATAAACTCGACCAGTGTCCGTCTGTTAAAGGGTCACCTGCATTCAACGGTTGTCCCGATACAGACGGCGACGGCATCGAAGACCGCAAAGACGAATGCCCCGCTCAGGCTGGTGTAGCCATGTTCAACGGCTGCCCTGATACTGATGGCGATGGCATCGAAGACCGAAAAGACAAGTGCCCTGCAAAGGCAGGTGCGGTGGCCGGTGAAGGTTGCCCCGACAGCGACGGTGACGGTGTTTACGATAACACAGATGTTTGCCCCGATAAGAACGGAACAATTGCCAACAAAGGCTGCCCGGAAATCCGTCAGGAAGTGCGTGCTCAGATCGCACTGGCTGCCAAGGGTATCAATTTCGAAACCAACAGCGATGTAATCGTTAGCCAGTCTTTCGAAAACCTCGACAAACTCGCAGCCATCCTCAAGGAATACGCTGAAGCAAAAGCCGTTATCGAAGGTCATACCGACAATGCCGGTAATGCAGATGCCAACAAAGACCTCTCACAGCGCCGTGCAAACGCAGTAAAGAATTACCTGGTAAGCCAGGGCATTGCTGAAAGCCGCCTCGCTGCGATTGGTTACGGTCAGGAACGCCCGATTGCAGACAACCGCACTGCAGCCGGCCGCGCCAAGAACCGCCGCGTTGACTTCTTGCTGAACTACTAAGCCAACTCAATTCAATCATCCAACATCCTGCTCTCAAAAAGGGCAGGATGTTTTTTTGTACCTGCACAGGCGAAAATCTGGTACATAGAGCCTTAACCGGCCGCAAGGCAAACATCCCGCTCTCCAAAAGGGCAGGATGTTTTTATACCTGTTCAGGTGAAAATCTGTTGCATAGGGCCTTATCTGGCTGCAAGCCAAACAGCAAAAGGTGTTGATGGGAAGAATATACTTCCGGGTGTACTTGTGCCCTGTCAGGAAACCCCGGGCAAATCGCTGAAGCGCTTCACCTTGCGGGCAAAATATTGCCACACTATCGAACGGTTATAATACCCGTGCAGTGAATCCGGCGAACGGCTAACCAGCTGTTCCGGCCTGAACTTCCGCCGGTTCTGGTGGAAATAGACATGGGCCCTGAATACAGCTGCGAAATCTGCCAATTGCCCGGCCAACAGGAACTTGATTGCCGCAATGCCATCCAGGCACATGCGCAGGAGTATAGTTCTTCTGCGCGTTGCTGCCGGCAGGTTCTTTTCAAGCAATAAAAGACCATTCCTGAAATTCAGGAAGGTCTTAAACGGACTCTGCTTCTTCAGCGTACCACCGCCCACATGGTAAACACGGCTTTCAGGGCAGGAATACACTGTTTTACCGGTCAATTGCAAGCGCCAGCAAAGGTCGATCTCCTCCATGTGGGCGAAAAAGCGCGCATCGAAGCCGCCTATGGCGTGGAAATCGGAAGCGCGAATGAACAAGGCCGCACCCGATGCCCAGAAGACCGGTGCTTCATCGAATGCGATTGCAGCACTTTCAAGGTTGTCGAACAAACGACCACGACAGAAAGGGTAGCCGAAACGGTCTATCCAGCCGCCGGCAGCGCCTGCATATT
The DNA here is from genome assembly GCA_947463435.1 of Flavobacteriales bacterium. Taxonomy (GTDB): domain Bacteria; phylum Bacteroidota; class Bacteroidia; order NS11-12g; family UBA955; genus REEB481. The sequence continues at coordinate 2,986 of CANHTS010000076.1, read as the reverse complement.
CATATCGGTCTTTTTGTTTTTGATCCAGTATAAAAGGTTGCACAGCCGCCAGATCGGCATGCCGTTCTGCACATTGTACCAGTGGCCTGAGCCAATCAGCAGGCACTTCCACATCGCTGTTCAGCAACACATAGAAATCGGCGCGTACCTGTTTCAGGGCTTCGTTGTAGCCACCTGCATAGCCATGATTCTGTTCGAAGCGGATAAGCTGAACTTCAGGATAATGCGCTTCAATAAAGTCTGTGCTGCCGTCGCGACTGCCGTTGTCGGCCACCACCACCTGAAAGTTGTCGTAATCGGTTGCCAACACACCGGGCAGGAATTCCTGCAGTTGCCCGCGGGTATTGTAATTCAGGATGACGATGGCAACGGATGGATTCATGCGACTGAATTCGGATCGGCAGGTGCCTGCACGGCCGTGGGAACGAAGACCAGGTGCGCTCCTGCCAGGCTTGAAATCATCAAAAAGCAGAAGTATTTCTCCGGGTCTTTGAAGTTGGAAACAAACAAGTCTTGTTTGTCTTCCGCGATGATGCCCCGCTCCACGAATTCTTCCAGATAAGAGACGGCGATATAGTGGTTCAGGTTCAGTTCGCTGCGGTCTAACAGCAATTCGCCCAATTCGGGTTCTGTTTCCTGGGCGATGAAGACAGGATGCCTGGAGTAACCCTCCTTAATCATGTCCCCGCTCACTTCCAGCAAGGCCTCTTGCACCCATTTAACATCTGCGCGGAGCAGGTTCAGGGCGGCCTCTATCGGATTGCTGTTTTCCATCAATGCGTCACCAGCAGCTTCTGCGTCAACGTGCCTTTTTCGCTCTTTGCGCTTACGATGTAATGCCCCGCCGGCCAGTTGGCGGTTTGCAATTGTATGGAACCACCTGTGTGCTGGCGGCGGTACATGCTGCGGCCATCCAGACTGAATACCGTTACTTCGGTGGGCAGCGCATCAGGCAATTCAATGCGCATCTGATCGCGGGCAGGATTCGGGTAAACCACGAGGTTACGCTTTGCCAGGGCAGGTTCAGTCACCGACCAGGTATAAGAACGCGGCATACGCGCTACATAAAGGCCACGACCATGCGTGTAGATGAACACCGTGCCGTCTTCACGGAATTTTACTTCGTGCACGGCCACGTTGGGAACGCGCATTTCTTTTTCCCAGTTGCGGCCACCGTTGTTGCTCACATACAAGCCGAAATCGGTCGCTGCAACGAGAATGCTGTCCGGATTCATGGGATCGCATTGGATGAAATTCACCGGCAAACCTACCGGCAAGTCGCCCGATACATTGGTCCATTGTGGAGTTCCGCGCAGATTGCTCGCCTTCCAGATACGGGGTTCGTTGCTGTTGTTAGTATAGCAGACATACACCGTGTATTTGTCTTTGGGATGCACCTGGATGTAATTCATGCTTTCGTTGCGGATATTGGCAGGTATGCTGCTGCTGAGGTTGACCTCACGGAAGAATCCTTTGGTCAGGATAGAGTCGGCTCTCCAAAGCGAACCCGAAGTTCCTCCATAATAAACGGTCGGGTTCTTCGCGGCTTCGATACCGATGGCTTTGAGGTTTACAATGCGGCGGGTGATCCTTTTCCAACTGTCACCGCCGTCTTGCGTGAAGTGAATGCCGGAATTGGTGCGGTAGAATAGCTGATACTGATCCGCCGGGTTCATCTGATAGGCATTGATGAAGTTCACGCCTTCGATATCGAAGCTGTCGCTCGTGATGCGTACGATAAACTGGCTGGGCGTGCGGAAGTTGTCTATACGGAAGATTCCATCGTTTTGGGTTGCGAAGTAGGCAATGGTTCCGTCTTGCTGACCGATATGGGCATAGCCACCATCGGCGCCATATACTTTGCTGCTGGCGAGGTTGCCGGTTGCCATGTGCGTGCCATTGTCTTGTGTGCCGCCCATTGATACAATCCCTGTTGGCGCAAAGCCGCCCGCGTAGAACTGGGTGGTGCGGTAACCGCGGTTCAGGCCGACGTTGGCGGCTGTGAGGTTGCTCCAGCGGTAGCGGTAAACACCGCCGTCGTTGCCCACGAGGAAATTGTCTTTGGTTTGGTTCATATTGGCCACCACATGGTGGTCGGCATGTCCGTTCGACATGGTGTTCCAGGTACTTCCGCCGTTGGAGCTTCCTGCGATGTTCACGCCGCCGGTCACAACGCGGTTGCTGTCGCTATAGGCAACACCCAGCATCACGCAATAGGTTTGGTAACCGCTGCCGATAGCCGTAGGCACGGTGCGGCGGATCCAGCTTTTACCGCCATCAGAACTTTTCATGAAGGCCGTAGCATTGGAACTGAAACCGGGTCCTTCGAACAAGGCATACACCACATTCGGGAAGGCGCGGCAGTAGTCAAACTCGATGCGGCCATAAGCACCCTGGGCCGGGATATCGCTGTCAACCACAATTTGGTAAGTACCGGAATTGCCGTTCGGACTACTGTAAATGCCTGTGCTGATGCGCGTGAAGAGCACACCACCGTCAGGTCGGCATATTACGTCTGAAACACGTGCATTGTTGTAAGCCACCTGCCAGGTAAGCCCTGCATCCTGACTGCGGTACAACGCTTTGTCAGTGCCAGCATAAAGGGTATTGGTATCGGTCAGCGAGTGATCGATCGCCCAAACCGATTCCATACCGTTCAGGTTGCGGCTGCCGGGAAGTTGGGTAAAGGTTTTGCCACCGTCGGTTGATTTGAAAATCCCGTCGCCGCCTACACCTGCGCTGTTGGCACGCGCTTCACCGGTTCCGTAGTAAATCACGTCCGGATCGAATGGGCTCTGCACGATACAGCTCACCATGAGGCTGGTCTGGTGGTCGTTCAGGGGCGTCCAGCTGCTGCCGCCGTTTTCACTGCGCCAGAGCCCGCCGGAAATGCCACCGGCCAGGATGATATTGTCGTTGCGGCGATCAACCATCAGCGCACGCGTGCGGCCTCCGGTAGTATTGGGGCCGAGTTCGTAAAGTGTGT
>CANHTS010000075.1 GCA_947463435.1 Flavobacteriales bacterium | reverse complement strand
TCACGCAGAGACCGCAAAGGGGAAAACACGCAGAGAAGGCAGATTCCAGATATCTTTGCGCCCTTTGCGCGCTAACCAATTCTTGCCGAAGCATGGGGTCATAGAATGTATCCGGGAACACGTTGCCAGCAGGCTGTCTTTGCGCCCTTTGCGTGAAAAAACAAAGGTTCACGCAGAGACCGCAAAGAGGAAAACACACAAAGACCGCGGAGAGGGCACGAGCTGGATGTTTTTTGCGCATAGCCAAATGCAGTCAACGGCTGAAGCAAGCATGAATTTCCTTTTGGCATTCCTTTGTGACAGCATCCGATTTCGCATTAATTTCCCCATCGCTATGCCACAGAACGCATCATACCCCGACATCTTCCTGCCTGAAACCAATGCACAACTCTTTGCACGGATTGATCAATTGCGGCCCGATACACAAGCATTGTGGGGTAAAATGAAGGTCGACCAGATGCTGGCACATTGTTGTGTTCCTTACGAACAAGCCCTGGGACTCCGCCACGATGGACCCAATGTTGTCATGAAATGGATGCTGCGCCTGTTCTTCAAGACAGGCATGGTGAACGAAGTGCCCTACAAACAAAGCCTGCCAACTGCACCCGCCTTTGTAATCGCCGACCGCCGCAATTTCGAAAGGGAACAGTCACGGCTGAAGGATTTGATCCGGAAATTCACAGCGCCCGGCCGCGCCCATTATGAAGGCAAGGAACAGATTTCGCTCGGGAAGCTGAGCGCAGATGAGTGGAATAACCTGATGTTCAAACACCTCGACCACCACCTCCGTCAATTCGGGGTTTAAGAGATCATACACAGAGCTGATCATGGACAGCCATAGGCTATTGCACTGCTGTCACACACCCGACCCAAATCAGTTGCAAGCCTAACGCCCGTCATACGCCCGGCGCTGTCCACAGCCGTATTTCGTGCTATGCTTTCCTCGTATCAAAACGCTTATTGTATTCCTTTCCATGCCCTTGGTTTGAAAGACGTGGCAGTGGTAGGCGGGAAGAATTCGTCGCTCGGCGAAATGTTCCGCAGCCTCAGCCAGGCCGGTGTTAAAGTGCCCGACGGTTATGCCAGCACCGCCGATGCATTCCGCCTCTTCCTAAGCGAAAACAGGTTGGATCCAGTGCTGCAACATCGCCTTTCCCAGCTGCTGCCCGATTATTCCAATCTGCACGCCATCAGCGACGCCTGTCGGCAATTGGTGCTGGAAGCCCGCATGCCTGAAGCCATCGAGAACGATCTGGTGCTGGCCTATGAAAACCTATGCGCCAAGGCCGGCAGGGAAGTAGAAGTAGCCGTTCGCAGCAGTGCGACGGCAGAAGACCTGCCCGAAGCGAGCTTCGCCGGTCAGCACGATTCCTTTTTAAATATTTGCGGGAAGGATGCCGTAGTGTCGGCTGTCCAGCGCTGTTTTGCCAGCCTCTACAATGCCCGCGCAATCAAATACCGCATCGATCACGGTTTCGACCATGCCGCTGTGGCCATCAGCGCCGGAGTGCAGATCATGGTGCGCAGCGACCTCGGCGGCGCGGGAACCTGCTTCACACTTGAACCCGAAACCGGATTTCGCGAAGTGATCGCCATCCACGCCTGCTGGGGACTGGGCGAGAACATCGTGCTCGGGGCCGTCAATCCCGACGAATTCATCGTTCACAAACCCACCTTGCGCCAGGGTTTTCGTTCCATCGTCGGCAAACGCCTCGGCGACAAAGCCAAAACCATGGTCTATGCCGGAGCCGGTGAAAAAGCCCGGCTGAACAATACCGATACGCCTGCAGATAAGCGCAGCCGTTACGTTTTGAACGACGATCAGGTGCTTGCCCTGGCACATGCCGCCCTCGAAATCGAAATGCATTACCAGCGCCCGATGGACATTGAATGGGCCCTCGACGGCCAAAGCAATGAAATGTGGATCGTCCAGGCCAGGCCGGAAACGGTTCATGCCAACGACAGCGGCAAGGTTTTCACCGAATACAGCCTCGAAGCAACAGGCGAAGTGCTGGCAGAAGGACTCGCCGTCGGAACCAAAATCGCTGCCGGTCGGGCACGCATACTCGGCGCATCCCACGAAGCCGGACAACTCCAGGAAGGGGAAGTGCTCATCACCGATATCACCAACCCGGATTGGGATCCCATCCTGAAAAAAGCTGCTGCCATCGTCACCAACAAAGGCGGCCGCACCAGCCATGCCGCCATCGTAGCCCGCGAGCTCGGCGCTGTTGCCGTGGTGGGAACCCTGAACGGAACTTCCGTCATCCGAGATGGGGAAGAGGTGACCGTTAGCTGTGCGGAAGGACAGATCGGACGGATCTACCGCGGGATCCTGCCCTGGAAGGAATACAGCCGCAGCATGGAAAGCCTTCCCAGGCCGCAAACACCGGCCATGCTCATCCTCGGTGACCCCGACCATGCCTGGCACCACGCTTTGTTGCCGCACAAGGGTGTGGGATTGCTTCGCCTCGAATTCATCATCAATAACAGTATAGGGATCCATCCCATGGCCTTGCTGCATCCGGAACAAATCAGCGATCCGGTCATCAGAAAGGAAATCAGCGATCGTGTGGGCAAGCTGGAAAATGCTTCGTCGTATTTTGTCGATAAACTTTCAATAGCTGTAGGTTCGATAGCTGCAGCCGCCTGGCCTTACGATGCCATTGTGCGCATGAGCGATTTCAAAAGCAACGAATACGCCAACCTGCTCGGCGGCCGCGATTTTGAACCGCACGAAGAAAACCCGATGATCGGCTTCCGCGGCGCTTCCCGCTATTACGATCCGCGCTATGAAGCAGCTTTTCGCATGGAATGCGCTGCCATGTTGCGTGTGCGCAACACGATGGGGCTGAAGAACGTAAAGCTCATGATTCCCTTCTGCCGCACGCCGGAAGAAGGCCGCAAGGTGCTTGACATCATGGCCGATTGCGGACTGGTGCGGGGTGAAGACGGACTGCAGGTCTACGTGATGGCCGAGATCCCTTCCAATATCCTCCGCGCGGAAGATTTCGCTGAACTCTTCGATGGCTTCAGCATTGGCTCGAACGACCTGACCCAGCTCACGCTCGGATTAGATCGCGATTCTGCCCTGGTAGCCGGGCTCTTCAATGAACTGGATCCCGCCGTTACCCGGCAGATCGAAACCCTTATCGAAACGGCGCACCGCTGCGGGCGCAAGGTCGGATTGTGCGGACAGGCGCCGAGCGATCATCCCGAGTTCGCCAGCATGCTCATCCGCGCCGGTATCGACAGCATTTCCTTCAATCCGGATGCCTTGTTCCGCGGAATGGAGAACATGCATGCCGCTGAACAGGAAAAGCCAACTTCTGACAAATGACAACACTACACGATATGCATATCCTCAATAACCTCACAGCCTTCGTCACCGGTGCCGGTTCAGGCATCGGCAAGGCCATCGCCCATCGCTATGCCGCCGAAGGCGCCAACGTGTTCATCACCGATATCCGGGAAGACCGCTTGCTTGCCGTAGCCGACGAAATCAAACAGGCCGGCGGAAAAGTGGCGTTTCAGGCCGGCGACCTGGCTGACGAAAATGCCGTACAAAGCCTGATCGATACCTGCCGCAAGCAGTTAGGGGAGATCGATATCCTGGTAAACAATGCCGGTATCCTCGACAATTTTATGCCGGCTGCTGAAGTATCATTTGACCTCTGGAAACGCGTCATGCAGGTCAATATCGACGGGCCCTTCTTCACCTGCCATGCGGTATTGCCGGGCATGGTGGAACGCGGCAGCGGCATCATCATCAACATTTCTTCCATCGGTGGTTTGCAGGGTTCACGCGCTGGAGCGGCCTACACTACCAGCAAGCACGCCTTGATTGGGTTGACGAAGAACATCGGCTTTCAATACGCCACCAAGGGCATCCGTTGCAATGCCATCGCACCCGGCGGAGTGAATACCGCTATCACAGATGGCGTGCAACCAAGTCCGTTTGGCTATGAAAGGCTGATGAGCGGCATTGGCAGCAATATACGTTCGGCAGAGCCGGCTGAGATTGCAGGTGTGGCATTGTTCCTGGCATCGCCCGATGCGTCATTCGTGAACGGTGCGGTTGTTACGGCCGACGGCGGCTGGACTGCCTACTGATTCATTCAGCTGTTCAGCGGCGCAGGCTGCGCTCGATCGCATGGTCGTAGGTGTCGGCGAAAGTGGCGGTATCGCCCCAGTCTTCTGCATCTACGACCATGCGCTCGGGTATCACCCGACCGATCACCGCAAAAGGAACGCCGTGCATGGCGGCGGTTTCTTCGATGCGCGCCAGGGTCAGTTCGTCTTTCACACTCACCACCGCGCGGCCCTGCGCTTCGCCGAAGAGGAAGGCGTCTTTCCGCAAAACCGGATTGCTGTGGATATGGAAGCCCAGGCGTCCGGCCATGGCGCTTTCCAGGAGGTTGACAAAGAGTCCGCCCTCGCTGATATCGTGGCAACTTTCCACCCAGCCCGAGCGGATCATTTGCTTGAGGGCCTGGTGCAATTGGTATTCTTCGTCGAGGTTGAAATAGGGGCAGGGAGAGAGCTCTACCTGGTGGTATTTAGCGAGGTATTGGCTGGAACCGATGTCTTCGCGCTGGTGTCCGAGCATTACAAGAATATCGCCTGCCTGGCGGAAGCCAAGGCCGGTGATATGCGCCGGGTCTTCGATCACGCCCACCATGCCGATGGTTGGGGTCGGGTAAACCGCCGTTCCGTCGCTGCTTTGGTTATAGAAACTCACGTTGCCGCCTGTTACGGGTGTGTCGAACTTGCGGCAGGCTTTGCCCATGCCGTCGATGGCGTGCTTGAACTGGTAATAAACTTCCTTGTTGTAGGGGTTGCCGAAATTCAGGCAATTGGTGATGGCAGTCGGTTCGCCGCCGGTGCAAACGATGTTGCGGGCAGCTTCGGCTACGGCAATCTGGGTGCCTTTATCGGCGTCGGCGTAAACATAACGGCTGTTGCAATCCACCGTCAGCGCGAGACTTTTCTCGCTTCCCTTTACCTTCACAACGGCTGCGTCTGAAGGGCGGTTGGTGCTTTGCATCACCGTGCCTACCATGCTGTCGTATTGGCGGTAAACCCAGCGCTTGCTGGCGATATTGGGTAAGGAAGTGATGAACTCCGCCACTTCCTTCAAGTCTGCAGGAACCGGAATATGCTCGTCGTTGAATGCCGCAATTTTCTCAAAATAGGCCGGTGTTTCCCATTCGCGCTTGTACACGGGGGCACCGCCACCGAGCACCAGGCTTTCAGCGGGAATATCGCCTTCCAGCTCGCCGTTCATGTAATAGCGCACCCTGCCGGTATCGGTAACCACGCCAATTTGCGCGTGGGTGATTTCCCATTTGTCGAACACGGCTTCAGCGGCCGCTTCCATGCCTTTCTTCACCACAACCAACATGCGCTCCTGGCTTTCGCTGAGCAGGATTTCCCAGGGCTTCATATCGGCCTGGCGCAGCGGAACCTTGTCCAGCCACACATCCATGCCCGTGCCGCTCTTGGCGCTCATTTCGCTGGTCGAACAGGTGATGCCGGCAGCGCCCATGTCCTGAATGCCAACCACAGCTCCGGTGGCGATCAATTCCATGGTTGCTTCGAGGATGAGTTTTTCCCAGAAGGGATCGCCCACCTGCACGCTGGGCAGGTCGTTGGCTGCGTCTTCGCCGATATCCTTGGAAGCGAAAGCCGCTCCGTGGATGCCGTCTTTGCCGGTTGCCGAACCGAAGATATACACCGGATTGCCCGGCCCGTCGGCTGCGGCGCTTACGGTTTTGCCCACTTCCACCAGGCCTACGCTCATCGCGTTGACGAGGATATTGGTTTCGTAGCAGTCGTCGAAATACACTTCACCACCGACGGTCGGAATGCCGAATGCATTGCCGTAATCGCCGATGCCTTTCACCACGCCTTTGAGGAGCCATTGGGTGCGTTCGGTCTTGATATTGCCGAAGCGCAGCGAATTGAGCTGCGCAATCGGACGAGCGCCCATGGAGAATACGTCGCGGTTGATGCCGCCCACACCGGTGGCAGCGCCCTGATACGGTTCGATGGCGCTGGGGTGGTTATGGCTTTCGATCTTGAAACAGCAGGCCAGTCCGTCGCCGATGTCCACCAATCCGGCATTCTCTTCACCGGCCTTGGTGAGTAGTTTGCTGCCATCGCGGGGAAGGGTTTTCAGCCAGGTGATGGAGTTCTTGTAGCTGCAGTGCTCGCTCCACATCACGGAATACACACTCAGTTCATTGAAGTTGGGGGTCCGGCCCAGGATTTCCCTGATTTTGTCAAATTCTTCGGACAATAATCCCAGCTCGCGGGCCTGTTCTAAGGTGGCTGTTTGCATGCAGGCGCAAAGGTAAGGCAGGGAGCGGCGGAAAGAAAATTGCCGGAAGCAGTCAGGCTTATGCTTTCGGATGCGAATGAACAGGTCTGGATTACCGACGACATTATCTGGTTTTTTAGGCTTTACGCACTTTCTTATCCAAGTAAAATCAAAATAAAACTTTGAAATTACTTGGATAAGTAATAGTTTTGAAGGATGTTTACCCGGCTGGCTGAACCTTTGCTGCGTGCTGATCTGGCTGAATTTCCGGTTGTTACCATACTTGGTTCAAGGCAAGTTGGAAAGACAACGCTGGTAAAGCAAATCGCCTCCGAGAACCCGGATGGTTTTCTGTGGTTGGACCTGGAACGGCAAGCGGATCGGAATAAACTGAGCAATCCGGCTTTATTTCTGCACACTTACAGCGACCGCTGCGTTGTCATCGATGAAGCCCAGACGATTCCGACTATTTTCAGGGATCTTCGTCCTTTGGTGGATGAAGACCGCCGTTCGGGCCGTTTCATCCTGCTCGGCAGCGCCACGCCATCCCTGGTGAAAGGAGTGGCCGAATCCTTGGCCGGAAGAACATCGTATATTTACATGCAACCACTGTCAGTGTTGGAAACGGCCTGTGTTCAGGTTGCTGACCATTGGTTGAGTGGTGGTTATCCTCCGGCTTACCTTGCATCGGGCCTGCGCAGCAGGAACCGCTGGATAGCTTCTTTTGTGGAAAGCTATATCCAGACAGATATCAACCAGATGTTCGGCCTGAGTTTATCGCCCGAACTGATTCGCCGCCTGTGGCAAATGCTGGCGCACCATCATGGAAACCTTTGGAACGCTGAAACCTTCGGGCGCTCGCTCGGGGTTAGCGGCGTAACCGTTAACCGCTATCTCGAATACCTCAAAGCAGCATTTTTGTTGCTCGTTTTGCAACCCTGGCATGTGAATATGAAGAAGCGCCTGGTCAAGTCGCCAAAGGTGTATCTGAACGACTGCGGTATCCTGCATCATTTCCATGGAATCACAGACCTTGCAAGCCTGCATGGGCATCCCATCTGTGGGGCTTCCTGGGAAGGTTTTGCCATATTGGAAATTCAGAAAGTGCTGCCGGAAGGCTATGCATTGTATTTCTATCGGACACAGAATGGGGCAGAAGCCGATTTGCTGCTCGTGCGCGGTGGCGAGATAAGGGCCGTTTGCGATATCAAGTTTTCACTTGCGCCTAAACCGGGCAAAGGTTTGCTGCAGTCCATGGAGGATTTGGGGCAGCAGCACGGGTGGTTAATCACCCCGGGTGATGATGTTTACCCTGTGCATGAACAGGTGCAGGTTTCCGGCTTGCGCCCATTTCTGGAGCGCGTTAAAGAAGGAATATGACAGGCTGGGACTTCGCAAGATTCTGATAAAGATACCTACCACTATCCCCACAAATCCAACTGCACCGGCAGCAGGCGGAAGCTGCGCCGGTGATGCGGCGTTACGCCAAACTGCCGGATGGCATCGCGGTGCGCAATGGTGGGGTATCCGGCGTTCCGGTCCCAGCCGTATTGCGGAAAATCGAGGTGCAGGCGTTCCATGTGTTCGTCGCGGTGCGTCTTGGCCAGGATACTGGCAGCGGCGATGGAAACAAAACGCCCGTCGCCTTTCACTTCGGTGCGGTGCGGAATATTTGGATAGGGGCGGAAGCGGTTGCCGTCGATGAGGATAAACTGCGGGCGTAAAACGAGCTGATCCAGCGCGCGGTGCATGCCGGTGATCGAAGCCTGCAGGATATTGATGCGGTCGATTACTTCCGGTTCCACCATCGCCACCGCCCATTGCAGTGCTTCCTTTTCAATCACCGCACGCAAGAGGTCGCGCTGTTTGCGGTTCAATTGCTTGCTGTCGTTCAGCACCGGGTGGTTCCAGCCTTCGGGCATGATGACAGCGGCAGCAGCCACAGGCCCGGCCAGGCAGCCGCGGCCGGCTTCGTCGCAACCGGCTTCCGGAAACAAACCCAAGGACCCGGGCACCTGAAGCATGGGGCGAAAATACACGCCTTACAGTTTATCGATACCCGTCGGCCGCTGGTCGGTAATCCGGCTGTTTCATCCCCCAAAAAGCCGCGTTTTAACGAATGCGCTGACAGGCCCCGGTAACTCTGAGGGTTGATTCGCGTCTCAAAAGGGCTAACAAAATAACTCCATCATGAACAGGACCATCCTTCTCCTCAGCTCGGTAAGCCTCTTTTCGCTTGCCTTCAGCGCCTGCAGCAAAGAACCCATCCAACCTGCAGCAAAAACATCCGACATCCAGGCTGCACCTTACAAAGTAGTGTTTGTGTCGGGCAAGGAAGTGGCCACGTCCCGACTTTACCTCGACGGCCGCAGCATTCAGTACCTGACGGCACGCGAAGCCGGTAGCAAACCACTGGAAGAAACCACCCGCAGCCTGCAAACGCAGACCTATATGGTGCGCATGTTCGATGCCGGCGGTAAGGAAGAACTGGCAGGCCGCCTGCATTTCAATGGCCACCAGCTGGAAAAAGACATGGATCTGGGCGATGTGCGCATCGAGCGCGACGACCTCGACCGGCTCTATACCGTATGGATTGATATGTAAAGTATTCAGGTTGTTTGGGAAGAGCCGTCCGGTGCGCATACCGGGCGGCTTTTTTTGTGCGCGCAAACCATCCGCCATTCGCGTCGCGGCTTGCCTAAATTTGCAGCCCATGACCCAATACCGGAGCATACTCTACGGGAATTACCACAGCACCCAAAGCGGACGTGCTTCGGGCACCGATGCCCGCGCCCTGTTCGAACGCGAAAAGGCGCAGTTTAGTCGCGAAACCATTCCCCTGCTCGGCAACCTGTCGCGCGATGCCCGCATCCTCGACATCGGTTGTGGCTCCGGCTCGCTCATCGCCGCCCTGCAAGGTGCCGGTTTCACGCATTGCAAAGGCATCGACGTCAGCAAGGAACAAGTGCAGCTGGCCCATAGCCTGGGTGTTCATGCTGTGGAGGAAGGCGATGTCATGCAGCACCTGCGCGATACGCCAGCAGCCTACGATCTGATCTGCGGCATGGATATCATCGAGCACTTCACCAAAGACGAACTGACCGAACTGCTGCAACAGCTCGCTGCGGCGCTTAAACCTGGTGGCCGTGTGATTTTCCGCACCCCCAACCTCGATGCACCCATGGCCTCAGTTTTTGCCAATGGCGATTTCACCCACGAAAACTACCTGAACGCGAGCAGCGCCTCCCAGGTGATGTTGGCCTGCGGCTTTCAGCAAGTGGAAGTGCGCCCTTCGCTGATGCGCGCTCCCGGCTTCCTGAAAGAGTCGATCCGCCGCATCGCCTTCGGATTGCTTGCTTTTCGCCTGAAACTCACGCTCTTTGCTACCGCACGCAGCACCCGCGGCGTTCTCTTTACTCCTAACATGATCGTCATCGCTTTCAAACCATGACGCAAGCACCTATTGCCATGATAACCGGCGCCAGCTCGGGCATTGGTGAGGCTACAGCCCGCGCCCTGGCCGATGCAGGCTATGCCTTGATTCTTACGGCGCGGCGCAGCGATAAGCTGGAAGCTTTGGCAGAAAAGCTCCGCGCTATAGGAGCATCCGTCCATACCCTTGTTTTCGATGTGCGCGATGAAGCAGCGGTGGAAGCTGCTGTAACCTCGCTGCCCGAATCATGGCGCAGTATCCGGGTTTTGGTCAACAATGCAGGCCTGGCACTGGGTCTCTCACCGATCGACAAAGGCAATCCCGACCATTGGGAAACCATGCTCGATACGAATGTGAAAGGCCTGCTGCATGTGACGCGCTTTGTTTTGCCTTTGATCAACAAAGACGGCAGCGGCCATATCGTGAATATCGGTTCCATCGCAGGCAAGCAGGTGTATGCCAATGGTGCGGTTTACTGCGCCAGCAAATACGCCGTTGATGCGCTTACCCAGGGCATTCGGATCGACCTGGCGCATATTCCCATCCGCGTGGGTTCTGTTTGCCCCGGTGCCGTGGAAACTGAGTTCAGTTTAGTGCGCTTTGAAGGCAATGCCGAAAAAGCCGCTTCCGTTTACCAGGGCTTTGAAAACCTTGTGGCTGCAGACATTGCTGACGCCATCTGCTGGATGATCAGTCGGCCGAAGCATGTTAACATCAACGATATCGTGATCATGCCCACCGCCCAACCGAACGCTTCCACCATCCTGCGCAAGAACGCCTGAAACCATGAGCAATAAGAACAAGAAACGCGACGGTATCGTATTCAGCACCAATCCGGATTATAGTTACGGCGGGGATGCAGAACAGGAACCCGAAACGCTTCCGCCGGCAGAACAGAAGCTCTATGTGCGCCGGGAAGTGCGGAATGGGAAACCGGCCGTCGTTGTGAAGGAATTTATCGGC
>CANHTS010000074.1 GCA_947463435.1 Flavobacteriales bacterium | reverse complement strand
TTTGCGTGCTAACCATTTCTTACGGAAGCTACGCGTTTAATTTATATCAGGAATCCGTTGCCGGAAGGCTGTCTTTGCGCGCTTTGCGTGAAAAACAACATTTGGTTCTCGCAGAGACCGCAAAGGGAAAAACACGCAAAGACCGCAGAGAGAGCAGATTCCAGATGTCTTTGTGCGCATGGCTGGATTTTATATTTCGAGCAGCTGAGGTCGACCACGAGGGTCGACGATTTCGGTTATATTTGAAAAACCTTGAAAACTGTGAGCATCATCCGGGGGGGGATGGTATGCCTGTTGATGGGCCTGTTCGCCGCTTGCGAAAAGTCGGTGGATGTGCTGATTCCCGGCAACCTGCAACCCGATTATTCAGGCATCACCACCCTGCGCGTGGAGAATTATGTGAACCGCCTGTTCATCGACCTCCTGGGCCGTGAAGCTACCGAAACCGAACGCCAGGAAGCCGTGCAGGAACTGCGCGATTCCACGCTGAGTAATTCCATACGCCGCCGCCTCATCACCCGCCTCCAAAGCGACACCAGCTTTCACCCGGGCGACAGCAGCTACCGCCACGCCTATTGCGAACGCATCTACCAACTGATGAAAGCGCGTTTCCTGGAAGGAGCCGACGATGGTGAACTGCAATTGCGCCTTGGCAACGCCCGCTTCGCCGAAACCATCGCCCGCCTCAACGGCGATTCCGTCGGCGTGTTTTCCGCACGCAACCAGGCCGAATCCTATGAAAGGGTTCTGAAAAGCCGCCGCAACTACCGCCTCGGCAAGATCAGCTTCGGCGAAATGTGCAGCTATATGATGAACAACGGCATCTACGATGTCATCAACATGAACAGCTTCAATTTCGTCAACGCGAGCTACGACGACCTCTTCAACCGCCTACCCACCCGCGACGAGTTCAACCGCGCCTATGATGTAATTGAATACAATAAACCCGCCGTAATCCACGGCATCGCCTGCACCAACCGCAACGAATACCTGCGCGCCCTCACTGAAAGCAGCGAATTTTACGAAGCCCAGGTGCGCTGGGTTTGGTTTACCTTGCTGCAGCGCGAACCTTCCACCGGCGAACTGTTCCGGGTATTGCCCCACTACCGGCTCAGCGGCGACCTGATGGAAGTTCAGAAACAAGCCTTACAAAGCGATGAATATGCCCAGTTCCGTTAAACTATCCCTCCTGCTCCTGCCTTTGCTCGCCGCCTGCACCGAGAAGGAAACCCTGCGCTATGGGCTGCAGGATCAGGTGGTGTACGAAGACAAAACGCAGAAAACGAAACGCAAATCGGAAAGCGAGTATATCAGCATCCTCTACACCAATCTGTACCAGCAACCCATCACGCCGAACCAGTTGTACAAGACCCAACAGGTGGTGCAGAGCATCGGCGACCGCACGCTGGCCTGGGAAATGCTGCTGAGCAATTACTTCAATAAGCCTGGAATCCAAATGCCTGCCGAAACTTTCATGCGGGCCGAAACCGACAGCTTCATCAACATGGCCTACCGCCGCTACTATCTGCGCAGGCCGGGCGAAGCAGAACGCGCCTGGTTCCGCAATTTTATACGCAACCGCAGCGATGCCACAGTTGAAATGGTTTTCACCGCTTTCGCAGCGAGCGACGAATATGCCTTTTATTGATTACCCGAGAACAAGCAGAACGATATGAAGCGCAAGGAATTTATCAGGAAAGCCGGATTGCTCACTGCGGGCACCGCAGCAGCCCCCTACATTTTACCTTCGGGCAGGCTCTTCGCCCGTACCAATACGCCCTTGGCCGACCATGTGGTGCTGGTGATGTTCGCCGGCGGTGTACGCCAACAGGAAGCAGTGCTCCAGCGCTATCTCGATGACAGCCAGGATGTGAAGGTGCAGGGGAATATTATGTACAACCTGCTCGAAGGCGCAGCGCCGGCAACGAAAATCGCTTACGGCACCACGGCGCCGGGCGGATATAATGGCGGCCAACCCATCCCCCGCCTCCTGTCACAATCGCTGCAAAGCCAGGGCACCTTGTTCACCGAAATGCGGGCCCAGAGTGCCGGGCATTACACCGGCCTCACCACGCTGATGACAGGCAATCCGGGCGTAGCACAAGGTCTCAAGGCGCGGCCCCGCTTCCCTACTCTCTTCGAATACCTGCGCCGGCATGCAGGCTTCAAAGCCAGTGAATGCTGGTTCATCGGCAATACCATCGGCAATTCCACACCCCTGCTCAACGCCAGCGATCACAGTGAATACGGACTCGCATACGGCGGGAACTTCTTCGCAGCTCCCGTTACCTTCGGCTCAGCGGGCATCGATGTACTCAGCAATGCCAAGCCTTACAGCGACGAAGACCTGCAGCCGATGTACGCCATGAAGGAGTTCCTCGACCGCAGTTTCAACCTGGAGGCTTCCGCCTTCGACAGCGTGCGCAATACGCCCGAAGAACGCACCCGCATCAAAGAATGGATGCGCGATGTATACCGCAGGTTGCAATCCGGCCAAATCGCCTTCCCGCCGGTGACCGACAACGGCGATGCTTTCTCCATCGGCATGGCCGCTGAAGTGCTCCGCGAATTCAAACCCAAGGTCCTGGTAGTGAACATGAGCGCCGTTGACGGATGCCACAGCAATTTCACCGGCTACCTGCAAAGCCTTCACCGGGCCGACCATGCCACAGGCTGGTTGTGGGACCGCATCCAACGCACCATTCCCGAAATGAGCGGCAAGACCACCCTGATCGTGGCGCCGGAATGCGGACGCAACCTAAATCCAAACCCCATCCAGGACGATAACGACTGGTATGCTTACGACCACAGCGATGCCAATGCGCTGCGTGTTTGGGGATTGATGGCCGGGCCGAATGTGCCGCGCAACCTCGTCGTAGGCAATGAAAACAACAGCGTGGGCCGCCTGACGGATATCGTGCCCACCATCGCCCATATCCTCGGGGTGAAAGACGAGGCCATGAACGCCGGTTACCTCGATCCGCTGGCCCGTTCCCTCTTCGACCGGATATGAAGTACGGCCTGCTCTTCATCGCCCTTCAGCTCGCCCTCTTCGGCTGCACGAAACGCGCAGAACGCGAACCGAATCCCTTTCCTTCCGGTGGAAAGAACAACAATCCGGGCGATACCGCTGCTGCGGCCGATCCGAATAGCTTCAAGGGCATTTACGCCCGCATCCTAAAGCCCACCTGCGCCAACAGCGGCTGCCACGACGGCACCTTCGAACCCGATTTCCGCACCCTGGAAGGCAGCTACAACACCCTCCTCTTCCGCCCGCCAATCAAAAACGATTCCAGCGGAACCTTCGCGGCGCGGGTAGTTCCCGGCAATCCGGATCTGAGCATGCTCTGGTACCGCATGACGGTAGACCTGGGCGGCAATTCGGGCATCATGCCCCTGGTGGTCGATCCGGGTTCTGACTGGCCCGCGCGGAAAGGCGAATACCTGCAAAACATCCGCAACTGGATTGCCGCCGGAGCGCCCGATGCCCACGGCAAGATGCCCGCTACCGCCGATCAGCCGCCGCAGGTTTTGGGTTTCACGGCCGTCAACGGCAGCACGGAGTATCCGCGCTCCGGTCGCTACGAACCGGTGCAGATTCCCTACGGCCAGGCCGCAGAACTCTGGATCTGCCTGGCCGATGACAAGGTCACCCAAGGCGCACTCAGTGGCGTGAAAATCAATTATTCCCTCACACCCGAAAACTTCGACCCGGCCCTGGAACAAAGCCTGAATTTCCAGGCTTCCGGACGCAGTTTCAAAAGCCTGTACGGACAAAATGAAGTGTTCGGGTTCCGCATTCCCTTCAGCAGCACTGCCTGGCAAAAAGGCGATGTGGTCTGGCTGCAGATCAGCGCTTCCGACGGCGTCAACGCAGGCACCCAAATACCCAACCGCGACGCGATGTTCTTCCTCAAGAAATACCTGGCCATCCGTCTGATATGAAGATTAAGCTGTACATGGCCCTGGTATGGCTCGCCGGCATATCGGCCTGCAAGGAAGCGGAACCGCTGCCCGTCAATCCGGTGCCGTTCATTTCGCTCGACAGCCTGAGCCGCAGCAGCGTGAAGGAATTCACCGACAGCCTGGTGATCTATGTGCGCTACGAAGACGGAAACGGCGACCTGGGCGAAATCAACCCCGATATCAACAGCCTGGAAGTACAGGATCAGCGCTTCCAGAAAGCCGATGCGTATTTCATACCGCCCCAGGCACCGACCGATAAACAACTGCGCATCGAGGGCCGCCTCGCCATCCGGCTGCGCAACCTCTTCCTGCTCGGTACCGGCAACAGCGAAACCACGGCCTTCCGCATCCGCCTGCGCGACCGGGCCGGCAACTGGAGCAACAGCATCACCACACCCAATATCACCATTACGCGTTGAAAAGACTTGTATTATATGGTCTCTGGCTTTTCCCCGGCATTGTGTCGGCCCAGAACATCTATTACATGACCAATGGAAGGGTCCGGGCCTGCGAAGGCATCTTCAAAGACAGCGAAAAGGGCAAGAACCAATCGGATTACGACCACAACGAGCGCTATATCTTCACCGTCAGCGTGCCCGGTGCGAGCAGCATCACGCTGAACTTCAACGCTTTCTGCACGGAAAAAGACAACGATTACCTGCAGATCTACGATGGCAAAGACACTTCGGCACCCAAGCTGGGTCCGCGCTATTCGGGCAGCACTTCGCCGGGCACGGTAAAGAGCACAGACAGCTTCCTCACTTTTTATTTCTACAGCGATAACAACATCGCCTGTGGCGGCTGGGATGCGAGCTGGAAAGCGGATATGCCCGTCATCACCCCGCCTTCCCTTTCCCTCACCGCTGCGGCCAAATGCAGCCTCAGCACCTTGTCGGTCGTACTCGGGCGCGCCTTCCCCTGCGATTCGGTAAAGGTGTCGTCTTTTGCGCTCAGCGGAACCCAATCGCCGGCCGTGCAATCGGTCAGCGCCACGAACTGCAACGGCGGAACTGCCACGCGCTTCAACGTGAACCTCGCGGCTCCGCTCACCCGCAGCGGCACGTATTACCTCGATCTGACGCTGTATTACAAGGATTTCTGCGACAGCGTCTGGACACTCAAGCGCCGCCTCACCTTTTCCATCACCGATTGCCCCTTGCAGGTAAACCTGCAGGCCGACGACGATACCCTTTGCCGCAACGGCTGCACCTGGCTGCGCGCGACGGTCAGCGGCGGCACGCCCGCCAATTACCGCTATACCTGGACACCGGGTAGCCTCAGCGGCGCCGGTCCGCACCGCGTCTGTCCGACTACCACGACGCGTTATATCCTGCGGGTGACGGACGGCGTTTCCATCCCGGTGGCCGACACCGTCGATGTGGTGGTGCTCGCTCCGCCCCAGGCCATGCCCGATACCATGGTCTGTTACCTGTCTGCGCCTTTCAACCTGCGCGCCAACCCGGCCGGCGGGCGCTGGTACGGCAAAGGCATCAGCGATGCGGTGAATGGCACGTTCAGCCCGGCGCTCAGCGGAGGCGGCACGCACAAGGTCTGGTACCAGATCGGCAACTGCGCCGATACTGTGCTCGTTACCTCCACCGGCATCTGGAACGGCGACAATGTTTTCTGCCCGAATACGCCGCCGTCGCCTTTGTACCATGTATGGCCGACGGGCGGCACGTGGACGGGCCCGAAAGTGACCTCCAACGGCATCTTCACACCCGATTCGGTCGGGCTCTACCGCCTCACCTATACCTGGAAAGGCTGCACCTCGCTGAAGAATGTGCGCGTGCAGGCGCTCATCGTTCCCGAGCGCGATACGGTCTGCGAAAGTTCCACCCTCCACACCCTGAAATTCAGCCCGATCGGCGTCAGTTTCGTTTGGTTCCCCGGCCTGCTGAACAGTTATTGGGGAACCATCAATCCCTCGCTGATGGGCGGCCCCGGCAACCGGAACATCGTGATCACCGGTGGCGGCTGCCGCGACACGACGGTATTGACTATCCTGGCCGCCGATGCCGGTCCGCTGCGCGATACGCTTTGCCCTTCCGCCGGCTCCATGATGCTCAACGGATTCAGGCCGGCTGTGGGTTACAGCTGGAAAGGCCGCGGCATCACAGACAGCACGAAGGCCGTTTACGACCCTGCTTTCTTTGCCTCCCTCGGAAAAAGCGTCTACACCGATACCCTGTTGTTCCGCGCCGGGCGTTGTACCGATTTGCGTTATATCACCCTGATGCCCACGCGCATCGGCCGCAAAGACACGGTTTTCCTTTGCGCCGAAGATACCGGGCGCCGCCTCACCCATGCCAACCAGCAGATCGCGCCTTCCGGTGGCAGCTGGTTCGGGAAAGGCATTGCGCACCCTTCCGGACTCTTCAAACCCTCCCTGGCAGGCTATGGCGCGCACCGGGTGTATTACCGATCGCGCGCCTGTACCGACAGCATGGTGGTCGTGGTACGGCCCGGCACCGGCATCCAGAACGATACCGCCGTCTGCATCAGCAGTGCTGCCTTCCGCCTGAAAGCGCCCCTCAGCGGCGGTTTCTTCGTCGGCCCGGGTATTACGAATGCTGTCCAGGGTCTGTTCAATCCTGCCATTGCACGCAGCGGCAACCACCGGATTATCTATACCAGCCGCTACGGCTGCCGCGATACGGTGATGCTGCGGGTGGATACGGTTCCGGCCCTGCGTTGGGACGCCGCCCCGACACAAACCTGCCTCCGCGATACCGGCTTCGTGCTGCGCGCGGCTCCGGCCGGCGGCACTTACAGCGGCAAGGGACTAACCGGCAATGTGTTCAATCCGCGCCGCGCCGGATCGGGAAAACATGTCTTGCAATACCGCCTGCAACAGGGCGCTTGTCTGGCCACCTTGCCCTTGGACGTGGAAGTGCTGGACACCTTGCGCGCCGGCATCCGCTCCAACCGCGACAGCCTTTGCCCCGATGAAACGGCCCTGCTCACAGCCAGCGCCAGCGGCGGCGACCGCTTCTCTTACCGCTATGGCTGGAACGGAGGCGCGCCCGGAACGGCGGTGCAATCCTACCAAAGCCCAAGCGGCAGCACGGTGGTCCGCCTCCGGGTGAGCGACGGCTGCTCCGACCCCGACAGCACCAGCCTGCCCTTGCATGTGTTTGAGCGCTACTATTTCACCAGCCAGGTAAGCCGCGACACCTGCTACGGACAGCCCGGCTTTGCCGAACTTGGCATCACCCTGAACGAACCTTTCCGTGTCACCTGGCATACGCTTCCGCCGACGGACGCCAGGCGGCTGCAGGCACCTGCGGGCATCCGCTACCGCGCCACTGTCCGCAACCTGCTCAGCGGCTGCATGCGCGACACGGCCGTCACCATCCCCGCTTACCGCAATCTCCGCGCGGCTTTCAGCGTCTTCCCCCAGTCGCCCGAATGCCTGAACAATATCCAGCCCACGGCCCGCTTCGCCGACATAAGTTTCGGCGGCACCACCGGCATCTGGCATTTCGGCGACGGCCAAACGCAGCCATATATCCCCGGCATAAATCCCGCCCATACCTACAGCTCCGATTACAGCGCCTACCGCATCCGGCTGATCTTGCAGAACGAAGGTGGCTGCACCGACTCAGCCGCGCTCGACATCTGCATGCGCGACACCGTGCTCGTGTACATTCCCAATGCCTTCAGCCCCAACGGCAACAACAAGAACGAAGTCTTCCTCCCCGTCTTGAACGGCGCCCGCGAATACCGCCTCCGCATCTCCAACCTCTGGGGCGAAAAACTCTTCGAAACCGCAGACCCCAGCCTTGGCTGGGACGGCACTTTCAATGGCAAACCCTGCCCGGGCGGTGTGTATGTGTACGTTTTGGAATACAAAGGCAGGAAGACGTATCCCAAGATAGAAAGAGGTTGGGTGAGTTTGTTGCGGTGAGGGGGATAGGATCCTACAATCGCGGCTTTTGTAGAAAAATAATGTAACTATTTGAAAAACAGAAGCTGATGCTTTGCTTTGTTTGTGCATCTGTTTGAACCTGGCAGAAGGAAGACAAATAAACCAGTTTGTGTGGCAGCAAACATTCCTCACTCCACATGACAGAAAGGGAAATAAAACCAGACCTATACAACATAATACGGTGTATAGGAGATAAAAAACTAGACCTATAAGCAAGTTGGTGGCAATTATTCCGACACAACCCAGACAGACAATGAGAAGACTTAAAGTAATATTTTATTCAACAATTTTCTTTCTGACAACGAATTCATTATTTGGACAAATTCCGAATAATATTTTTAATGAGGTGACAGAAGAAAAATTCAATTCCAAAAATTTCACGAAATCAACAAAAACTTTAAAAGAAAATGCAGGTGTTTATCATTTTGGAGAAAGTGAAGGAGAATGGGATTTAGTTTTCCTGCCTTATAAGGACAGTTTAGTAATTCAAGTTAGGAATGGTACTTGGGCAGAAGATCTTGGTTATGAAGCTTGGTTGCGCAAGTGTCAGACGTTTAACAACGTAAAAATTAAAGACAGCAAGTTTTATTTTGGTAATTATAGTGGACAATTTGTAGAGTATAATGAAGGACAAACCAAAACAAAAGCAGTTATACTTTTTTCAGACCCAATACTTAGCAGAAACTATAAAAAAGACAGTGCACAAGTGGGATTTTATTTAACAACTATCGACACATTTTTTGACAGCAAAGAACGCTATGAACTTTCATTAGAAATTAAGCCAGAAAGCTACTTTGCAAACAAGACAAAACAAGAGCTAAAAATATTGAGAAATACAGTCTATGCTAACTATGGTCTAATTTTTCAGAAAGATGGCGATATGGATAAACATTTTTCAAAAAAAGAATGGTATCAAGCTTGGCAAAAGGATGTTTCAACTTGTTTGACAGAAATTGAAAAAAGAAACATAACGACATTAAAGAAATTTGAACATCAATAAAAATATAACTGCCACCAACATCGATTTGGCAATATGGCGGCTGACGTGCTTCTATGAAACTTTTATGCAAGGTTCAGAGCTAATATTTATATTGAACTTTTGTGTTAAAAATCCGCCACATCGCCAAGTCGAAAACCGTTCATCTATTTAGCGACAGCGTAGCCACAAGATCTATTTCCCCACCCACTCCACAGCCAACAACTCCGCCTGCTTCATCACCGTTTCAGTAGCCAATTACGTTTGGTCGGTTGGGTAGCCAAATTTGCGTAGGGCGCGTTTGGCCAGCAGCTTGACGGGGGCACGACGCTTTCTTGGATGGTCCAGTCGATAGCGGAATTGCTGCGCAAGGTTTCGACGAGGTAAAGGCCAGTTCGCGCAGATTAGCTTTAGCTATGAGCGCGCGGGTGCTCTCGTTGTAGGCCACGGCGTCGTTGAAGGCGAGTTCGCAGGGCGTTAGGCCTAATACTTCTCACCTGTAGTCAGTCTGGCTTACAGTTGTATCCGGTTCCTCGGCTCTCCTGCAGTTTCCGTTGCTTTTTTCGGGTATCGTCATGGAGGTTCATTGCATAGTGCATATCCGTTTGGATGTGCCGCAGCTGCGCAGCTCGTTTCGCTTACATTCCATTGTTAGTGACATGGCGCTGCTATGCAGCTCGGGCAAGGTGAATTATTGGAGCTATTGATCAACACACAACGATGCGCTTGAGCTGCGCAGCAGCGTCATATTACTACACGGCGGCCAAGCTGCACAGCAGCGGCATGTCCCAAATACCATGGTGTTTTCAAGCTGCACCGCCGAGGGACGCATTTTCATTCCCACACGACTCGTTGGATTCTTGACGCGGTTGGTTTTGGCTTTCAATTTTAAAATGTGTCGCTGCTGTGCAGCTCGGTCCGCACGTATCGCATGGGTCTAGTGGTATGACGCTGCTGTGCAGCTGGATAGAGTGAATTCATAGAGCTGCCAGACTCCTTGTAACACTGCATTCGAGCTGCGCAGCAGCGTCATATTACTAACATCACGCAACACGGCGGCCAAGCTGCACAGCAGCGGCATGTTACTACAGCGACGATGCGGCTGAGCTGCGCAGCAGCGGCATGTCCCACACATGATGGTGCATTCAAGCTGCACCGCCGTGGGACGCATTTTCATTCACATACGATTTGATTGATACTATATGGTTTGGCAATTGCATCAATACGAAAATGTGTCGCAGCTACGCAGCTTAATCCCTACGCACCCCATGGGTCTAGTGGTATGGCGCTGCGATGCAGCTCGGGCAAGGTGAATTCATGGAGCTGCCAGACTCCACGTAACGCTGCATTCGAGCTGCGCAGCAGCGTCATATCACTAAAGATCACGGGACGATGCGGCTGAGCTGCACAGCAGCGGCATGCTAATACAGCGACGATGCGGCTTCCTTTCGACCGCTCTGCATGAAGAAAGCCAGGCTCCGTATCCTATTCCTTGCGCAAAACCCGGCTTCCCTGCCGCCAAGCCCCTGCTTTCCCCCATCTTTGCAGCTTGGATTTCTACCACAGCAGTTTCACCACACGCGCCCTGGCCCATTACCTGGGCGACATCTTGCCCGGACGGAGCCTGACGCAGGCCTTTTCTACTGGGAAAGATGAACTGCTGCTGGGATTCTCGGGCGATTTCTACCTGAAGTTCAATTGGGCCGATGGGTTCATGTTCTTCTCCTTTCCTTCGGAATTGCCCCGGGCCGGGAAAAATACCATCAACCAGTTCCGGTCTGTGGTCGGCGAAAAAGTGCTGGCCGTGCACGACGGTGGATTCGATCGCTTCTTCCGCCTGGAAATGGAAAGCGGACAC
>CANHTS010000073.1 GCA_947463435.1 Flavobacteriales bacterium | reverse complement strand
TGTCAAGTTTGACCGGATTGGCAGAGTTCATTAAGTATGGGGAAGTAGTTATACCGGTTGTGGGTAAATCGAAGAATAGGAAAGCGAGCAAAGTCCGGTATGCAAGAGTGAAAGGAGTTAAAGTCAGCTTGGAAGCTTCATCCAACCAGAGTATAGCCTATGTCGACGCGGCCAGCACAGCATCGGGTAGCGGTATTGGATTGAGCCATATTAGAATGCTGGCAGCTGCTGCTTCCATGCAATCTCCTACTGACCGGTTCGGCAAGATTGGTGATGCTGTCGAAATTGAAGGAGATGCAGAACCTGGTGTTTTCGATTTAGAGGTCGTCCATCAGGCGGATTTGGCCAGGCAGCTTTCATGGTTTCAGTCTATAGCATTTAATGCCCGACGGAATTTTGTTGGCGTATATCACAATATCAGTGAAAAATACTTCCAGAATTATTTAGCAGAATTTTGTTTCCTTACGAACAGGAGATTTCTTGGTCCAAATAAGTTCAATTCCTTGATGGGATTGATAGTTAGGCAGCCTTGGCATACTGCTCAGGTGCAACATTCCGCATACTCGGTCGGGTTGGACGTCGGTTTACACAAAAGGGAATAGGATTTCCTGCAAGGAGCCGATCAGCCATCGGCAATTATCATTCTTCTCCTTAACGTAACTTGCCTCCCTCAGTTCTCTTAAGTAGATGCTCATCTTCCAACACCTAAAACAGGATATTCCGGCTGCACTTGTGGTTTTTCTCGTTGCCTTGCCGCTCTGCCTCGGCATAGCCTTAGCCTCCGGAGCACCTTTATACGCAGGTATAGTTTCCGGTGTAGTTGGCGGTCTTGTCGTTGGACTCTTGAGCGGTTCACACACCAGTGTCAGTGGCCCTGCAGCCGGACTGACTGCTGTCGTTCTGGCTGCCATTGCTCAATTGGGTAGTTTCGATCTCTTCCTCGCTGCGGTGGTAGTTGCCGGACTCATCCAACTCCTTTTCGGATTTCTCCGTCTCGGTTTTCTCGCCAATTATATTCCCTCAGCAGTGATTCAGGGATTATTGACGGCCATCGGAATTATTCTCATTCTCAAGCAAATACCACACGCAGTTGGCTACGACAAAGATCCGCAGGCAGACTTCTCTTTTTGGCAAATGGATGGCGAAAACACATTCTCTGAATTGCTTGTCATGTTGGATCAAATCTCTCCCGGAGCAGTGATTATTAGTGTTTTTTCTCTCCTGTTGCTGGTGTTTTGGGATCGCGCATCGCTGAAACGTCTCAGCTACTTCCCGGCGCCACTTGCCGTTGTGGTCTTGGGAATCGGACTTAATCTGCTCTTTCGGAACCTCTTTCCACCACTTATCATCGAAACTGAACACCTCGTAAATATTCCCGAATTTAAGCTGAACGACGGTACTTTGCTTGTACATGTACCTGCCTCCGAAGCCTGGCGAAACACAGACGTATGGACTATTGCGCTCACTCTTGCCATTATTGCAACCATCGAAACATTATTGAATGTGGAGGCGGTTGATCGCATTGATCCACACAAAAGGGAAACACCCACAAACAGGGAACTGATGGCACAAGGGGCAGGGAACATGGTGGCCGGACTATTAGGTGGAATCCCACTTACTTCAGTTATCGTTCGCAGTTCGGTAAACCTTTCTGCTGGTGCGATGACAAAAATGTCCGCAATTCTGCATGGATTATTTCTGCTCCTGAGCGTATTGTTTCTTGCCTCCTTTCTGAACCTGATACCGCTTGCCGCATTGGCCGCAATACTGATAGTCACAGGATATAAACTGGCAAAAATCAGTGTCTTTCAAGCAATGTTTCGAAAGGGATGGGAGCAGTTCATCCCTTTTATAGTAACAGTCCTTGCAATAGTCTTTACCGATTTACTTAAAGGAGTTATGATAGGCACTGTTTTCAGTGTTTTTTACATCTTGCGTAGCAATTTTCGCAACCCCTTTTCGAAAATAACGGATGAATTGCATATCGGCGAGGTAGTGCGAATTGAGCTGCCCAACCAAGTTACATTCTTCAATAAGGCAGCCATTAAGAATACACTGTGGAGCATACCTGCAGGCAGTAAAGTGGTAATTGATGCAGCCAATACCACATTTATTGACCAGAATGTGGTAGAACTATTGCATGATTTCCGCAGCACATACGCCCCTGAGCATGAAATCAAACTCAATATGATCGGTTTGAAACTGGAAGACGCTGAAGGCCAGGTGCTCCAGTTTAAGGAGGTACTCGATAAGGAAACACGGGCCGGACTTACTCCTGAAAGAGTTCTTGAATTAATGAAACTTGGCAATAAACGCTTTGTGGAAGGGAAGGATTCTGGAAGGCGATACAGTATTCAGGTTGGACAGGTTGCTGCCGGACAAGCACCCATGGCCGTTATAGTTGGTTGTATCGATTCAAGAACTTCCCCCGAAATCACTTTCGCTGCCGGTCTGGGTGACTTTCTAACTGTCCGTAATGCGGGTAATATTCTTAGCCCCGGGACGCTTGGTAGCCTGGAAGTAGCCGTGAAGCACTTGGGCGTTAAGCTCATTGTTGTTAAATGTCATACGGATTGCGGTGCGGTAAAACTCGCGATGTTAAATGAGCATTCAGGTAATATCCATTTTGTTACAGATCAGATAGGATTAGCTCTGGAGGAATGCGGCGTAACAGCGGGCGCGGCTGATATTACGGATAAAAATGAAGTAAACCGTGTGGCACTTGAAAATGCCCATATAACTATAAGACATATGTTGCGGGATAGTGCCTACCTCAACGATCGGGTGAAAAGCGGCGAGGTGGGTGTTGTATGCGCTTTTCATGATATCCAAACTGGGAAAGTAAACTTCGAGGAGTTGATTCGGGTGGAAGATTGATCTGAGCTATTCACCGAACCTTCAAGCCTTAAGGCAGTTGATAGCGCTTAGGGGGGCCAGGCCAGACAAACAATCCCTCCACATCGGGTAAGAGTTGATAAACATCAGCAGCGCTTGAATTATCAAGGTCGATGTAGAAACATTGCTTTCCGCCATCATGAGAGTATCCCAAAAGATACCCTTCCGTTAGCGTACGTTTTCCACTGACACTGATGTACATTTTCTTCGGAATCAATGCATAGGCACTCCCGCTCAGGCTGGCAAGGTGCTCCACAGGCATTACAACCAGGCTGTCAATGCGGATTCCCTGCCGCGCCATGGTCTCGTCTTCCTTTACCAATCGCGCAATGATCTTATCCCGATGCGTCAGGTTGGTGCTCATGCCAGGAACGACCGCATACTTCAGGAATACAGCATAGTCTTTCCGATTATGAGCCTCGGTCATTTCCTTTACCTGCGATGTGATAGATTGAAACACTTCGGGGGAAACAAGCGCCGGGTTTTCGGTCGGCCGACCCGGTACGCGCAAAGGTTTCCCGTCTATTCCCTTTGGGGGCTCTGCAAGACTGTCCTGGACCGTTGGTTTACCCCATTGTGCAGAGTTTCCTGTGCTGTCTTTGAGATCGCTTTTGCGATTCGGTGTACAGGCTACAACCAGCAAGAGTGCAGTTGAAAGGGCAAAACGAAATATCATGTTATTAGAACGTTGCAAAAATGCAGGAATTGCGGATAAATCGAGCCATTCCGCACTAAGGGTTGCATAGGTGGAAATGAAAAAGCCCGGACTGCACTTGGCAAATCCGGGCTTTTCAAATGCGGTTAGAATTACTTCACTTCTTCGAAATCGACGTCTTGTACGGTGCTGTCGTTCGGATTGCTGCCATCGCCGGTATTGCCGGTTTCCTGGTTGCTGCTTTCCGCCTGAGCCTTGTACATGTCTTCGCTAGCTGCCTGCCAAGCCTGGTTGAGTGCCTCAATAGCCGATTCAATCGCGCTGAGATCCTTGCTTTCATGCGCAGTTTTCAGCGCTGTCAGAGCATTCTCAATTGCGCCTTTCTTGTCTGCCGGAATCTTATCTCCATACTCTTTGAGTTGTTTCTCAGAGTTGAAAATCAACGCGTCGGCATTGTTCAGCTTTTCAGCCTCCTCTTTGCGCTGACGGTCGCTGTCTGCATTATCGGAAGCTTCGCGCTTCATGCGCTCAATTTCATCCTGGCTGAGGCCACTGCTGGCTTCAATCCTGATTTTTTGTTCTTTACCGGTGGCCTTGTCTTTTGCAGTGACGTTCAGAATGCCATTGGCGTCAATGTCAAAAGTTACTTCAACCTGCGGAATACCGCGGGGTGCGGGTGGAATGCCGTCGAGGTGGAATCGTCCGATGGTCTTGTTGTCGCGTGCCATGGGGCGTTCGCCTTGTAGTACGTGAATTTCCACACTGGGCTGGTTGTCTGAAGCGGTTGTATACGTTTCGGTTTTGCGCGTAGGGATCGTGGTATTGCTTTCGATCATCTTCGTCATCACCCCACCCATGGTTTCGATACCAAGACTAAGGGGTGTTACGTCAAGCAGGAGGATGTCTTTAACCTCACCTGTAAGCACAGCACCCTGGATAGCAGCGCCGATCGCAACCACTTCGTCAGGATTCACACCTTTGCCGGGCGTGCGTCCGAAGAAATCTTCCACCAATTTCTGGATGGCGGGGATGCGGGTTGAACCTCCCACCAGGATAACTTCATCGATATCGGCCGGCTTCATGCCTGCATCTTCCAGAGCTTTTTTACATGGCTCCAGGGTGCGACGGATAAGGCTGTCGGCGAGCTGCTCGAATTTGGCACGTGTGAGTTTGCGAACAAGGTGTTTCGGGACACCATCAACCGCCGTTACATAAGGGAGATTGATTTCTGTTTCGGTGCTGGAAGACAATTCGATTTTAGCTTTTTCAGCAGCTTCTTTCAGGCGTTGCAGGGCCATTGGATCTTTGCGCAGGTCGATGTTTTCTTCACTGCGGAACTCTTCTGCCAGCCAGTCAATGATTACCTGGTCGAAGTCGTCTCCACCGAGATGGGTATCGCCGTTCGTGCTTTTTACTTCAAACACCCCTTCGCCCAGTTCCAATACGCTTACGTCAAAAGTTCCACCGCCAAGGTCGTACACCGCAATTTTCATGTCGAGGGTCTTCTTGTCGAGACCATAAGCGAGTGCGGCAGCCGTTGGTTCGTTGATAATGCGCTCTACCTTAAGACCTGCAATTTCGCCGGCTTCCTTAGTCGCCTGGCGGCTGGCGTCGTCGAAATAAGCAGGTACGGTGATAACAGCGCGGCTTACTTCATGGCCGAGGTAATCTTCAGCAGTTTTCTTCATTTTCTGAAGAATCATGGCGCTGAGCTCCTGCGGGGTGTAAAGGCGGTCGCCGATGCGAACGCGGGGGGTATCATTATCACCTTGTACTACTTCATAGGGAACGCGTCCGGCTTCGGCCTTCATTTTGCTGAAACGTTCACCCATGAACCGTTTAATAGACATGATGGTGTTGCGTGGGTTGATAATAGCCTGACGTTTTGCAGGGTCGCCAACTTTCCGCTCACCATTGCCGTTGTCCATAAAGCCAATCACGGAGGGCGTGGTGCGACGGCCTTCGCTGTTTGGAATCACAACCGGCTCATTGCCTTCCATTACGGCTACACAGCTGTTTGTGGTTCCGAGGTCGATTCCTATAATTTTGTTACTCATGTTGTTGATTTACCTCTCCATGGCAAGCGAAGTGCCAAATGGAATCAACGGCTATTTTCTGTCAGCAGGAAGGATGAAATCTGACTTAATGGCAGTTTTGCCTGGTTTTTTATGCCAGGGGCTGCCGCTACGGCATATTTACTGGGGTTAGAATATGAAGTTCAGTGGTTTGATCTCCGGTCGTGCATTAAAAACCAGCTTCGAATTCTGATCCAGTTTCACGCGCGGAATGGTTTGTATATACCTCGAAGAGAAGATGCCAAGGCCGTTGGTTACGTTGGTATAGTCGGCTTGCTTCTGAACAATGCCAATGCTTGGCTCGCTAACCGAAATATAATCTACGAGCTGCGGTGCACCGCCGTAGAAGCGAATATTCACATGCTGAACACGACGACGCAACAATGGATTGGCTTGAATCCGCGCAGCTACAAACTGGAAGAAAGCTGTACGTGGAATGATATTGGTAAGGCGAACTCCTCCTCCGAAGAAATTGGTCCGCTGGTCACGCAACATATTCCAGGTGATAGACTTACGCGTTTTCATGAAGGTGTCAGCTGCCGGAAATTCGTCGTATACCAATTCCATTTGTACGTCGTAAGACCCCGTGTTTTGTCCGCTGCTGTAAATCACCGGAATATTCTCAAGCTGCAGGTTCAAGGTGCTGAAGGTATCCTGGGCAGGCGCCAAAACCGATGCCGGGCCGCAAATAGCGGTTTGCGCGGTTACCTTCAGTCCGGTAGAGCGACGAGTAATATCGATCCGGTAATTGTTGAACTGGGAAAGACGGGTTCGGAACGTCCACAACGTATTGCGATCGTTGGCAAAAAGACCGCTGTCTTTGGGGATGCTGTTG
Organism: Flavobacteriales bacterium; assembly: GCA_947463435.1. GTDB lineage: Bacteria > Bacteroidota > Bacteroidia > NS11-12g > UBA955 > REEB481. The sequence goes on along the minus strand of CANHTS010000073.1, from coordinate 4,309 downwards.
TCTTGCACACAAGTGAAAGTGACGTTGTCTTCCACCCTTACAATTTTCACTTCCAGATCGTTGAAGTAGAGGGAATCGCTCGTAGCTGCTGCTTCCAATGCGCCCGTGTTTTCGTTGAGGAATGCTTTGTTGATCTTGATGTAGTGAACGGAATCGGTCGGATTCAGCAAACCGTAAACAACCAGCACTTCTTTCCATGGCGCGTTGATGTCGACCGTGTTATCGCAGGCAGATACAAAAAAGAACAGGCCACTAAGGGCTGAGAGCAGGAGTTTGCGGGCGTGTTTCAAAGTGTAATTGCCTAATTTTGCGCGTTCGGTCTGCAAATATGAGGAAATTCCCCCTGCTCTGCTCCCTGATTATCCTGGCTTTACCAACGGCCGGACAACAGGTTACACGCGATTATCCGCGGCTGCTATGGGATGAGGATTTCAACCAGAGCAGTGAAAAATGGCCGCTTACTTACAATGCAGACAATTTTTTTGTCATCCAGAATGGTAATTTCGAACTGCTGAGGAGCAACCAGAAAACCGGAACCTTTGTCTTTTCGAGGGAAGAACGCAATTTCAATTTCTTCGAAGCCAGAACGCGTATTGTGTTCAATGAAGGCCCGGCCAAGATGCCTGTTGCCGGACTTGTTCTTCAGGCTCAGCCGGATGGCAGCGGAGCGCTGGTAGTCGAAATCAACAATAAAGGACAATACCGTGTGCGAAGAGTTCGCAGCGAACAGAGTATTTACTTGACCGGAAATGGAGAACATGAAGGTTGGATGAAGCCTAAGAAAGTGCTGAACCGGACCGATAACATCATTACCGTTAAGACCTACGAAAAAGTCTATGATGTTTACCTCAACGGGCAATATGTCAGCACATTCACCGAATTGGAGTTCTCTTCCGGCAAGATGGGTTTTTACATCGGTCCCGGAACGCGAATCAGCACGGATTACCTGCAAGTAAGAGGCGATGACAATTTTACAATCGCCGGGGGTGGAGGGTCTGAAATCCAGGAAGAAAACCTGACTTTCCAGCAAATCATCGTCAAGCTTAAAGAGACCATCAACAAGAAAGATCGGCGTATTGCTGAATTGGAGGCTGAAGTGAGGCGGCTGGGCAGTGCCAGGGGCGGCATGGGTATCGATACTGTTTCAGCCCGAAGAGCCCAGGAACTGGAGAGGCTAAATGCGGACCTCATTCGCGAAATAGAGCGTTTGCGGATGGAGACTTCCAGTCAGCAAGCCAAAATCCAGGAATTGGAATATTTTAGGAATCAGATACGCGAGGGAGAAACCGGCGATATCCTAATCAACCTTACCAATGTCAATCTGCGGCTCAAGCAGCAGGTCGATAAGTTGGAAACACTCAGGAAAGTGCTGGAAACAGAAAACGCTGATTTAAGAAATGAAAAACTGCTCCTCCAGCAGGAAAATGAACGCATGCGGGCTCAATTGAGCAATCACGAGACGGAAATGAGGTATCTGCGCCAGCGTCTTGCAGAGAAAGACAGCCTGCTCATGACATGTATGAACCGGAAAAGCAGTATTCCGCAGACTGATCCGGCTGACCAACGGCAAGGAAATCGCAACCAAGAACCGGCAAAAGAGGCTCCAGGCAACAACACACCGGCTGGTATAAGTGCAGATGAAATCCGCCGACTGCAGGAGCAAGAGCGCCAGTTGCAATCGGAGAACAATCAACGCGGCAAGATTTCAGATAAACCCGAAAAACCGGAGAAACCTAAACGCAAGGGCGGCATTCCACCTCCGATAATCATCGATTAATCCTATGAGCATCCACAAAACAGTGAAGCGCGTTACGACGCATGTGCTTCATGAAATGAAGGAGCGGGGCGAAAAAATCGCCATGCTTACTGCCTATGATTTTTCCCTCGCCAGGATTATCGATGCCGCCGGTATAGATGTAATATTGGTTGGAGATAGCGCCAGCAACGTAATGGCCGGGCATGAAACAACCCTGCCCATCACCTTGGACCAAATGATATACCACGCGAGCTCAGTTGTGCGAGGCACAGAACGCGCCTTGGTCATCGTTGACTTGCCCTTCGGTAGTTATCAAGGCAATAGCAAAGAGGCACTTGCGAGTACCATCCGCATCATGAAAGAAAGTGGTGCGCATGGTGTAAAAATGGAAGGTGGGGAAGAAGTGATTGAAAGCGTTCGTCGGATCTTGACGGCAGGCGTGCCTGTTATGGGGCATCTTGGCCTCACCCCCCAGAGTATTTACAAATTTGGAACCTATACGGTGCGGGCTACGGAAGAACAAGAAGCAGAAAAGCTGATTACGGATGCACTTGCTTTACAGGAGGCTGGTTGCTTCGCATTGGTGCTTGAGAAGATTCCATCTGCCCTGGCCGGAAGAGTCGCACAAGAAGTAAAGATTCCGGTGATAGGTATCGGTGCAGGTCCGCAAGTCGATGGTCAGGTATTGGTTCTGCACGATATGCTCGGCATCAACAAGGAGTTTTCACCGCGTTTTCTTCGCCGGTACGAGAACTTGTATGATAGCATATTCAGCGCAGTTACGTCCTATACATCGGATGTTAAACGATCTGATTTCCCATCTGCTTCGGAAAGCTATTGATAGCTGATCTCAGGATTGAATGCTGCGCGTTATAACCTGGTTTCAACAACAGGCCCGGCCACGCATCATTGTCCTGGTAACGCTGGCCTACCTGTTATTGGCACTCGGCGTAATGCGACCCGGTGCCCAAAAGCTGGAGAAGCTCTCCGGTAAGCCGGTTGACATTCTGGATCTTCAGTTTGGGTTCAGCGTCGAAAAAGCACAATCCATACTTTCTGGTTACTCTGCTGCCGCTCTTCAGGAAGCAGCCACTTTTTTGGTCTGGGCCGATACTTTGTATCCATTGATTTATGGGATACTGCTTTCCTTGTTGGTGGCCGTTTTTTTTCGAAATGGCAGAATGCAATTTGTCGTGATGGTTCCGGTTCTGGCCGTTCTGGTTGATTTTGCTGAAAATTACTGGTTGTACAAATTGCTGAATAGCTACCCCAATGAGGAGGTAAGCTGGATTGAATATGCATCTTCGTGCAATGCGGTGAAATGGAGTTTACTCGGTTTATCCGGACTCTTTTTGTTGTTTGGATGCTTCCGGCGCTTGCTCCAGCTACTACCGAGTGTGCGGAAACTTGCACCTTGAACGCGTTATTGTTTTGTTAGTCAAAGGTATACAGCCGTTGGTTTAAAGTTGTAAGGGCTCCAGGACAGGGCCTGAAAAAGTCGAATTGTGTCATTTTCCTTTACTCAGCTTAACCGAGTGTGCTGAAACTTGCACCTATCAGTTGTGGTAAGGGTTTGCGGTTATTTTTAGTAAATAAAACAACATCGCTTCTCGTTCTGAGAATGACAGCTTTATCAATGGGTTCGTTGAAAAACCAAGCTGTTCAGATGGTTCAAAGTGTGTCAGAAGAGGCTCTGGGGCTGGATTTGCCTTGGGTGCAACTTTCCGTACACTCGGTTCAGAACCAGCGTAGCGGCCAAAGCCAGGTTACGGTAAACAACGGTAACCAATAAGGTGATTTTTATTTCTGCACTGTGAAATCAGTCTAAAACCCTTGCCAGGCTTGAATCTCCGTCAGGTGCAACTTTCCGTATACTCGGTTCAGAACCAGCGTAGCGGCCAAAGCCAGGTTACGCTAAACAACGGCAACCAATAAGGTGAGTTTTATTTCTGCACTGTAAAATCAGTCTAAAACCCTTGCCAGGCTTGAATCTCCGTCAGGTGCAACTTTCCGTATACTCGGTTCGGATAACGTTGCTGTAGCGAGCAGTTTTCCTCCTCAATCCAGCCTGCTATCCAACAACTTCCACCCAATTCCTCCATCCTTCCCACGCCAATACGCATACAAGGCCCTTCCCTGCATATGTCCGTCGCTGTATTGGGCCAGTGCCCATTTCGTTCCGAGCGGTTTCACCCATTCTACGTACATCGTACCGCCCAATACTGCCGTATCCGGTATCAATTCCGGATGTTGCCGCATGCTTGCCAGCAACTGCGAATCAGGTGCATACAAACCTTGTCTGCGCAATTCCCAACGGTCAAAAGGATGAAAATAAAATTCCACTGCGCCCTGGGAAGTATCGCTGAAATCGGGCAGTGTATGCGATTTCAGTAACGCCGTCAGACTATCATTCGTCTTCTGGCACCTTTCCAATGCCACAAGGTCAGCTTGTTGGGGCGCGTTGCACGCCAACAACATTGCGCTGAGCGCAATAGCCCGAATCACTTTCCTGCAGCCTTGGCATGGTCTGCCAGGAACTGCTGCAGACCGATG
>CANHTS010000072.1 GCA_947463435.1 Flavobacteriales bacterium | reverse complement strand
TTGTTCCGCTCTGTTCCAGACGAGCGCGAACCTTATACCATCGTCATACCGCCACCCAATGTTACCGGCGTTCTGCACATGGGCCACATGCTCAACAACACCATCCAGGATGTGCTGATCCGCAAGGCGCGCATGGAAGGCAAAAATGCATGCTGGGTTCCCGGAACCGACCATGCAAGTATCGCCACAGAAGCCAAAGTGGTGCGCATGCTGGCCGAGAAAGGTATCCGCAAAAGCGACCTCACCCGCGAGCAATTCCTTGAATATGCCTGGGAATGGACGCATAAATACGGCGGTATTATCCTCGAACAGCTCAAGAAGCTCGGTGCCAGTTGCGATTGGGACCGCACGCGCTTCACCATGGAGCCATCGCTCTACGATGCGGTAATCGATGTGTTTATTGATCTTTACCGCAAAGGACTGATTTACCGCGGAACCCGCATGGTGAACTGGGACCCGGTGGGGCTCACTACCCTCAGCGATGAGGAAGTGATTTACAAGCAGGAGAACAGCAACCTTTACTACATCAAGTATTACACGCCAGACGGAAGTGATTTTATCACCGTCGCCACTACGCGCCCTGAAACCATCATGGGAGACGTGGCCATTGCTACCGCTGCCGGTGATGAACGCTATGCGCAATGGCTGGGAAAAACCGTTTGCGTTCCGCTCATCGGCCGAGAAATCCCGGTAATTGCCGATGAGGAAGTGGATGCTTCCTTCGGCACCGGTTGCCTGAAGGTGACCCCTTGCCACGACATCGTCGATTACCGCATCGGGCAACGCCATAACCTGCCGCTGATCGATACCCTCAATGCAGACGGAACCCTGTCTGAAGCTGCGCAGATTTATGTTGGAACCGACCGTTTCATCGCCCGTAAGCAGATTGCTAAGGAACTCGAAGAGAAAGGCCATATCCTCAAAACCGAGCAGGTTCAGAACAATGTAGGTCGTTCAGAACGCACCGATGCTGTGATTGAACCCCGCATTTCAACCCAATGGTTCATGGATATGCAGGAGTTCATGCAGCGCAATCCCGAAGTGCTGACTGCGGTGATGGACGATACCATTCGTTTCTTTCCTAACCGCATCAAGAACACTTACCGCCATTGGATAGAAAACATCAAAGACTGGAATATCTCTCGCCAGTTGTGGTGGGGCCATCGTATTCCAGCCTGGTATACCCCGGAGGGTGAATTCGAGGTAGCAGTAAGTGCCGAAGAAGCGGCAGCGCGTTTCCAGGCCCGGGGCATACAAACCCATGCCGCTGAACTCCGGCAAGACGAAGATGTTTTGGATACCTGGTTCAGCAGCTGGCTTTGGCCAATTTCGGTTTTCGATGGTTACAAAGACCCTGAAAATGCAGAGTTGAAGTATTACTATCCGACGAATGATCTTGTAACGGCGCCTGAAATCATCTTTTTCTGGGTGGCGCGCATGATCATGGCAGGCTATGAATACAAAGGGGAATTGCCATTTAAAAACGTTTACTTCACCGGCATCGTGCGCGACAAGCTGCGCCGCAAGATGAGCAAGAGCCTTGGCAACAGTCCGGACCCGCTCGATCTGATTGCAAAATTCGGCGCCGATGGTGTACGCATGGGCATGCTGCTCAGTTCGCCCGCCGGCAACGATATCCTTTTTGATGAAAGCCAGGTGGAGCAAGGCAGGAATTTCTGCAACAAGCTTTGGAATGCCTGGCGCTTGATTCAGGGTTGGGAAGTGGTGGACGACGATGCCGTGAGTGCCGATATCCTGCGCGATGCCAATACCGCATCCGATTGGTTTACAGCACGTTGGAATGCGTCATTGGCGCAAATACACCGCGATTTCTCTGAATACCGCCTGAGCGATGCCTTGATGGGTGCTTACAAACTTGCGTGGGACGATTTTTGTGCCTGGTACCTGGAAATGGTGAAGCCGGTTTACGGTTCGCCCATCCACCGCAGTGCAATGGAGTCGGCAAGGGCACATTTCGCTGATCTGATGCGCCTCTTGCATCCATTCATGCCCTTTATCACAGAAGAATTGTACCACGCGGTGCACGACGGGAACCCTGAACAGCCTTGCATTCTGAGTGCTTTCCCTCAACCGGCTGCTTCGGAAATGGTTGCTGCCGAGCGGCCTTTGAAGCTCATCAGCGAAGTGCGGCAGGTGCGCAACAGCAAAGGCCTTTCCCCCAAAGAAACGCTCGATGTTACCCTCATCAGCCAAACGCCGGAGGCTTATGCCGGATTCGAAGGCATCATCGCCAAGCTGGCCAATTGCAGATTGCAGATAAATGGTGCAAAACCAGAGCCTGCAGCAGTTGCATTGGTAGATACCGATGAATTGCATGTCGGGCTGCCGGCCGGGTTAAACCTGGAAGAGGAGAAAGAAGCGATGCGCAAGGAAATCGGGTATCTGGAAGGCTTCCTGAAGAGTGTGGAAGTGAAGCTCAGCAACGAACGTTTTGTAGCCAATGCCAAGCCCGATGTGGTAGAGAAGGAAAGGCAGAAAAAAGCCGATGCGGAAGAGAAACTGAAGAACCTCCGCGCCGGATTGTCTCAGTTGGAAGGCTGACGAACGCTCAGGGGTGATTGATCTTCCGGCCTCGGAAGCTGGTCGCCCGGTTTTTCAGGCCTTGCAGCCATCATGCCGAACATCATCACCAGGGCACAGAGCACAATAACCTGGATAATGAGGGAACGCCCGGCCACATCCAGCTGCATGCCCACGGGTATGGAAATGAATAGCAGGATGGTGATGAGCCCGCGCGGTGCGATGAACAGCACCGGCCACGGTGGAACGCGCAAAACGAGCAATGAAAGATAGCGCGTAAGAAAAACACCTGCCGTAATGGTAACAGCAGCTACCAGGCTGTCCGGGTTCAGGAGTTCACGGGTTTCGATCAGAAAGCCAAAGAGTAAAAAGAAAAGCGAGCGGATGAGGAAGGTGACTTCTGCCGTGATTTCCGCGAAGCGGTGAACCTCGTGCTCCAGCCTTTTGGGCCGCAGGCGTTGGATGAATTTCCATCCGACCATCTGATCCAAATTTCCCAGGAACAATCCGAACAGCAGGATGAATACCAGCGCCGGCAAATGCCAGAACTTCGACAAACTGTAAATCAGGATCAGGATGATCATGATGGGAATGAACTTCACCTTGTGATTGCTGCGCGCCATGAGGAAAGACAAGCCTGCAGTGGCAAGGAATGAAATCACAAGCATCAGCATCATTTGCAAGAGAAAGATTCCGAAGGTCTCGCCACCGAAATAGTTGTTCAGCGTGATAAAATTGAAGAGTATCACGCCGTAGATGTCAGACAGGCTGCTTTCGTAGGTGATGAACTCACGTTGGTTGCGGCGGAGAAACTGGGCGGTGGGTATGGCGATCGCGCTGGAAATGACTGCCAGGGGAATGGCATTGGCGAGGGAGGGTTGCCATCCGGCGCCTGATTGAAACATGAAAAGTGCCGCTATGCCTGCGCACAACAACAACATGGGTAGCAGCGCCATGAACGAAGCTTTCGCTACCAGTCCGAAACGCGCGCGATTCAGTTCCAGTTCCAACGAGCCTTCGAGCACAATCAGGATCAATCCGACGGTTCCCAAAGCGGGTAAAATGGGATCGAGATTGGGTATCGGTATCTGGAAAAATGTGGTAGACTGACGCACCAGCCAGCCCAATGCGAGCAACAGAATCACGGCAGGAATACGCGTGCGGGCTGCACTAAGGTCGAATACATAAGCCAGCAACAAAAGGGCGCAAAGGGTGATGGTTACAGCAATAGTCATGAGGATATAGAAGGAAGGGTTGAAGTTCGTTAAGGATAGATTGACAGCGACTTAGGTTTTCTTTTGCTGTGTGAGCCGGGCTTTGGCTTGGGCACCGAGCGCCATATCGCTGCTGCGGGTAAGTTGTTTGATGTATTGGGTTTTCCGGAACCGCAATGCGCTCCAGTCTTCGTTTACTGCAACCTGTCGAACCGGCTCCAGGTTGTACTGGCCACATACCTGCCAGCCTGTATCCCGGTTAAAATCGCAGCGATAACGCTTTGAACTGCCTTTGGGGTAACAAATCCAAAGCACTGCATCGCCTTCCAGCAGGGGAGCCAGTGTGTGAACAGCCGATTCAAGCACTTCGAGTTTCGTGGCAAAAACCATGGCGAACCCGACCGAAGACTTGTCGTTTTCGGTGCTGGTGATGATACGTGCGCTTGCAGACAGGTATGCAGGCAATTCGCTCAGTTCGTCAGGAACGAATAGCAAGTGAACAGGCGATTCGCTTTTGTAATTCAGCTTATTCAGAAGGGCTTGCATGGATTCAAAAATAGTCGGCTCACTTCAATTGCCCGTTTCCCTGGATGTCTTGACAAGTGGAAGACAGGAACGAAATTTGATTGTTGTAACATTGTATCATGAGAAAGGCCTTCGGATTTATTGCAGCATTGCTGTTCCTCGCCCAACAAACCGCAAACGCACAGGTTCACGTGCCTGCACAAGAACAGGAAGAGCCCAGGCCGCGTCTAACGTATTATTTTGACCCCCTTTGCGGCTGGTGTTATGGCTTTTCTTCCGTGATGAAGGCCTTTGAAGAAAAGTACGGCGCTGAATGCGATATCGAAATTGTGCCGGGAGGGATGCTGGCGGGTGAAAGAGCAGTCCCCATGAAGGAACTCAGCGATTTCCTTACCCAGGCCTACCCATCTGTGGAACAATTAGCCGGCGTAAAATTCGGAAAGCCTTTCACAGAAGGTACCTTAAAAGATTCGACAGTACTCTTTACATCCGATCCGGCATCGTTGGCTATTGCAGCGTTTACAGATTTTGTTCCCGGGGCACGTTTGCAATACGCTTCGCTTATCCACAAGGCCATTTATGAAAGGGGCGTGCATCCCACCGATACGGGTGCCTTTGCTTCCTTGGTGGAGATATTCGCAGTCGACAGTGCGGTCTTCCGGGCCAAAATGCGCGAGCCACATGTGAAAGAAAGAATGCAGCTTGCTTACCGGAATGCATTGAATGCAGGTTTGAACGGGTTTCCAACCGTGGTGCTCCAACACAAAGGCCGCAGGCAATTCATCGCCGAAGGCTATACGCCCTTTTCAACCCTTGAGCAGCGCTACCGCATTTTGATTGCCGGAAGCGTACAGATTGACTGAAGAGTCAAAGTTCCTTTTTCGTCCAACATCGGATATGGGTCATGTTTATTTATGACCAAAATGGTAGGTTTGGGAAACTAAACCTACCCCTCCATGAAAAAAGTTCTATCGATTCTAAAATGGACCCTGGGCATTCTTGCCTTGTTGGTTCTGGCGCTGTTCATCTACGTGCAGCTTGCCTGGAGTAAAAAGTATGAAGCACCGCTTCCAGACATCAAGGCCAGCGCAGATTCTGCGGTCATAGCGCGCGGCAAGTACCTGGCTTTCGGACCTTCCCATTGTGCCACTTGCCATGTTCCGATGGATAAAAGCATGGAAGTGGAAAGCGGACTTGAGATCCCGCTGTCCGGAGGCTGGGAGCTGGAAATTCCGGGTTTCGGTAAATTTCGTGCACCCAATATCACCCCCGATCCAGAAACCGGTATTGGTAAACTCAGCGACGGTGAATTGGCCCGCACCCTGCGGCATGCAGTGGGCAGCGACGGCCGTCTCATCGCGCCTTTTATGCCATATCAGAACATGAGCGATGACGATGTACAGGCATTGATTTCCTTCATGCGTTCACAGCCACCGGTAAAAAACAAGATAGAAAAGACGGAATGGAGTTTCGTTGCCAAGGCCTTGATGGCATTTGGTGTGATGAAGCCGGAAAGCCCAAAAGTTGCTCCGCCGAAGTCGCTGCCACCCGATACCACGGCAGCTTATGGAGAATACCTGGCCGTGAATGTCGCCAATTGCAAAGGTTGTCATACCCGCATGGATCCTAATTCAGGCGCGTTGGTCGGTCAACCTTTTGCCGGCGGTAATGTATTCAGTGATGCGTTCACCAAGGGCCATTCCATGGTTTCTCCCAATATCACACCGCATCCTGGAAACGGTGTTATCTCTTCGTGGGATTTTCAGCGTTTCAAAACCCGGATGCAGGGTGGTCGTGTTTTGGATTATACACCTATGCCCTGGGGGGCGCTTTCCAGGCTGACAGATAACGATGTGAAGGCTATTTATGCCTATCTGAAGTCGCTGCCTGCGGTGGACCACAAGATTGTGAAAACGGACTATGCGCCGGGTGAGAAGCCGCCGGTGTATACCAATACTGCTGCCGGAAATTGACGACCAGGCAGCCGGTAAACAAAAAAGCCGCCCTTGGAAGGCGGCTTTTTTTATAAGATCCGTAAACTGGATTAGTCGTTCATTCCCAGGCTTTTGCTGCTGAGTTTGTACTTTTTGAAAACGCGGTTTTGTTTGGGCTTCGACAACGTGAAACCATGTTTCAGGTTGCGCAGCTCAGCTCCCTGAATCTGGAAAGTAGTGCCGTCTTCTGTCTTGGCATACACCTTTGCTTCGCCATTCAGTTTGTCGTACATGATTTCCCAGGATGAGCCGACTTTACGGGCCGGGATCAGCATCGTTGGGCATTCGCTGGCTACGTAGAGTTCTGTGATATTCAGGTCTGAAGTTTTGAACTTCGTCCGGTTCTTTCCGGTGTAAACACCGGCACAGGCTACTACGCCGGAACAAGTAACAGGAATCTCCACTTTTACGCTGGTTTTGTCTTTCAGGATATTCGGACGCGTATTCTTGTTGGGTTCCCAATAGTTCTTGGTCTTCGTTTCAAAGAGGCTGATTTTGGCTTTTTTGTAGCATTCGGCTTCGAGCGGCAGAATTACGGTAGCTTTTTGGGCCAGGCAGCTGTCTCCGGGTGTGCTGATTTTCAGGATACCGGCCATTAACAGGTTCTGGTATTTGGCGTTGCGCAGCGGGTATTCTGAATTCATGATATCAGAAACACCTTGGGTGAGGTCTACCTTAATGCCTTTTTTATTACCAGCCATGAATGTCTTCCAGGTGCAGATGTTCATGCGCATCATCACGCCATTGCCCATGCTGATGGTGGTGTCGCCTTTACAGGTATCGGCAACAGGCTTGGGCGGCTCTGGCTTGGGTTTTTCTTTGTAGAAGATGGTGATTTCCACACGGCGGTTTTTCATGCGCTTGTCTTCATCTGAGTTCTGTTCGCGGGGCTTGGCTTCGCCGAAGAAAGCCTTTTCCATGATGTTTTCATCCAGCCCTTTTTCGGACAGGTAATCGAACACATTGCTCACGCGGCGCTCTGACAGGGCAAGGTTGAATTCCGGATCACCGGTGCTGTCGGTATGCCCGGTGAGCAATACGGTGAAGTCGGCTTTGGTCTTCAGGTCTTCAACCAATTTGTCGAGTTTCTCGAACTCGGCCTTCTTGATGACGTCTTTATTGACATCGAAGAAGATCTGAACGGCTGGAAGAATTTCCTTGGGTTTGGGCTTATTGGCCGCTGGCCGGGGACTGGTCGTTGGCGGAACGGCGGGGCGGCCGGGTTGCGCCAGCGCTTCCATGGCAGGCAGCAGCGCTAGTGCCAGCATGGGTATAAGAGCGAGCTTTTTCATGATCGTTGCGCGAAAATAAGGACTGACAGTTATCTGACGGCAACCAAAGACGCTATCCTCAATAATACTTACTGAGAATGTCGAAAAAACCGGGCCAGTCATCCAACTCACCTCTTGAAGCACCCAAACGGACCAGGATGAGGTTCTTTTTTCTATCTACATAGACATACTGTCCTAAATGACCGCGGGCGAGAAAAGCTCCGTTCGGCCTGAGCCACCATTGGAAATGGTATTGCGGGTCGCAGCCGGGTGCAGTGCCGGGTTTGGTAGATTCGATGACCCAGTTTTCCGGGACCAGTTGTTTGCCTTCCCATAGACCTTTGTTCAGGTACAGCCGACCGAACTTGGCATAATCGCGCGCTCGGGCATTGATGCAGCAAAAGGTCTTTTCCATGCCGGTTTTCTTGTCATCTATACTCCAGCCGGCATCGAACTCCATGCCCAAGGGTGTCCAGATTTTGCGCTGCAGATAAGCCGTGATGCTTTCGCCCTTCAGTACCCTTTCGAGTACAAGACCCAACATCTGGGTCGATCCACTCACATATTCCCATTGCTGACCGGCTGGGCGTTTGGTTTTTAGGTCGAGGATGCGTTCGCGCAAATTGCGGCCGTAGTAAAAAGAGGCAGCTTCGGTAAAAGGCGAGTAATAGCCTTCATCGAAGTCCATTCCCGAAGTCATGTTTAGCAAATGGCGGAGGCTCACCTGGTTCCAGGAAGGGTCTTTTAAGTCTGGCAGGTATTTGGTTACCTTGTCGTCGGCACCGCCGATCAATCCGTCCGCAATGGCACAACCAATCAAAGCAGAGGTGAACGACTTAGCCATGGAAAAGGATGGAACCGCATTGCTGTCTGTATAGCCCTTGAAATAGCCTTCATAGAGGATACTATCGTTGCGGATTACCAGAAATGCCCGGCTGTCGTTATCGTTGTTGATCTGACTCAGGGTCTGCAGGCCGCGCCCGGTCCGGATGGCCAGATCCTGGTTGCTGCCCCTTTTGAATTGAAAAGGCTGAGCAGATTTCTGCAGCGTCCGGTTATCGAATTTTTCATGGTCGCCTATATCCGAGAAATTGTACACGAAGTACCGGCCCATCAGGCAAGAGTCGAATGTCAATGCGAAGATGATCGCAGCAGCCAACAGCGTATAAAGCACGATACGCCGGGTAGAAAAGCGGGCAGACATGGCACAAGGATAAGAAAAACCATTCGTAAAAAGCAGATCCGCCATTCCCTTCCATTCACTAGGCAGCTAAGCATTCCTGAGCCGAGTTGTTGCTTTAGTGAGCGGTGCCATTCGATTACCGTGCAAACCGGGAAACAATGGTTTTATTGGCTATTTCGTCAACTGTGCATTTATATTTGGAAAAACATGCAACGGTTTTTCGTTTATACCATCGGTTTGCTTTTCCTGTCCCTGCTATGCGCTTCATGCACGGGCAAACGCACGGGATTGCCGGGGACCTTTGCAGAATTGAAGGCCGCTAATTTCGACGTCGACCTGGTGAAGGAACGGATGAAATCGGAATTGCTGCGCAAAGACAGCGCGAAACTGCCTTATGCCGACACCCTCTTTGCATTCTATCAGCAGCGCGCTTTTAGTCCGGTTTGGCTCGATCAGCTCGACGCACCCGGTTTCAAAGCGCGTGTAGCGGCTTTGTACGACACACTTTTTACCGAAGGTCTCCTGCCGGAATGGTATTACAGGGATACCATTTTCAAGTGCATAGACCTGGGGCGCACCGGCAATGGCGACGCACTCTACAGCCGTTTGGCCTATGTGGAGATCCTGCTGAGCAATGCTTTGCTGCACATGGAGCATGACAAGCTCCTGGGCCGGCTTCCGCCTTGCTCCGAATACGACAAATGTGAACTGCAGCGCAAGGATACCCTGAAGGTGAATTTTATGGCGGTGCTGCATTCGACAGAATTTCTTAACCGCTTTGCAGCTTCCAGTCTGCAGGATACCAGTTACCAGCGCTTCAAGCGCTATCTCGCCAATTGGCTGCCCGATTACCGCACCGATACCAATGGGAGGGGAGTTGACATTCCAACGCGTAAACTGAAACTGAATGATACCGGCGCAGCAGTGGAAGTTCTTGCCGCGCGGTTGGTTGCCTTGGGCATGCTTCCCGATAGCCTCGCCCGTCAGGCCGGCAGAAAATACAATGCCGCATTGGTCAGGGTAATCACACGCTACCAGGACGAGAAAGGCATGACCGCCGATGGTGTCATCGGGCCTTCCACCTGGAAAAGTTTGTACGCTTCGGCGTATGATAAATTCAAACAGATTGCGGTGAATATGGAGCGCATCCGTTGGAGGGTGATGCCGAAAACCGGTCCTTTTGTTTTGGTGAATATTCCGGAGTTCAGGGCTTGGCTATATTACCCGGACAGTGTTAGCAGCATGAAGGTTTGTGTTGGAAAGGCAAGACCATTGGATTATGAGTCGAAGCTGTTAAAATACCGCAGTTCGGGTAAGTTCGCCGATAAGCCGCTCGATCCGCAGACGCCCATGATAGAGTCTGCTATTTACTCGGTGGTGCTGAATCCGACCTGGAGCGTGCCCGCCAATATTGTCAGCCGGGAAATGTTGACTTCCATCCGCAAAAATCCATCCTACCTCACGCGCAATGGCTACCGGGTTTACCGCGGAAACACCGAAATCAGTCCTTATGCCGTGAACTGGTACCGGGTGCAACCAGGTAAAATACCTTACAGCATCGTACAGGATCCGGGCGAAGACAACAGCCTGGGCCTGATCAAATTCCTTTTTCCGAACAAGTATAGCGTCTATATGCACGACACGCCGATGAAGTCGAAGTTCAGCCTCAATAACAGGGCTGTCAGCCATGGTTGTGTAAGGCTGGAGGATCCAATGCGCTTTGCTCGTTTTCTTCTGCAATGGCAATCGCGCCCGACGCCGACGTACGATGATGTGCGCATCTGGATGGGTTATCCGCCGCTCGATTCACTGCGCTTAGTCCGTTGGAATAAAGTGCAGAATAAAGACAGCCTGCGGCGGAAACAAACCCAGTACATCTATCTGCCCCGCCGCATACCCGTGTTCTTCGTGTATCAAACGGCGAAAGTGGATGGACTCGGTGCGTACAAAGCGCTTTATGATGTATACGGACTCGATGCAGCACTTTGGGAATTGTTGGATGTCGGACGGGCACCCGAGACAGATGGCCGGGTTCCGGGACCACCCGGTAAACCGGTGTCTGCAATCAGCGATGCTTCCTGATTCGGTATC
>CANHTS010000071.1 GCA_947463435.1 Flavobacteriales bacterium | reverse complement strand
GGATGAGCCGCAACGGTTGCAGTAAACACCATGCTTATCCCGAAATCCCTTCCACAAAAGAACACATCTTTCTTCTGTGTTGTAAGTTTTGATAAATGTAAAAAAGTCCATACTTAAAAGAGCTAAAATGCAGGTGCAATATAGGCTTTCCGCGTACACCCCCAAAGCGATGTGGCAAGCATCCGACTTATCTGGCCAAAATTTTTACACTTATAAACGTTTAAGAATAACTCTACAACTCTAATCAACCAACCAAACCCGATTGGCCACACCCCTCAACCCCTCACCAACTACCACTCGCTCCACCGCCACCACTGCTGCCGCCTCCAAATCCTCCCCAGCTGCTTCCACCACTGCCTCCGCCAGACCAGCCGCCGCCGCCCCAACCGCCGCCCGGCCAGTTCCACGGACCATTCCAATGATCTCTGCTGCCACGTCGGCTGATATCCCGGTTGCGGTTCAAAAAAGACAGAAACACGATGAATGCAAAAAACACCAGGAAGATCACAATCGGATTCACACCATATCCTCCCTTAGCATCCTGACTATATTCTCCCCGGCTCAACTCAATAATCCGGTCTGTCAATCGATCCAGTCCGCCGTAATAATCGCCGCTGCGGAAAGCGGGTTGTAGTATCTCTTCAATCAGTCGGGCTGACCTGGCATCGCCCAAAAATTGCTCCGCGCCACGACCGGTATGTATCCGTATTCGCTTATCATCCAACGCGATGTAGATCAGAACGCCGTTATTCTTCTTCGCCTGACCTATTCCCCAGGTATTGAACAACTCCTGACAATAGGTCCAGAGGTCCGTGCCCTCCAACGACTTTTCAATCACAATGCTGATCTGGGTGCTGCTGCTATCGCGGTCCCACGCGCGCAGTTTTTCCTCTAAAGTATCGTTTTGGGCACGCGTCAGTATGCCTGCGTAATCGTTGACAATAGTACCCGGTTTCGAGGGAATGGATTTCGAAACCAGTTCCATAACCGGACACAGCAGCAGGGCGATAAGAAAAAAACGCTTCAGGCTTTTACCCATAACTGATGCTATCATCCAATTCATTTACGTCGTCATCCATACGCGGAAAGTGGTGTGCCAGCTGTTCGGCTGCCATTCTTATCCCTGCCTCTATTCCACCTGTCAGATCTCTTGCTGCAAATTGAGCCTTCATCGCATCATGCACTGCCAGCCAGAAGGTCTGACCTACTTTTTCATGAATAGCGGTATCGCCAATAATCGCGAACCGGCGGCTATTCCAGGCCACGAAAATGAGCACGCCATTGCGGTTAGCGGTTTCACGCATGCCCAGTTCTTCAAACACGCCAGCAGCTGCCTCGGCCGGCTCCTTCTTGCAATGCCGCACCAAGTGAACGCGGATTTCACCGGAACAGCGCATTTCCGCCTCCCGGATGGCTGCAATGAGCCGCTCCTCATCCAACCGGGGCCTGAAAAAACCGAACAATGGCCCCAATTAAAACTGTACTTCAGGCGCCTTATCCGATCCGGCCTCGGCCTGGAATGCAGGTTTCTGACCAAAACCGAATATCCCGGCGAAGATATTACCCGGAAAACGGCGTACAGCTACATTGTACTGCTTCACCGCTTCGTTGAACTTGTCGCGCTCAGCCTTGATGCGGTTCTCCGTCTCTTCCAATTGAACCTGAAGATCCTGGAAGCCTTTGGTTGCGGTAAGGGTTGGATAATTTTCAACCACAGCCAGAAGGCGACCAATGCCACTGCTAATCTGTGCCTGAGCTTCCTGAAACTTCTGAATATTCTCTTCGTTTAATTGATCGGCTTCGAATTTAACTTGAGTAGCCTTTGCTCTGGCTTCGACGAGTTTTGTAAGTGTTTCTTGTTCAAAGTTAGCAGCACCTTTCACCGTGTTCACTAAATTCGGAATCAGATCCGAACGGCGCTGGTAAGCACTTTGCACAAAGCTCCATGCTTTCTTAACTTCCTCATCCTTGTTAACAAATCCGTTGTAGTTGCATGCTGCCGGACCGGCAAGCAGCAATACAAGACCGATGATAACGAGTAGTGTTCTGTTCTTCATGTTGTGGGTTTGATTGGGGTATCTGCTACAAATGTAAATGGAAAGTACTGTTCAAATGCTGCTGTCAACGCGTCGGCAACCTCTTTGAACGGCAGTTTCCGACCGATTTCAGTTTCCATCGACGTAACACCGCGATCGGCTATGCCACAAGGTATCATGTGCTTGAACCATTCCAGATCGGTATTCACGTTCAAGGCCAGACCGTGCATCGCATAATGGCGGCTGCAATACACACCGATAGCTGCAATCTTGCGTTCTTCCGCTGTACCTGTTCCTACCCAAACGCCGGGCCTGCCGGAAACAACGGAGCCTGATATACCCCATTGCGCTATGCATGCGATAATGGCCGATTCAATCGACTCAATAAAGCGCTTCACTCCCATCTCCGCCGCCTCCAGGTCAAACATGGGGTAAGCCACCAATTGACCCGGACCGTGAAAAGTGATATCCCCCCCGCGTTCAATTTGGTGAATCTCCGCGCCTTTTGCCCTGAGCCAGTTCGCATCGGCAGTCAGGTTTTCCTTATTCGCATGCCGGCCGAAGGTGTAAACCGGCAAATGTTCTCCCAGCAATAGCCGGCTAACCGGAGACTGGCCCTTTGATCTGGCCTCCATTGCCTCAGCAAACCAACGCTGCTGAAGTTGCCAGACAAGCGCGTAGGACGATAATTCGAAAGGAACCAAGGGCGTTTCCATACTACAAATTTCGCCGTCCCAGGCTTTGATTTTGGTGAACGAAGCTAATTTATCCGTTTATCGAACGAATTCAAGCGCAGGGCCGCTGTTGATTGCAGCATGGATGCACTTCAATTCGGTCAGCGGGGTGAGGAAACGGCAGAAGCTTTCCTGCAAAAACTCGGTTATCAGGTCTTGCACCGCAATTTCCGCACAAGGGAAGGTGAAATTGACCTGGTGGCAAGAGATCCCCTTGGCAGCCTGATTGCCGTCGAAGTCAAATCCAGGAAATCCATCGGGTTCGGGTATCCGGAATGCGCCGTTCACATGGCCAAACAACAACGACTTGTCCGCACGGCTGCGCATCTGCTCGAGGTTCACTATCCACAGGAAAGTATCCGTTTTGATGTCATTGCCATCATCAAAAACGGCAATACCACCTGCATCATGCATTTCCTCGATGCCTTCCGTCCATAGACTTTCATGTACATCCGGCCGATTTGTTCAAAACTCCATCAGAAGCGGCGCCTCTTCACGTTATATTTTTGCATGGATATGCGTTTGCGCAACCTCATACTCACCATTCTGCTTGCAGCCGGCTGCCCTGTTATGGCCCAGCAAACGGAATTATATAGCGGTCCGGGCGTTCTGTACCGGCGGGCGGAAAACCTGTTCGAACAGGGCAAGTGGAATGGAGCCATAGCCGAATTCAACCGATTTCTGTCACAGGGCAATGCCGACAGGATGACGCGCGCAGATGCCGAATACTACGTGGCCGTGGCTAAGCTGTTCGCAGACCACAGCGATGGGGAAGCTGCCCTGCTGGCTTTTCTGGAAAGGAACCAAGGATCGTACAAAACCAATAATGCCAACCTCGCCTTGGGCGATTACTATTTCCGGAATGGCAAATACAGCCGAGCACTCACCTATTACAAGAATGCCGATGCGAGCGGAATTCCCTTCGAAGAACGCAACAGGCTGCGCTTCAATATGGGCTACAGCCAGGTTTTGACGCGTAAATACAAAGATGCTATCGAGACGCTTGAACCACTCACCGAAGGCAACGCTGAATACGAAATCCGCGCTAATTACTATTACGGTTACGCTTGCTATTACATGGGTGAATACAACAAAGCCCTGCAGGCCTTCCGAAAAATCGAAGACAACGGTCCGCAATCACTTCGCTTCTTCGTCGCCCAGATCTACTACATGAAAGGCGACTACCAGAAAGCGGTCACTTATCTGGAGAAACTGAACATCGCTTCCTATAAAAACAGGGCCGCGTTCCTGAAAGGCAAATGCCATTACCGGCTGAATGAATTTGAATCGGCCGCTGAAGCTTTTAACCGCAGTGGCTATGGCATCGATAGCCTGGAAAAAGGAGAAGTGTATGAAGTCGGTTACACCTTTTACAAAGTCAGGCAGTATAACGAAGCAGTACGTTGGTACCAGGCCATCGCCAACGCCGGAGACTCCATGGCACAAGTTGCCAGTTTAAACCTGGCCGAATGCTTTCTGAAACTGGGACGGAAACAAGACGCATATAACGCATTCTTCGAAGCGCAACGAAGCGATTTCAACAAGAAAGTTCAGGAAAATGCCATGCTCAACTACGCTAAAATGGCGGTGGAATTAGGCTTCAACAAAAATGCCATCACCTATCTGCAACGCTTCACTGAACAATTTCCTCAGTCGGCTGATAAGAAGCAGGCCCAAAAACTGCTGGCAGGTTTGTTCCTGAATTCAGACGATTATCGCACCGCTATACAAGTGCTGGAAGCTATGGGCGAACTGGATCTACAAGCCAGGGAAACCTACCAAAAAGTTACACTCTACCAAGGGCAACGCTCCATGCGCGACCGCGACTTCGACGCCGCCATCAAAATGTTCGATAAAAGCCTTCAGTACAAAAACGATCGCCGCACCGCCGGTGAAGCAGCGTATTGGAAAGGCGAAATCCTGTTGCAAAAAGGCGAATACGCCGACGCTATCCAGTGGTACCAGCGTTTTGCGGAAGCCCCTGAATGTACATCTGTCCCTTATTTCCCTTGGGCGTTTTATGGAATGGGCTACTGCCGCTTCAAACAGCGCCGTTATGGCGAAGCTGCCGCCCTGTTTCAGCAATACAAGACCCAATCACGCAATGGTAACTATAACGAACTGGTATACTCAGACGCGATGTTGCGCCTCGGCGATTGCTACTTCATGACCCGCAATATGGAAGCTGCGCTGGAGAACTACTCCTATGTCTCGGGAAAGAAAGGCGCAGCATCCGATTATGCATTATTCCAGAAAGGGATGATCTACGGTTTCACAGGCCAGTCGCAACAAAAGATTGCCACCATGAAGCGCATCCCGAACGAATACCCCGAATCGCCTTACGTACCGGATGCCATCTTCGAACAAGCCAATGAACAAATTACCATCGGCCAGATCAAAGATGCTGAACGCAATCTGCTTTATCTGATTCAGGATTTCCAAGGAAAATTAATCGTGCGACGCGCATACCAAAGCCTTGGACAGCTCTATTACAAGCAGGAAAAAGACGACAAGGCAATCGAAATGTACAAAAGGCTTGTGACCGAGTTCCCGGGCACACCGGAAGCACAGCGTGCCCTCGAAAAAATTGAAAAAATATACCGGGAAAACGGCCGTGGCAGCGATTACCTTTCATGGTTGAATACCGTTCCCAATGTTTCAGTTACTGCCTCTCGCCGCGATTCTATCCTATATAATTCTGCATACACACTCTACGACCGGAAAGATTACGAAGGAGCTGTGCGCGAGTTCGAAAAATACCTGAACGATTTCCGCAACGGATTCTTTGTAGTGCCTGCCAATTACTTCAAGGCCATCAGCCACGAGAAACGCAAGGAGAAAGACAAGGCGGTTTTCCACTACCGGATGGTTGCCGATGCCGCCGCTTCTGAATATCAGGAAGAGTCTTTGCTGGGCGTTGCCGATATCTGGGGTAGGGACAAATCGCGATGTGCAGAATTGATTCCTTACCTGGAAAAACTGGAAAAACTGACAGCCAATCGCGACAACCTGCTCTACGCCGTTCACCGCCAGATGCGTTGCGCACTGGAAACCGGAAACCAAACCTTGGCAGAACGCAAGGCGGAACAACTCAACGGACTCGAGTTTTCGAAGCCCGATATGATCAGCGAAGCCTTGTTGATATTGGGCCGTATCCGTTATGCCCGCGATGAGAAATTCAGGGCGTTGGAGTACTTCCGCCGCAACTTCGGCAATTATGACAACGTATACGCTGCTGAAAGCAAGTACATGGAAGCGCTTATCCTGTTCCAATCCGACAGCCTTCAGGCCGCCAAGAAATCCGTCTTCGATTTCAATAACCAGTTCAGCAGCTACGACGAATGGCTCGGTAAATCGTTCAATCTGCTGGGTGATATCTACTTGAAATTAGGCGATGAATTCTCCGCCCGTGCTACCTGGAACAGCGTAATCGCCAACTTCGCAGATATGCCTGCCCTGGTAAAAGAAGCAAAAGACAAACTGGCTGCCCTCGAACGTCGTGGAGCCGCTCCGCAGGGAGGTGAAGATTGAACCGCGAGGAAAAGCTGGCGCAGTTTGATCGGCTGCTTACCATCATGGACGAACTGCGTGCCCAATGCCCATGGGACAGGGAACAAACCTGGGAAAGCATCCGCCACCTGACACTGGAAGAAACCGCTGAGTTGAGCGACGCCATCCTCGATGGAGACCCCGACGAGGTGAAAAAGGAACTGGGTGATATCCTGCTCCATATCGTCTTCTACAGCAAAATCGGCGACGAGCAGCAGCACTTCGATATCGGCGATGTGATTGACAGCCTATGCACAAAACTGATCCGACGCCATCCGCATATCTATGGCGAGGTAAAAGCCGATGATGCAGAGACAGTCAAACAGAACTGGGAGAAAATCAAACTCGCTGAAAAAGGCCGGAATGAAAAACGCTCCGTGCTCGATGGCGTGCCGCGCAGTCTGGCCTCATTGGTCAAAGCCTACCGCATGCAGGAGAAAGTAGCCCAGGTTGGTTTCGATTGGAAATCGGTCGATGGTGCGATTGACAAAGTGCAGGAAGAATGGCAGGAGCTGCGCGATGCGGCTACAAGCAAGGAAAAGGAAGAAGAATTCGGCGACTTGCTATTTGCCCTCGTCAACTACGCGCGTTTCAGCGGCATCAATCCTGACGATGCGTTGGAAAACACCAACCGCAAATTCATACGCCGATTCCAGTATATTGAGGCCAGAGCCGCAGAAACCGACCGCAAAATGGGCGATTTTTCCCTGGAAGAACTGGATGCCTGGTGGAATGAAGCCAAGGCGAATGGTTTGTAATTCCCCTTCACCGGATTAACCCAGCGCGACGTCGAGTATCATCATTACCACAAAGCCCGCAATCAGGCCCAGGGTTGCCGTGTCAGCATGTTTATCCTGCTGAGTTTCAGGTATCACTTCTTCAACCACAACGAATATCATCGCACCGGCTGCAAACGCCAATGCATAAGGCAGAACCGGTTGTGCGACCATAACAGCCGCCGCACCAACAACGCCGGCCAATGGCTCAACCACAGCCGATAACTGTCCCCAGAAAAAACTCTTGCGCGCACTGAGTCCGCTCCTGCGCAAGGGCATACTCACCGCCAGCCCTTCAGGAAAATTTTGTAATCCGATGCCCAAGGCCAAGGCAACCGCAGCGCCTAAATCTGCATGGGGAAGCCCCTGTGCAACAGCACCAAATGCCACACCCACAGCCAATCCTTCAGGGATATTGTGCAGCGTAATGGCCATCACAAGTAGCAGTGTCCTGTTCCAATCAGTTTTCGGCCCTTCTGCATTTTGCATGGCTTCGTTCAGGTGCAGGTGCGGCAGCACCTTGTCTAAGCCATAAATGAACAAAGCTCCCGTTACAAAGCCTACTGCTGCAGGTATCCAGGCCCAGGTCTCCCCATACGTATCGCCGGCCATCTCGATCGCCGGAGCAAGCAGCGACCAATAACTAGCCGCGATCATGACGCCTCCTGTGAAGCCAAGCATGGTATCCAGCCACTTGCGGCTCATGTCGCGGAAAAAGAAGACCAAACCTGCACCGGCTGCCGTCATCAGCCAGGTAAATGTCGTCGCCAACAACCCTTGCATTACCGGGTGCAAAGAGAGAAACCAATCTTTCATTTGATCCAGCATATCAGGCCCTGTCTAACGCTTTAACCATCAATTTATCTGCCGAATTGGTGCCAAGGAAAACCTGTTTCCTTCCCAGCAGCAATTCGAAAACACCGTCAATCGGCCGCAAACGCATCAACCTGCCCGACACACCCGGCAGCAAGCCTTGTTCAGCTGCGAAAACGAGCCATTCCGGATCCTGATCATCCACACGGCTGATCAAAAAGCCGGACCCTTCTTCCAACTCCGACAGCTTGCACAAACTTTCATCGCCTTTGCCAAAAATGGGATCACCATGCGGGTCGTGCGTCGGATTCCCAAGGTAATTGCCCAGTCGCTCGGCCAATTCCGCATGGTACACATGCTCCAACTGCTCCGCAATATCGTGCACCTCATGCCAAGCATAGCCCAACTTCTCAACCAGGAACACTTCCCACAAGCGATGCAATCCAACCAATTCAGCAGCCATTCCAAGCCCCTCGCCTGTCAATACCACGCCCTTGTAACGTGCATATTCCACCCAACGCTTTCGCGATAAACGCTGCAAGGTGTCGGTTACCGTCGCTGCCGTTGTACCCAATTCCTGCGCCAGATCGCCCGTGCTCACGGCCTCCGTATTGCCATACATATGACCCAGCTTATAGATCGCTTTCAGATAATTCTGCTCCGTTATGCTCGCCATTCCTGTTTCAATAATACAAATATTTTTTTTCGACTCAACTAATACTTCAAAAAAACGCCACCAGTCAATAGCTTTGAGCCATGGTAACTCCCATGCGCAATGCAAACCGGGTAGTATGGTTCAGTCTATTTGCTGTTTTTGTATTTCTGGCTTTTAACCGCAACTGGAAATTCGGCTTCTACAATTACCACGATGAAATCTGGGCCGACAAGGCCGGATACCATGTCTTCCTCCCTGCAACCTTCATTTACCATTGGGATGCGGCTAAAATGCCTCCGGGAACCGATTACAATACAGGAGGCGGTTTCCGCACCGATGCCTGGCGCAACGGCATCCTCACAAAATACCCGCCCGGCGTCGCCATCATGCGCGTTCCCTTTTTTCTGGCTGCGCATGCCTGGGCTCTTATCAGCGGCGCGCCGGCCGACGGATTCTCACCGCCTTACCACGCAGCCACCATCATCGCCGGCGTAGCCTATGCTTTCGCCGGCCTATACTTCGTCTGGCGCTTGCTGCTCTTGCTCAATAACCGGAGAATGGCCTGGCTGGGTGTAATCGGCACCCTGCTCGGCACCAACCTGTTCTATTATGTTGTCGAAGAGCCCGGACTTTCGCATGTATACTCTTTCTTCCTGATGGCGTGGTTACTCTGGAAATTGCGTCTCTTTCAACTGTCTGACAAACCGTTACACCTCTATGCGGCTGCACTGGCGATCGGTCTCATTTTCAGCGTGCGGCCCGTGAACATGCTCTTCCTGTCTCCCTTTCTGCTGTGGTGGTTTGCAATCCACGGACGCGAAAGATTCAGCAATGTTTACCTGTGGCTCCGTGCCGCTGCAATAGCTGCTTTGCCCGTTCTGCCCTGGCTGTTTTACCGCATTTACCTGGAAAACCACGGCTTTGAGCCCTATGGCGAGGAAGGCTTTATTTATTGGCGTTCTCCTCATGTATTCAAAGTGCTGCTCGCGCCGGAAAACGGATTCTTCCCCATGAGCCCTTTCTTCCTGCTGCTAATACCCTGTCTGTTTATCCTGTTGCGAAAAACAGCCGGCACGTATCGTTCACTGGCCCTTACAACCGGCGGGATTTTTGCGCTTATCACCCTGACTTATGCATCCTGGTGGGCCTGGGGATTGGCCTGCGGATTCGGTCATCGCGGGTTCATCGATTTCTATCCGCTCTTCCTGCTCACCATGATGCGCCCGCTTGCAGATATCTGGCACCGGCCGGCCGTGCGGTTTTCCATTATAAGCTACGTCGCCATCTGTGCTGCGGTAGTAATTCCGACCAGCCTGCATTGGCCCTATTGTGTGGAAGGCCCTTATTGGAATTGGGAACGCCTGCTGGAAATCTGGGCGGCTTTTTGATCAATGCATGCGGTCACCACGCAACTCCATCGCTGCGAGTATCGCTGCTTCGGCATCGAGAAATTCCTGCCAGCGGGCTTTCACCTCAGCTTCCGGACGGTATTTGCACGCCAGATCCAGAAACATCCGGTAATGCCCCGCCTCGCTTACCATGAATTCGTGGTAAAATGATTTCAAGGCGGGATCGCTGATATGCAGTGACAAAAGCCGGAAACGTTCGCAACTCCGCGCCTCGATCATGGCACAGACCAAAAGGTCTTCCACCAGGTTTTTGTCGCGGTCGTTGCTGTGCTTCTTTATCTTTAACAAGGCGCCGACATATTCATCCTTGCGCTGCGGACCAAGCGAATGGCCACGCTTGTTCAATTCCTTGAGCACCTTTCTGAAATGCCCCCATTCTTCGGCTACAACCGCCGTTACTTCTTCCACCATTTCGCTGCGCTCGGGGTAGCGCACAATCAACGAAATACCACTGCTGGCCGCTTTCTGCTCGCAAAAGGCATGATCGGTTAGAATCTCTTCAATGCTTTTCTCTGCAATATTCACCCAGCGTGGGTCGGTAGCCATTTTCAGTCCGAGCATGGTGCAAATTTCGCACCGTAGTCCCTGCCATTACAAGAAAAATGCTTTAGTCTTTGAGGCCGTTGGCTTCGAGCAGTTTACCGGCCAGTTCGCGGTCATTACTTAGCCGGGGTACCTTGTTCTGTCCACCCAGCTTACCAATGCTGCGCATGTAGGCGATAAAGGCTCCCTGCGGCATTTCGCGAACCTGCAGCGATTGCAATACAGAGCCGCTGATCAGGTCGCGGTAATAAATGTTTTGTTCCTGCATCGCGTTGTCGAGCGCGGCGCTGAATGCGGGCATATCGTCCGGACGGCGATCGAACTCCACCAGCCATTCATGGTACGGCAAACCGCTCGCAGGCGCTACCACCGGAGCTACGGTATATTCAGCCGTCGACACGCCAAACTGTCCACAAACAGCTGCCATGGCGCG
>CANHTS010000070.1 GCA_947463435.1 Flavobacteriales bacterium | reverse complement strand
CGGGTCGAAACCTTCGCCGCAGGAAAGCGTCACGAGGTATTGAAGCAGCACGTCGAAAGCACGCACTACAGGTATTTTTGCTTCGACGGCCTCGCTTTCCATGCCGTGGCGCAGGGCAGCGGCTTCTACCAGTTCAAGGCTGTTGGTAGGAACGAACCAGACCCGGCTTTGGGCATCGGGGCGGTGACCTGAGCGGCCGGCGCGTTGCAGGAAGCGTGCGAGTCCTTTCGGGCTGCCGATCTGCACTACGCTGTCGACCGGACGGAAATCGACACCCAGGTCGAGGCTGCTGGTACAGACCACGGCCTTGAGCCGTCCTTCGTGGAGGGCTTGCTCCACCCAGCTGCGCAAATCCTGGCTGAGCGACCCGTGGTGGATGGCGAGGCGGCCGGCCAGTTGGGGCGCTGCTTCGAGCAATTCGCGATACCATATTTCGGTCTGGCTTCGCGTGTTGGTAAAGACGAGCGTGCTATCGGAAGCATCGAGCACCGGCAGCACATGGTTTAACATGCGGATACCGAGGTGACCGCTCCAGGGAAAGCGCTGCACTTCTTCCGGAATCAGGGTAGTCATTTCGGGGCGGCGGCGGATGCCGGAGCGCACGAGTCGTGCATCGCGATTACCAGGGTGCAGCACTTCGAGCGCTTCATCCAGATTGCCCACGGTGGCTGAAATACCCCAAACTTTCAAGTTTGGCAACAAACCGCGCAGCCTCGACAAGGCCAGTTCGGCCTGCACACCGCGCTTGCTGCCCAACAGTTCATGCCATTCGTCGAACACCAGGCAGCGCAGTTTAGCGAATCGCGCAGAATAGGCTTTCCGGCTCAGGAGCAGGTGCAAGGATTCGGGTGTTGTGACGAGCACTTGTGGCTCCTGCCGGTCGATTTCCTGTCGTTCTTTACCGGATGTGTCGCCCGAACGCACGGCGACCCGCCAGTCGAGACCAAGGTCGTTGCAGGCGCTGCGGATGGCTTCGGCGATGTCTTTGCTGAGGGCTTTAAGCGGGGTAATCCAGAGCAGGCGCAGCCCTTTGCCGCTGTCTTTTTCAGCAACGGCTTGCAACAGCACCGGTAAGGCGAGGGCGAAGGTCTTCCCGCTGCCGGTGGGCGCATTCAGGAGTCCGCCCGGCGCCGTGGCATAGGCTTCAGCCATTTCGAGCTGGAATGGAAATGGTTTCCAGTTGCGGGAGCGATACCAGTGCACCAAACGCTCTTCAGGGTACTCCGCTTGATTTTTCACTTTGTCAAAGAACAACGTACGATGGATACGGCTTATATCGTCAGTAAAAAAATCCGTATAAATGTGGATAAAGATATTTGGCAAATTTGGAAACAATGGGGTTGCATGTAGATTTGTCAAATTCGGGTCTTAAATTTCTTTAAGGCTTGAAATATTCTTAAAAAACCGTATGAAAAGAAGCTACCAGTATTTGCTACGCCGTTTCCTACTGAGTCTGGGTGTCGGATTGATTTCGGCACAGGCTTACGGCCAGGCAACAGTTTTGGGCACAGATCTCGTGAACGGATCTTATTCCACTTACAACCTAACGGATCTGGGGGTGTTCCGACAGGTGCGTTTGCAGGCCAGTTCAGGCGCCAGCGCTTCTACCCGCAAATGGGAGTTTGCAACGGGAACAGCGGCCTCGACGAATTACAGCACCAACTGGAGGCCTTATACCGGGCCGGTCAGCATTGCGGGCTACAACACGTTCATCGCACCCAATACAGCATTTCCTGCAACTACCGCAACGGCCACCTTCAATACCTCCAGCGGCGGTACGGGCGGATTCTACCCGGCGGTGGTTTCGGGGCGTTATTACACCATCAACATCACCGAGAACAGCACGGCTGGTAGTCCGGCAAACGAAAGCATGTCCGTGCTTGAAACCGGGTTTAATCCTGTGACAATCGGCGCTGTGACCTCCAACAGCGGTGGTGGCGTATTGCCTGGAAACAGCGTACTGATTTCAGCCGCTTTATCCGCAACACCAGCGAACGGCGAAAACCTGTACATCCGCTACAGCACGAATGCAGGCTTCACGAGCTCTTCGATTGTGCAGATGAGTGTAAGCGGAAGTACGGCCAGCGGCTTCATTCCCTGCCATGCTGCAGGAACTCAGGTTTACTACTACGTGTACAGCTCACCCAAATCGCTGAGCGCGATATTGGCGGATGTAAGTACCCACGGCCAGCGTGCCCACGATATGGTAACGCTCAACCTTGGCAACAACAGCGGCGCGAATTACAATTACATTGTTTCTTCCGGTAGCTCTTTTGCCGGAAGCTACACGATTCCAAGTAGCTGCTACCCTACCATCACAGCGTTTGTGACCGCATTAAACAGCGGGACGATAACCGGACCAGTAGCTGTTTACGTAATGCGTGGGCACAGTGAAACAGCACCGGCAAGTGGCATCAATCTCACAGCTAACGGTACCGCTTCCAATCCAATCCGTTTTACAGCCTTTGGCAATGGCCCGAAGCCTTTAATCAACGCGGGTACGGGTACCATCACCATGAGTACCTCATCCACTTCGGTAGACTATATCTGGGGTATCCACGGGTCTGACTACGTTTCTATCGATGGCATCAACCTCGCAGATTCGAACGCCAGCGGAGCCGGACAGATGGAGGCGGGTTTTGCAGTTTTCAGGAACAGTGCTTCGGACGCATCACGCTACCTGGCCATCAGGAATTGCCGGATCTGGTTCCGCAATCCGGTCTTGCAGAGCGGACCAACCTTGTTTGAAAATGGCAACAAGGGAATAGCAGTGGTACCGGTAACGGCAGCTGCCATGACAACCACCATTACGCCCAATGCGGCAACCGGTCGTTGCGAGTTTGATACACTTGAGTCGGATACCGTAATCAACGCTTTTTCGGGCATCCTGTTCCGCAGTGCCAACGAAACAACTATTCCTTACACCTTTATAGATCAATCGGTGCTGATCGCATCGAACGTTGTAATCGGCTTCGCTGAAAACGGCATCAAAGCATATAACATCAACAATGTGGTGGTGCGCAACAACCGGGTTGACAACAACAATCAAATCGGCTACACAGGCATTTCAACTACCTTGGGCATACAGGGGATCTGGATTTCCGGGCAGGGCACAAACAACGCCAACACCAGCGTAACCGGGAACTTCATCACCGTGCGGAATACCCTTTCAACGAGCAGCACGATGTACGGCATTCGCGCCTTGACCGATTTTGGCGGTATTTGTCGTCTGGATATCAGCAACAACCAGATAACGCGCTGTTTCCACAGCGGCGGCTCGTTTATCGGCATAGCGGCAACGCCATTTGTGCGCGATGGACTTCGGATTGTGGGCAACCGCGTTACAGATTCCCGGACCACAAGCACATCGGGCACCCTTACCGGCATCCAATGGGGCAACAGCAGCGGTATGAGTGAACGCGGCATTGTGCGCGAGAACATCATCAGCCGAGATACCACCGCTTCTGGCTTTGTAGGCATTAACGTAACTTCCAGCAGCCAATACCTGAAAGGATTCAACGTAAGCCGCAACACCATCGGCGGATTGAATCCTGCCGACGGGATATATTTCTTCAGCATTGGAACCACCAGCTACGGTATCTGGAATAATCAGTCCAATCCATCCTATGAGGCCGACTCGAACATCATAGCAAATATGTTCATCGTTCCCGGCAGCAGCGGTACAGGCACACTTTACGGCTATTATGATTTTGGATCGCCTTCGAATGGCACCCGCTACCTGCGTGGTAACCAGATCATCGGACTTTACGGGCCTGAACCCACGGGCAGTTCGGTGTTTGTTGAAGCATTGCGCCATGGCACGGGGAGCACCAACAGTTGCTATCTCAATGGCAACGTCATCCGCAGAATACATGGTTTCACCTCTATTGAGGGCCTGTCTACCGGTTACGGCGATTACATGGAGATCAACGACAACGTGCTTGACTCCTTTGTCACCTGTCGGTCTTCTGTTACAGGTACCTGCATCGGCATTGATCACTCCTTATCAAGTGGCGACTCGGTGTTTATCCTGCGTAACCGGATAACCCGGATCTTCAGCAATTCTACCTCGACCATATCCAATTCCATTGCCACAGGGCTAAACATCAGTGTTGCTTCGCCTACGCTGGTCCATGCCGGTAACAACATCATATCCGATGTTGGCAACCTGAGCAGTTTTGGTTATGGCAGGGGAATGGCCTTGGGAAGTTCGGGTGTTTACACGGTTTGGAATAACCGCATCGCGAACATCAGCGGCGCAGCCAATACCAGTACATCCGGTTCTTCTATAGTTGGAGCAGCAGGGATGGAAGTGAACGTAACCAATTTAAGCACTACGCCAATCCGTATATTCAACAATACCATATTCCTGAACACCAGCGGAACCAGCACCACCTTCAGCTCAGCAGCCCTGCTTTGGACCGGTAGCTCAGGAACAGTGGATGTGTTCAATAACATCTTCTACAATACTTCGACACCCGGATCGGCGACCACGGCATTCACTGCAGGGTTCTTGAAGACTACAACTGGTATCACCAATACGAATTACTCCGACCGCAGCAACAATAACCTTTACTTCCTCAATAGCAATATCAACCGGAAGTATCTTGTATACCGGAACAGTGTGGATGGCTGGGCGGATTCGACCATGTGCCAATTCCTGGGCCGCTTAACTGCTTCGCCACAACGCGACGTGAACAGCGTACAGGGTGCTGTGAGTTTCCTTAGTACCTCACCTGCCAGCAGCAGTTACCTCCTGGTAGATGCGTCCAATGCGACTTTCGCAGAAGCTGGCGGCAGAGCAGTGACAGGCTACGGCAATGACGCGCAGGGCCAGCCACGCAATACCCAAACCCCCGATATCGGGGCAGATGAATTCAGCGGCAGCAATCCTTCCCTGTCCACCGCCACGCTGACGACAACGGTTTCACACCCTGCTACCACTGCCGTCAACTCAGGAAGCCGGGATGCACAAATCCTGCGTGCACAATTGGCCTACAGCAGCCTGAGTAGCACTGCGCCGGTGCAGGTTAGCCGCCTGGTCTTCAACACCAGCGGTACCACCAGCGCCAGCACCAGCATTGATACCGTTAAATTGTGGTATACTGCGGGCAATGCTACCTTCAGCAGCCCGGTTTTGCTCGGTCAGTTGACGGGTGTAAGCGGCGCTTTCGCCTTCAATCCAAACCAACGCATAGCATGCGCAGGCAGCGCCAATTTCTGGATCACGTATGGTGTGCGTTGCCCCGGCACCGGAACTTTTGTGCTGGATTGTCAGCTTGACTCGGTGTACACCGGCAGCAGCGGCGTTGCCGTGACCGGCGGCGCACCGACGGGCAGTCGATCCATCACCAATGTGACGGCGCTCTCGGGCACCTATACTGTTGGTGGCACATCACCTTCCTATGCCAACCTGAATGCGGCCATCGGCGACCTGAACACCCGCGGTCTTGCTGGTCCGGTAATATTCGATGTGCGTTCGGGCCACGTGGAACGCGCACCGGCCGGTGGTATTGTCATCAATATCAACCCGACTACCTGCGGCGCCACCCGCTCAAGCCGCATCAACACACTCACCATACGCCGTGCCTCGTCCACCGGTGCTGCACCAATTATTGCAGCAGGTACCGGTACCAGCACACCGGCCGGCACAACCCCTGACGGTATTTTGAAAATTGTTGGTGATGACTATATCACCATCGACGGTCTCGCTTTCCGCGATACCAGTTTGAATACCACAGCCACAACCCAGGCCGAATGGGGCATTGCCCTGTTGAAACGGAATGCTGCGGATGGATGCAAGCGCATCGTGATACGCAACTGTTCTGTGGTGTTGAACCGCGCAAATACCGCGAGCGGCGGCATACGCGCAGGTAACGGATCCGTGGGTATTGTGGCCACAAACCTGTTGATCAATTCTACCACTGCTCCAGCTGTGACCTTAGCATCCGGCACGCACGACAGCATCCGGATCAGCAACAACGTCATCACCAACTGCTACCAGCCTATTCATTGGTTCGGCCCTGAGTTGGGCAATGCTTTCTATTTCCGCAAAGACATGCACGATACCATCTCCAACAACCGCCTCACGAATTTCGGGGGCTCTACGGTGGAAACGAATGGTATCCAGATGCTGAACACTGACCGCTATGTAATTACCGACAACTTCATCAGCAACAAGGCGAATTCTGGGGTTGACCACACGGCTACCGGCGGCACTTTCTATGGAATACGCATTGGTCTCGGCACTTCAAATACTTTTACATCCAATACTATAAACAACCAGAGCCAGGCTTCGGGTATCATCAGCCGCAACGTCATTACCTGGAACCATGTTCCTGCGAGTTCAACTACCTTCCTTCACGGTGGTATTGCCGTGTATGCGGGTGGCGTGCAATCCGATATTACGATCGAAAACAACCGGATTGTGGATTGCAACTTCGGTGCCAACTCCCTCGGCACTTTTTACGGTATCTACCTACCGGCATGGCACCGGAATGCCATTGTACGCCGCAATAGCGTGCGGAACATTGCCTTCAACGGTGTAAAAACCTTCTACGGTTTAGCCCACGCCGCCTATGGCCGCTACCGCGATTTCTCTGAAGACACGGTATTCAATATCACCAATATCGGTGCAGCCGGCTCCAATGCTTACGGCATCTTCCACAGCAATACCAGCACATCACCACCATTGTACGATTCGGTTGCACTGATGAATGGCAACTTGATTGGCAAGATTGTATTCTCACCCACCTCCCCGGCTGGCTATAACACGTTTGGCTTGTACGGTCAGTACCAGAATTTTGTCAACGTTAGCATGAACAACAATACCGTTCAGGAGCTGCGTGGGAATGATATCCCATACGGTATTTATGCGCAGAATGGAAACATCTTGGAGCTCAAAGGCAACGTGGTGGATTCGATTACTACGAACAGCACCTACGGCACGCCTCAGGTATATGGTATATTCAATACGGCATCCGACAGCGCCATCATGCAGGACAACCGCGTTACCCGCTTGTATGCCAATGGAACCTCTGGTTCGACCATGTATGGTCTGTTAACACAAAGTGGTCGTTTCGCTTATATCAGCGGCAACAAGGTAGCAAACCTGACCGCCACAGGCAGTTCCACAACTGCGGTGGAAGGCTTGCGGAGCAGCAACGCATTCGAGTCATTCGTGATCAACAACTACATAGGCGATGTAAAGGCGCCTGCCATGAACAGCACAGGCACGTGGCTTACCGGTATCCAGTTGCTCAGCGCCGGTTTGCATCAGGTTTACCACAATACGGTTTACCTGAATGCCGGCTCTACGGGCAGCAACTTCTCGAGCACAGCCTTGCAGATGAACACAGCAACGGCGCGTCACATCGTTGCTAATAACATTCTTTACAATACCAGCACACCCAGCGGCAGCGGATTCACGGCGGCCATGATAAAGCTGGGCACCGGTCTGTTGACCGCCAACTACTTTAATGCTTCCGGCAACAACCTGTACTATGCAGGAACGCCCGGCAGCAACAGGGTAATCTACCGCAATACCACAGACCAGACTTCGGATCAGACGATCTGTGACTTCCTGAACCGATCGGTGAACCAGAGTGGTGCAACACGCGATGCCTATTCGCTTTCGAGCTCGCTTACCTTCACCAGTTTAGACCCGATGAGCAGCAATTACCTGCACATCAATACATCCACCGGAACGGCAGTTGAATCGGCAGGACAAGCCTTGTCGCTCGTAACCGATGATTATGACAAGGATACACGCAGCAGCACCGCCCCTGATATTGGGGCAGATGAAGGCAGTTTCACCCCGCTGACGCCCTCTATCAGCATCAGTGACACCCTGGTTCAGATTGCCGATGGTGTTTCTGAGGGTGCGCGCAACGCCGCTATCGTTCGCCTGGATGTTGCTTTGAGTGGCGCGGTAATTCCGCCCAACCTGACCCGCCTGAGATTCAGCACCCTGGGAACTACCAGTGCTGCTGCAAACCTCGACAGTGCAAGGGTATTCTTCACCGGTACGAATCCGGTTTTCACTACCAACGCACCCCGTTTTGGCAGCACTATTGCTGCCCCTAACGGCACCATGACTTTCAACGGCAACCTGCCGCTCTATTGCAACGACACCTTCTATTTCTGGCTTGTTTACGATCTGAAATGCGGCAGTGCCGGGGACAGTGTGGACGCCCGTGGCATCGACATGGTCATTGGTGGCACTACTTACAATATCTCGCCTTCCAACCCCGCAGGAAAACGTCGCATCGCATCGCCGATGTCGGGTACCTTCACCGTTGGCGGCAGTTCACCCAATTACAGCACCCTCGCTGCAGCGATCAGCGATATCAGCTTGCGCGGCCTGAATGGTGCTGTCACCCTGAATGTGCGCGCAGGCCATACTGAAGTGGCTCCGACAGGAGGCATACAGCTGTACATCAACTCGGCCTGCCCTGGTTATCGCCCGAGCCGCACAAGGCCTTTGATTATTCAGAAGTCGGGCACCGGTAACAATCCCATCATTTACGGTTATCAAGGTACCGCCACCAATACCTCTTCCATCCCTGATGCGATCTTTAGAATCGTGGGCGAAGATTGGGTTACCATCGATGGCATAGACCTGCAGGACAGCAGCACAGCCCGTAATCCTGTAACCCTTATGGAGTGGGGTTATGCGCTGGTAAACAGCGGACCGACCGATGGATGTAAGCGCGTAGTTATTAAAAATGCGAACATCCGCATGTCTTTGCGCCATCGTGAAAATGCCGGCGCACAGGTTGGCGGCGGAGGCTCCAAGGGCATCCTTGTTTCCAACATCCTGCCAACCGATATCACGGCATTGCCGATTACATCGACCAGCGGTTCGCACGACTCTTGTCGCTTCGACAATCTCCGGATTTCGAGGGTAAATACCGGTATCCATATTATCGGATTTAACGATGTGGCACCTTTCCGCTTCCTCAACCAGCGCGACAGTGTAACCAATTGCCGGATTACAGCCTGGGGCGACTCTGCGGTTGTTACAACGCAGCAGCTTTCCGCAAATGGTATCCGCAGTTCTGAAACCAACCATTTCTATTGTGCCTACAACGTCGTAGACAACCGCGCCGATGGCGGATACGGCAACCATGTACAAACCATTGGCATTGCTGTTTTTGCCGCCAATACGAACAATAACCAGAACATCCTGGTTGAGAACAATACAGTTTCAGTGGGTCAGGATGGCAGATCGTCTTCCATTGTATCAGGTATCTATTCGGCTGCCGGGGGCAATGCCAACCGTGTTATCATCCGAAACAACAAAGTATGGCGCTCAGCATGCTACGGAACAACCCCTGGAATATTCTACGGAATACGGACCGACAACCGGCCTTCCTATCTTTTGGTTGAAAACGACACCCTGCTGTTCGACACGACCCGCAATACGGCGCATTACGGCATCTATACAGCATCTGCCGGCAGTGCCAATATCAACAACAACCTGGTTCAGGGAGTAGTACAATATGCTCCCAACGGAACAGCTTACATGTTCTTCCACAACGGCACTTCAGATACCCTGCGGATGCAGAATAACATCATCACAGGGGATAGTTCACGCGGTAGTTTGTATGGTATTTATTCCACAACCGCGCAGCACGCCTTCATCACCAACAACAGGATGAACAATTGCATCGCGGGTATCGGACAGATAGTGACTTCTGCGACCCTGTATGGAATCTACATGCCATACAATGGAACTACTATCAATCTGCGTAACAACAGCTTCGAGAACCTGCGCAGCAACATGGCCAATCAGGTGATTTATGCACCTGGTGCATCGGTTCTTGGAAGGATAGCCGGCAACACCGCCAGCCGCATCTTTGGCGGTGGAAACGCCAGTGTGGGCTTGAATTGTTTCATCTATGCACCGAACTCAGCTAACAACGAATACTATATTGACTCGAATACGGTAGACCGGGATACTGCTCTCAACGGATACTTCTACGGAATATTCGCCACAGCTGGTGCCAACCGTATGCGGATCAGTGACAACACCATCAGCAATGTCCTGGTAAATCAGAATTCAAGCAATGCACATTATCTGATCTTTACACAAGGCACGAGCCTGAACACGGAGATTAGTCGGAATCAGCTTATCAACGACAGCTTGCAGAGCACGAGCACCAAGTATTCCATTTACAGTGGTGTAAGCTACCCGGCAGGATCGGTTTTTGTGAATGATAACGTACTGCGCAACTTGCGTTATGGCGGAGGAACGCTGTATCACATCTTCATTACCGGCAGCGGTCGCTTCCAGCATATCAGGAACAATGTCATCGAAAACACGCGTAACAATGCCCTGACCGGCTTGATTTATTGCAATTCGACAGGGCAGCGCTATCGTTACATCCTTAACAACCGGATGGAAAACAACCTGTTGACGGGGGCAACATCCAATACCATGTATGGATTGTACCTGACCAATACCAGCAGTGGAGACACGTTGAACATTGTGCGCAGCAATACCGTTCGGTTCATGGGTTCTCAAAATGCGGGTTCAAGCATCTACGGTGTTTACAACTTCGGCAGTGGCGGAACGCCACTGACAGAATACTACAGCAGCAACACATTTGACCGTGTAGGACATTTGTTGCCGGGCACCGGCGGCGGCGTAGTTTACGGAATGCACCTGGCAAACGGATCCTCCGCCTCTCCGCGGAGATTTATAGATAGCAATGTGGTGCGGCGGATCATTGGCAGCGGCACCGGCGGAGTCTATGGAATTTTCAGCAACTACAACCTGAGCTCAGATGTCAGCATTCGCAATAACAGGGTTGATTCACTGTTGAATTTCGGAGGGCTGATCAGCGGTATTGAAATTGGTTCAAGCGGCAGCCGGCCGCATTTCATCAGCCGGAACATAGTAGCCGATCTGATTTCCTATGGCAGCAGCGGTTCACCCAGCATCAATGGTA
Organism: Flavobacteriales bacterium; assembly: GCA_947463435.1. Classification (GTDB taxonomy): domain Bacteria; phylum Bacteroidota; class Bacteroidia; order NS11-12g; family UBA955; genus REEB481. Next base: position 64 of record CANHTS010000070.1, on the reverse strand, counting down.
TTCGTTTGCTTGCGACTGGCGTTGGATCCCGGAACTTTATAAACAACAACCTGGTTGACGGATT
>CANHTS010000069.1 GCA_947463435.1 Flavobacteriales bacterium | reverse complement strand
TGGGAGCTGAGACAATAAATGAAAAAGAATTTGAAAGGTGGTTTATAAAATCCGGATTGCCCGGGGTTTACCAGGCTACCCTGATAGTAGAAAAAACGCCGGATGCAGCCTGTTTCCCCTTAGATGATGGCAAAGACACCATCACCAAAAAATTCACCCTAATGCCACACTATCAGCTGCCTATTATGGGAAAGTATAAGGTATTGTTCGAAGGTTCAAAGGATAGCACCATGATAGAAATTCAGCCCTGGGAGATTTCCTCTGCTACCCAGTTTAAGAATTATAAAATTGTTGACAGTGCCAGTGTTCGATATACCACACTCATTAATTTTCAGAATAAAAAAGACACCGTAACGCATTTTCTGTTTGATGGCTTCCCAACCGGAAATCACATTTATCTTTTTGATGCCCCGAGTAGTTATAACCCACATTCAGGTAAGGTAGATTTAAATGGAGATGCTATTACAGGTAGTTATCATTACGGTAATGCGTATTGGAATACGCTTATCAAGTATACATTTAAAGGGAGAAAACTAAAATGAAAAATACCATAGTTGTTGTATTGATCATCTGCGTTATGGCAGATTTAAGCGGTCAGTGCCTGAGTGAAACCAGTACCAATCCGGCGAACCCAAAGAATACAGACCTTAATTCATTGATTCCTGCCAGGGGTGTAAACGAATTCAGAAATACCTCCTTCAGCTGGGGTTCCAATGCCAATACATCCTTTAACAGTATTGTGCTGAATATGAATGCCGGCTGGTCTTTTGTGCACAATGGCCTGATGCATTCGCCTTATAGCCTGAATATGCCTTCGCAGTATAGTATTTGAATCAAAACGGTGCCTTGCCTGCTGACTGCGACTGGCAATGGGGAAATGGCTGGGATTTGATGCTGCATGGCGTAGCCCGGTAAGAACAACTGCGATACACTGCAGACCATGCACGATTATTTCCAGGGAGTCTGCATTGCGCATGGTTTCCGGATCGATGCCTTCTGTTTTTGCCCGCACCATCCCGATTACAGCCGCTGCCTTTGCCGCAAGCCGTGCAGCCTGATGCTGCAAAAAGCCATTTCCCGTTACCGCATCGACGCAGCGCAAAGCTGGATGATCGGCGACAAGGAACGCGATATGGAAGCGGCGCGGGGGGCAGGTGTGCGCGGGTTCTTGGTGGAAACCAATGCGCCGATGAGCGCGGCCATCGAGCGGATGCTGCGTGAATAACCCCCGGCGGCGACCTTTGCTGTCGCTCTCACTTTTGTGAAATTGTTTTTACTTATTGGTTAAAAAAATAACAATAAAATGTTTATAGTATGGTGTTTTTTTGACACAAAATATATCATATAAAGTTATTTTCGCTTATAATGGCGTTAAATACATGGTTCCAAAAAGCATAACAAACGCTCTCCTTTTGCTGTTTTTCGCCTGGTCGGCAAAGGCTCAGACGGCACATCGCTTTCAATTCGAAACCGAGGCCATGCTGGATATCCCGGGTACAAGGAAAATTGACTTTGACGAATCTTCCTATGCTGGACTGTTCTATGGCTCAGACACCCTGCGTGGTTTCCTTTTTGCTGCAACAGAAGGGAAAAAAGTATACCTGACAGACTACAGTGTCCGGAAAGGAAAGCTGAAGAAACAGCGCACCGTTGAGCTGCATGCGGCTGAAGACCTTTTCGAAAAACCGGTAATGGTCCGCAGTGACTCCTTGTTGTTTTTGGGTTGTGGTCGGTGGATCTGGATGATCAATCTGAATCAGCAGCACTCCAAACCCTTGCTCCCCCTGGAAACAGGTAATACGCGGCTGAATGTTTCCGGTCTGTATATAGATAGCGCGGCCGGGCGACTGTATTTGTACAGTAAAGGTTATTTCAGTGCATTGCCCGAATTGTTACAGCCTGCTGTCTATTGTGCTGATATCGCAGCCTTCAATTCCCGAACCCTGCCCCTTGTTGATTCGTTTTTGTGGTCTCTACCCTACGACCATCTCGAATCATACTGCGTAATGTCCCCTTTCAATCTGATGGCTTTTCTGCATGGAAAAAGTTATTTGATCAACCCCTTTCTGGATACCATTTGCGTGACGGATTTGTCGACTTGGAGTCATGCATATTTACCCATGCCGGTGGATAGCGGTATGTTGCCTCGGCGGGCCATTTCAAGCGAGGTTCGTTCTTCTTTAATGGCTTTTTCACAAATCAAAACAGGGTATTTTATACGGGAACAGATATCGAGAAAGTCGCCCGGATTTTACGCTGTCCGTGCATTGAATGATGCGGAACTCCTGGTGTTTATGACAACTCCGGATACGTTGAGGGATGTGCCGCAGGTTCATGTCGCAGGAATCATGGATGAAAGCTCCGTTTTTCGCCCCTACAATATCAAACAGCCGTATGCCGCATCTTTCGATGAAGTGGTTTTGTTTAACCTGGACAGGTATTTGTCACCCGGGCTGCCGAAAGGGGAGTTCAGCGTTTTTCTGAAATGTGGGTACAATATGGATAAAGAGCAATGGCAGCGCCTTCGCCGGAAGCATGGGAAGGTATTCCGGCAATCCCGCCAGTCAGCGTTCCAGATTCTTATCTGCACACTGCGGTGAAAGTCCTGTTGCTGTTACTTGCCTTTGCAGCAGTATCCTGCCGCATCCCCAAGGACAAGGCAATTGTGCTGAATTATCGCGCGGATGTATGTCAGTCGTGTTTCCGAACGTTTGACAACTATTTCACAGCGAATGACCTGGATTATGTTATTCATGTTCAGAACCCAAAACACAAGAAATCGTACTATCAGACCTATTTCAGCAAGAAACTGGGCATGAAGCGTGCACCGGTATTGTTGTTGGATGGGTTTTATCCCTTGGGGAAATACAGGGTTATCGACTACCCGGATTCATCCCGGTTCTTCAGCCATCACCTTAAAAAAAGGTACGGCACATTCGCGGAAATGAGAAAGCGCGTGGATTCGCTGGTGCGCGTTAATTCCGTATGTCCTTGATTTATTTCCATTGCATCGAAAGCCCAGACGGATAAGGCCACATTCGGTAAAACTATCCGCAAACAAAAAAGGCCCCGTTTCCGGAGCCTTTTCGCTGTCTTGTTGTCAATCTTCCGCAAGGAAGGGATAGCGGTAATCCTTCGGTGGAACGAGGCGTTTCTGCCATTTTATTGCAGTTGTTCCAGGTCATCAAGATCCCTAAGCCGGCCTGAAGCCTTTTATAACCAATAAAGTCAACAAAGAGGTCGTCGATTTCATTGTTTAATCTGTTGCTGTATGCTTCCGTAAATGTTACACCATCAATTTGGTTTAACAAGTCAATGCGTAGCGGAGGATAACCCAGTTGAATGATGTTTCCTGATTTGGTAAAATCGCTTGCTTTTAATCCAAAGGATTCGAAGCCAAAATCATTGATGCAGTGCACGATTTTATGCGCATTCTCTTCCGTTGGATTGAGCCATATATCCAAATCGCCGGTGTATCTTGGATGCCCTCGAATGCCTACTGCATAGACCCAACAATGAGATATTCAACCTTGTGTTGAATTAACAATCCTACAAATTCTTTGAAATCCGGGCTCAGCATTTTTTTGATACGATAGGTATTGTTGTCTCAGGAATTCGATGGCTTGCAAGCGCTCCGCATAACTGCGCGATTTCCAATATCGGTAATCGGTGCCGGATTCTTCAGCTGTCGTGATGCGTACAACTTTTTCCATCTACCAAAGATAACACAGGCGGTTTACTTGGGGAAACATGGCCTTGCGAAGTGCCTGGAATTCATGGATCAGGCGCTTTATGTCAAATCTTGTCGGCCTGAAACTTCCCCTAAACAAAAAAGGCCCCGTTTCCGGAGCCTTTTCGCTGTCTTGTTGTCAATCTTCCGCAAGGAAGGGATAGCGGTAATCCTTCGGCGGAACGAAGTTTTCCTTGATGGTGCGCTGGCTCACCCAACGGAGCAGGTTCACCTTGGAACCGGCTTTGTCGTTGGTTCCGCTGCCGCGTCCTCCGCCGAAAGGCTGTTGGCCGACCACGGCGCCGGTGGGCTTGTCGTTGATATAGAAATTGCCCGCACTGTGGCGCAGGGCGTCGGTAGCCCGAACAATCGCCTGGCGGTCTTGTGCGATGATGGCACCCGTGAGGGCGTATTCGCTGGTGCGGTCAACCAGGTGCAGGGTGCTTTCGAATTCGTCGTCGCCGTAAACGTAGATGGTCAGCACCGGTCCGAATATCTCCTCGCACATGGTGGTGTACATGGGGTTGTTGGCGATGATGATGGTCGGTTCGATGAAGTAACCCTTGCTCTTATCGTACTTGCCTCCGCAGAGAATCTCCTGCCCGTCGGCTTTGGCCTGATCGATATACGAAGCGATCTTGTTGAAGGCTTTTTCATCGATCACGGCATTGATGAAGTTACTGAAGTCTTCGGTCGGTCCCATCTTCAGTGTGGTCATTTCGGCTACGAGCTTGGGTTTCAGCGCCTGCCACAGGGTTTGCGGTACATATACACGGCTGGCGGCGGAACATTTCTGGCCCTGGAATTCGAAGGCACCGCGGATGATGGCGGCGTTCAGCACATCCAAATCGGCGCTGGGGTGGGCCACAATGAAGTCTTTGCCGCCGGTTTCGCCCACGATGCGGGGGTAAGAGCGGTATTTGGCAATATTGTCTCCGATGGTTTTCCAAACCTGGCGGAAGATGCCGGTGCTGCCGGTGAAGTGAATGCCGGCGAATTCAGGATGGTTAAAAATGACATCGCCTGCTGTGCTGCCATCCACATATACCAGGTTGATCACACCGTCGGGCACGCCTGCTTCGCGGAACACTTCCATGAGCATGCGGGCGCTGTAAATCTGGGTATTGGCGGGTTTCCATACCACCACATTGCCCATCATGGCAGCGCTGGTGGGCAGGTTGCCGGCGATGGCCGTGAAGTTGAAGGGCGTAAGGGCGAAGACAAAGCCCTCCAGTGCCCGGTATTCGACGCGGTTCCAGATGGTTTTGCTGTTGGCTGAAGGTTGCTCGCTGTAGATCTCGGTCATGTACTGCACATTGAAGCGCAGGAAGTCGATCATTTCGCAGGCGCTGTCGATCTCAGCCTGGTAGGCGTTCTTGCTCTGCGCGAGCATGGTGGCGGCGTTGATTTTGGCGCGGTAGGGACCGGCGAGCAGGTCGGCTGCTTTGAGGAAGATGGCAGCGCGCTGCTCCCAGGGCATGTTTTCCCAGGCCGGTTTAGCGGCCAGGGCGGCGTCGATGGCCATTTCAACGTGTTCGCGGCCACCTTTGTGGTAAAACCCGATCTGGTGCTGCAGGTCGTGCGGCGGGAAGATGTTCACTGTCTGACCGGTGCGCACCTGGCTGCCGCCGATGTACATGGGGATGTCGAGCACTTCGCTGCGGGCTTCGCTGAGGGCTGCCTTGAGCCGGGCGCGTTCCGGACTGCCGGGGGCAAACTCTTGCACCGGCTCGTTCACTGCAAGCGGGATTTTAAAGAAACCGTTCATAAGGTACCGCAAAGGTAGCAAGCCCGGGGTGATTGCCGCGTGGTTCAGGTTACGGTCTTGTTCCGGCGAAGGTGTTGATCATGCCTTCGCGCCGCAGTACCGGCTTCTGCCGCATCTCTTTCCAGGTGTACAGGAGGAATGCTGCGTTGGCGTCGCCGCCGAAATTGCCCCATTTCGGGCCGGTGCTGATTTGCCCTTCCACCGCTACAGCCATATCGTACAAGCCAAGCAATTCGCCCGGTTTGCGCGACAGGAGCTTCATGAGCGTTTTTTCCATGAAAGGGGAATGGTAGCCCGGTGTTCCGTCTGGCACTTCTTCGTGTCCGCCGGAAGTGATGAACTGGCGGGCCGGGATCACGAGTTTTTCTTCGTACAGCCGGGCCGCCGGTTTAACGGTATTGCCGGTGTACTGAATCGGGCTGGTTTCGCGGAACATGGCGCCGCCATAGCAGAGGTCCATCATCCAGAAAACGTTTTTGCAGGGCGTGGCATCGAGCCAGCGCGCAATGTCTTCATGCCGGATATAGCTGCTGTAGGAAGGATCCTGGCCCAGGCGTTTGCTTTCGCGGCAGACCATTTGCCCGCCGTAGTCGTTGTCGTAATGTCCGTGGCCGGCAACAAAAACAAACAGCTGGTCGCCGTCTTTGAAGGTCGCATTCTTGTAGGCGCGGAATTTTTCCATGATGCGCTCCTTGCCTTCGTTGAATACGGTATCCAGCTTGAAGCCATACATCTCAGACAATACCTGACCCAAAACCCGGGCATCGTTCACCGGATTGCTCAGCGGGTCCCAGTTGGTATAGTCGTCTGTGGCGATGAGCAGGGCGATGCGTTCTCCGCTGATGCGCGGGAGGTTGACGGCTGCGGGAGCAATCAGGCCGCTGAGGGAAACAACCGTGTCTGTTGCATTTCCCCGCGCATCAATCGCCCTGATCTTCAATTCAGATACGCCGGATTGTATGGGCCAGTAGAAGCGGCCATTCCCTGCCACCGGCACCGGTTTTCCATTGATGCTGAGTTTCACTTCGCTTTCGTCGAGCACCCGTCCTGACAAGGTATCCGCTACCGGTCCGATACGCGTTGTGCGCCCGCCGCGTGTGATGCCGCCGCCGTCGTCTGAGCCGGCTTTGCGCTGAATTTCAAGCTTGGGTGGCAAGGAGTCGGTAAAACCGGCCAGGCTGCTTACATCGTGCCTGAAGAGCAGGAAATCGGCGCCTTTGGCATGGGTTTCCAGGGCGTAGGGGAGGGCCGATTCCAGCAGGTTGCGGTAAACGCCGGCCTGCAAATCTTTCGCGCTGATCGCCGGATTCTCAAAACGGGGCAACAGGGTAGACAGCAACGCGCGGGTTGCTGCACCGCCGGAGTCTTTTTCCGATTCAATCCGGGCGCCGTTCATGCCGAGATAGAAAATGGACATCTGATCAGCTGCGGAAGCTTTTTCATTGCCCGGTTCTGTGCCATCGGCGACCCTTCGCATCGGATTGAGTAAAAACTGGCTCAGGCCGGCGTTGGGCGCATCGAAGTAGTAGTAATGCTTTCGCGCCTGGATGTCGCCGAGCAGGTTGCGCAACTCATTGGCTGAAACAAAGCCATTGTGTGCGGCGGTCGGAGCCAGGCGGATGCCACGCGCTCCGGCGCTGGTTTCCTGCGTTGTGGCCGGGCCGGCATAGCTGAAAAGGAAAACATCGTTGGGCTGGGTGCGCAGCGCTTTCAGCGTTTGTTGCAAGCGCGGTGCATTGCAGTCGCTGCCAATCAGGTCGATGCGGATGACGGTGTCGAAAACGCGCGCCGCACCGGCCGACAGGCGCTGGCTGATACGCCTGGCATCGCTTTCGGCAAAGCGGTACGATTGTGCATCGCTGCCATTATAACCCAGGCTGAGCATGATCAAGCGCTTCCGGCCAATCCGTTCATCCATGCGGTTGCGCACGGCCCGCTCCATGTCGCGGTACATCTCCTTGCGGAGGGTGTCGCCATTGTAGCCGTATACATTGCTGAGATCTCGGTAATCGGCCGCGAGGAGTTCATCGCTCAGACCCTGCTGTTCGGAGATGGTGCGCGCCTGGCCGTAGTACACCGCCGAATTCGTATGGTCATCGGCCAGGTAATAGCTGTAACCCCGCCAGCGCGCGGTATTCCGGATGGATTCGTAATCCGGTTTCGGAACCTTGCGGAATGCTTCGTCGGCCCGTGCGAAGGCGGCATGGGCTGCAGGGTAATCTTTGGCGTTGCTGTATTGCTTGCCGAGGCTGAACAAGCTGTCTGCCAGCAATTTCCAATAGTATTCCTTTTGAAAGCGTTCGTGCATGCGGTCGCGTTCCCGCACGAACAAATCGCTCATCACACCCTTGGAAATGAAGTGTTCGAAGTCGGCGCGCGGTCCGGTATAATAATCTGCCGAACTGCTGAGCAAGGTGAGCGTCCGGTCGTACAGGCGGCGTGCCTCGGCATGTTTGCCTGTGAAGAGGAGACAGTGCGCGTAGTTCACCACCGGGGCCACAGAAGAACTGTCCATCCGGAACACTTCCTCACAAACCGGCAAGGCCTTGCTGATATTGGCGAGCAGGAGCAAGGTCCAGCCGCGGGTCACGAGTGCGCTGTAATGCCCTGGATAGTATTTCAGCGCTGAATCGGTATAGCGCAGGGTGAGCATATAGTTCTCCTCCTGATAGGCCATATTGCCGAGATAGTAATAAGCATTGTGGACGCCTTCGCCCAATGCAATCCAATCCTTGGCGGTTTTGCGGGCAGCTTCGTTGTCGCCTTCCCCCATTTGCAGGCGCAGTTTGTTTTCGTAATAGCGCACGGCCTTTTTGGGTTGCTTAAGGCTTTCCCAAAATGCAATCAGGCGCTCGTTCATTCCAATGCGATCGGGATAGTCTTTGAGCTTCCAGCTGTAATCGTTCAGCAAAGAGTCGGCCTGTTCGGTGTTTTCAATGTAATAGCGGTAACTGCGTGCAAAAGCCGGCACATCGGCCAGTGGCGTTTTTTGCAGGCGTTCTGACCAGGGAAAGATATTGGTTCCGGTCGGCGTACTGTTGATGAGCCAGGTAGCGAAAATTTCCTCCCAGGTCCACGATTTGCCCATATACCGCGCCGGATAAGTGCCGACATAGTTCAGGAACTCCTGTACATCTTCCAATTCGGTCGCCACCATGGCTTCGAGCATGCTCTTGCCTTCATAGCGACCACCCGGGCAGCGACGCTCTTTGATGTCGGCATAAGCCGGGTCGGTGCTGTTCAGAAACTCTTGCCCGGTTTCGCGCACCAGGCGTACCATTTCATTCAGGATGGCTTCCTCGCTTTTTTTGCTGGTTACTTGCGTCTGGTGCGATTTCCACAGCAGCCAATCGCGGCTGCGGTCGCGGAATTGCATGCCCAGAATGCCCAAAGGCAGCAAGTAGCCACGATAGGCTTTCGCCGGATAGCGGCAGCGCGCAGCCAGCAAATCGTCTGGTACAATGGTATCCCATCGCGCAGCTATTGCCGCTGCATTGTACACGATATAGGCTTCTGACCGCGCCGAATCCATAGCCGTCACATAACCGGCTCCGAGCACTTCGTTGGCCCGGTCGCTGCGGCCCGGTTGGTAGATTGTAAGGATGGATGCGCGCGCTCCGGGCACCAATCCGGTATTCCAGCCGCCGGCAAACTCAACCCATTGTGTGTCGCCGCTGCGCCTGCCGATACGCGTCACGTTCATGTACACCAATTGCATGGTGTCGGGATCGGTAAGGGTCTTCTTGCGGTATTCAAAAGGCAGCCGGTTCAGTTCCATCTGCCGGTAACAGTTGTTGCAGCCTTTCAAGGCCTTGGCCGACCAAACCAGGCTGTCGGTGAAATTGAATTGCCCGACGGCGTAGCGGTAAAAGGTGTAGGCGGTATTGTAGAGATCGTAGCCTTCATACGCAACCTGGCCCAGGTAATAACCGGTTTTGCCCATGAAGAATTCATCTGCATCATCACCGGATTCCTTTTCGAGTTCCCAGGCGCGCAACAGGTGACGGTACGCGCTGTCGTAGGTGTCGCTGAAGTAGTAACCCACTCCGAGATTGTACATTTTGCCGGCCTCCGGATTGCGTTGTGCATGCAGGGAGGGGCGGTTTACCAATGCCAGGAGGAGCAGGATTAGGGGGATAAGACGCTGCATGTTTCGCTGATAATCCAAAATTAAGCCAATTCGCGCAAAGAAGACATTTGAATGACAAGGAACAGCCTCGCAAAATGGCGGATGGGCAAAAAAAGAGGCCCGCTGTTTCCAACGGGCCTCTCTCTGTTATTGCTGTTGCGGTGTGTTTACACCAGTACGATCACACGGTTTTCCAGCACTTCCACCAATCCGCCGTTCACATTGAACTGCTCGCTGGCTTGTTTGCTTCCCACCACTACGTCGCCTTTGCCCAGGTTGGCAATCATCGGCGCGTGTTGGTCGAGCACCTGGAAGCTGCCATTCGCACCGGGAAGGGTAACGATATCGGCTTCTCCGCTGAAGAGTGTCTTTTCGGGTGTCAGAATTTCTACCTGCATGATCAGCGGTTGGCTTCTTCGAGGAGCTTTTTGCCTTTGGCGATGGCGTCTTCAATGGTTCCTACCAGGTTGAAGGCCGCTTCGGGATATTCATCCACTTCACCGTCCATGATCATATTGAAGCCCTTGATGGTTTCTTTGATGTCTACCAGTACGCCGGGGATACCGGTGAACTGTTCAGCTACGTGGAAGGGCTGGGAGAGGAAACGCTGGGCACGACGGGCGCGGTGAACCACGAGTTTGTCGTCTTCGCTCAGTTCGTCCATACCCAGGATCGCGATGATGTCCTGCAGTTCCTTGTAGCGCTGGAGCAGTTCTTTCACGCGCTGGGCGCAACCGTAATGCTCTTTGCCGAGGATGTCTTCGGAAAGGATACGCGAAGTGGAATCCAAAGGATCCACCGCAGGGTAGATACCCAATTCGGCGATTTTACGGCTCAGTACCGTGGTCGCATCCAGGTGCGCAAACGTGGTAGCCGGAGCGGGGTCGGTCAAGTCATCCGCAGGAACGTAAACGGCCTGTACGGAAGTGATCGAACCGCGGGTGGTTGAAGTAATGCGTTCCTGCATCGCACCCATTTCGGTGGCGAGGGTAGGCTGATAACCTACCGCAGAAGGCATACGTCCCAGGAGCGCCGATACTTCGGAACCTGCCTGGGTGAAGCGGAAGATATTGTCTACGAAGAAGAGGATATCGCGACCCTGACCCTGGCCGTCGCCATCGCGGAAGTATTCCGCTACCGACAGACCGCTCAGTGCCACACGGGCACGGGCTCCGGGAGGCTCGTTCATCTGACCGAACACCAGGGTAGCCTGGCTCTGGCTCAGTTCATCCATATCTACCTTGCTCAGGTCCCATCCGCCTTCTTCCATGTTGTGGCGGAACTCTTTTCCGTATTTGATTACACCGGATTCGATCATCTCGCGGAGCAGATCGTTTCCTTCGCGGCTGCGCTCACCTACGCCGGCGAATACCGACATACCGCTGTACGCTTTTGCGATGTTGTTGATCAGTTCCATGATCAATACGGTCTTGCCTACACCGGCACCACCGAACAGTCCGATCTTACCACCTTTTGCATAAGGCTCGAGC
>CANHTS010000068.1 GCA_947463435.1 Flavobacteriales bacterium | reverse complement strand
TTCAGACTTGATGAGATTGATGAAAAGCAGTTCAGTTTTAAGCTCTTCTTTTTCAGCGACACCTTCACGGTTGGACGCCCGTTTTCCGAATTCACTGAAGCGAAACGCTGCCAGAATCTGATCGCGGGTGTAACGCGCATGTACCTTGAGCGGTTGTGCGTATGGAAGCGTTAAGGGTAGCTCCTCAAATCCAATGCTGTCATTCAGGTATTCCAGAACTTCGATGATTTCCTGCAGGAGTATGTTGTTTTGTCCGATTGCGCGAATGCTGGCTTCAAGTGATTCGAATCCAGAATGTTCCGGCCATACATCCACATGCAGCATCTGCAGCATCAAGCGTTCATCCTCACTCAATTTATCCATGGAAAGCCGGAACTCTTGTCGCGCAAGACCAAGTATAAAATCAAAATAACTGCTTGAACGGGTTGCGAGCCACTTATTGCGGATGGCCCTGATGATGGCATCTTCAAACGTGTCATCATACGCGTCGATAATCCCCGCTTCAAAACACAGGCGCTTCCAGCCGCCTTTCTTGTAAATCATCTGGATCGGCAGTTCATGGTAATGGAGAAAATTGCGCAGGTTGAATTCCTGCAAACTGTGGTTGCGGAACTCTTGCATGCGCCGGATGAGCTGGCTTAGGTTCAGTGAAGTGGCGGCACTGATATTTTTCAAAATCACTTCCTTGGCCTTGGCCTCAAGCACTATGGAACAACCGAGTGGAAGTCGGGGGAAATTTTCCTCGATTTCCTTCTTAACTGTGGTTTCTGTTCTGCCAATCAGGGCCCTGAACTTGTTTTCGAAGTTGTATTCCGGACGGGCATTGCCGACAAAGTCAAGCACTGTCAGGCAATCTTTGTCGTCGGCCAAGCGAAGGCCTCGGCCCAGCTGTTGAAGAAAAATCGTGAGACTTTCGGTTGGACGGAGAAACAACACCGTATCGATTTCCGGGATATCAACCCCTTCGTTGAATATGTCCACCACGAACAAGTAGTTGATTTCCTTGCGCTTCAACTTGTTCCGCAGCTCTTCCCTGCGCTGGCTGTTTGCGCTGGTAAGAAAATCGGCCTTCAACCCTGCCAACCTGAACTTCTCTGCCATGTACTGAGCGTGCTCGACGGTTACACAAAATCCCAAAGCACGGACTTGATGGCTGTCTTTCGTATAGTACTCCAGCGCGTTGAGAATGTCGCGTACCCGTTGGTCATTGCCAGTATAAATCTTACTCAGTTCGCTCGGGATGTAACGCCCGCGCTCCCAGGCAACATGCGAAAGGTCAATGCTATCGCTGACGCCGAAGTATTGAAAGGGGCACAAAAGCTTGCGGTTCAGTGCTTCAGGAAGGCGGATTTCCGCGGCTATTCTGTTGTGAAAATCCTCCTGGATATCACCGCCATCCATACGCTCGGGCGTCGCCGTCAACCCGACTAAGACCTTGGGTTTGAAATATGCTATGATATCGCGGTAACTGGATGCGGTGAGGTGATGGCATTCATCTATGACAATAAAATCATAGTATTCAGGAGACAAAGCAAGGGCAGACAATTGGTTATTGAGCGTTTGCACCGATGCGAATACGTGCTGATAGGATGCCGGCACATTCCCTTCAACCCAAAGCTCTCCGAAGTTTCTTTCCTCCAGAATACCGTTAAATACTGCCTGAGCCTGCACCAGAATTTCTTTGCGATGCGCAAGGAACAGCAGGCGCGCACGGGGATTCGCCTTCCTGAAATCGCGGTAGTCAAACGCAGCAATAACCGTTTTTCCTGTTCCGGTGGCCGCTACAACCAGGTTGCGGTTTCTTGCGTGGATGTTTCGCTCTACCTTGAGCTTTTCCAGTATTTCAGCCTGGAATTCAAATGGGGAGATTTTAAAGTAATTGCCAGCGGAGGTGCTCTCCTGTTTTGAATTGCTTGCCTGAAGCGCTCTAACCAATTTTTCGCGATGCAGTTCGCTACCTGGCGTATACAATTCAAATTCCTTGTCTTCCCAGTAGGAATCGTATGTCTTTCTGAATGCGTCGATGATGTGGCTCACCTCGCGGGTGGTCATTTTGATATTCCATTCAAGCCCGTCAGTCAGCGCAGTTCGGGAGAAATTGGAAGAACCGATATAAGCGGTATCGAAACCGCTTTTGCGCTTGAACAGATATGCCTTGGCATGCAAGCGCTCGTTTCCGGTATTGTATGAAACCTTGACTTGGGTATTCGGCAAATTTGCCAGCAACTCAATTGCTTTGTAATCGGTAGCGCCCATGTAGGTAGTCGTAATGACGCGCAGCTTGCCGCGTTGGGTAAATTCTCTGAGCTCCTTTTCAAGGATGATGATCCCCTTGAACTTGATGAATGAAACAAGCAGGTCTATTTCATCCGCTGAGAGAATTTCCTTCCGCAACTCGCTGCCCAAGGAGCGGCCTTCATTGCTGCCGGTGAACAGAACGCTTTGGCTCAGCCGGGTTTCGGGCATGATTTCCTTTAAACGCAGGTCGAGATCACTGTAGTCTTGATCCAGACGTTTAAAAATGGCTTTCAACATGCGCCCCGGTATGGCAACCAGATCTACATCAAACTTCTCCTTGCTCAATTCTGATTTGAGCAACAGCATGATCTTATTCGCTATTTCAATTTGCCTTTCAATTTTATTTTCACCTGTTACAAAACCAAGGGCAAAGCGTATGGTCCTTGAAAGATGTTGCGCCAAAACAATTGCAGCTTCCTCCTTGTCGAGCGCGGTGGTATGGATATAGAATTCACTTTGATCCAGGGAATGCATGCGGGCGTTCACCAGTTGGGTGACGAGTTCTTCATAGATTCCATTTGCCAAAACCGGCTTTAAGTTTTCTCCCATCTTCAATTCACTATAATTCAAGTGCATTTTAATATATTTTTTTACCATTCCATTGTCTTGTGCGTAATTCCACCCCACCTCCGCCGCCCGCGTTAGGGATAGCAGCGGAAAGCCCGGAAGGCGGTGCAGCGAAGCGGAAGCGCCTGAGGACTTGCAGCGGATAGCCCGACCGCGCCGCAGGCAAGGGAACGCCCAATCCTGAATGATTCCGTATAAATAAAAAACGCACCGCCTTGCGGGCCGTGCGTTGGGGTTCATCCGGGTAAGCCGGACTTATTTCTTCTGCAGCGCGTCGAAGGTGTTGAGGAGGTTTTCGTACGCGGTGATGTCGACCTTGACGCTGCCTACCTGGATGGCGCTTTCGACGCGAATCGGAATCTTGTTCTTGTCGTCGGATACCCAGATGGTCATGTCGTCGTCGTCTTTGAATACGCGGTCAACCACGAGCTTGGGGCGGAGCTTGATGCAGCGCACCTTGCCGATGTCGGTCGAAATGGTTTCGCGTCCGATGAACTTGAACTGGAGGTTGTATACCTTGTTGTCCATGTATACGTCGATGGGAAATACCTGCCCGACTGCGGCTGTGCCGAGGTTGAGGTTGCGGGCGTAGTAGAGGGCCGAAGCGATGTCTTGGGTATAGGATGGCATGACGAGTTCGCCCTGCAGATTCCGGAGCTTTTTCTGTTCATGGAAGTACAGCACGGCGTCGACGGCGGAGTATTTGTTTTCGCGCTTCGACATGCTGTAGCGCAGGGGTGCCATGGATTCCTGGTCGAGGTAGCTTTCGAACTTGTCGCGCACCTTGTACATCCAGTCAAAGCTCTTGAGGGTTTCGCCTTCGGTCTTAACGAGGAAGGTTTTGCGGTTGTTGATGGTGTGCATGGCCGGGTCGACGCTCATGGTGATGTGGGCGGCGTTGATGAATCCGTAATGCGCTCGGTAGGTGAGTTTTTCGCCCACTTTGAAGGCCGTATTGGCCATTTTGCGGTAGGCAAACTGGCTGTCTTGCGGGCTGCGGGCGTCGCTGGCGGGCCGCATGGCAGGCAGCACGGCGATGGCTGCCACCGGAAGCAGCCAGGGCAGTCGGAAGGTAAACAGGGCTTTCATGACTGGGTTCTCTCGGATATGCTGTTTCAAATCTCGGGCCAAAAAACGAAAGCCCTGTCTGCTGTTAACGCTGCAGACAGGGCTTTCGGTATCCGGGTTGCTTTGGCTTAGTAGCCGAAGAGTTGTTCGAGGGGCACTTCCTGCACCTTGCCGTATTTGGCGAGGTCGCCGGCTTTGATGCGTTCGCGTGAGCCTACAATGCTGATATTGTATGGTTTGCGGCTGAATTGCGCCTGGTGGAAAGTATTGATGTCGGCGAGTTGGAGTCGGGCAGCCTGCTCGTACACATCCTTGCGGATATCGCGGTTGAGGCCAAGACGCGTGAATGCGTCGTAACCGAAGAGCAGGCGGGTTTCGGTGATGCGTTCGCTTTCGATGGACTTGCGCACGGACTGGCGGGCAAGTTCGAACTGTCCTTCGTTGGCAGGAAGACGGTCGAGCAGTTCCTGCATGGATGATATCGCTTCGTGGAGTTTGTCGGCCTGGGTGCCTACGAAAGCAATCACTTGCGCGGTTTTGTCTTTCTCGGCCGGCATCACAAAAGATGAATAGGTGGAATAGGCCAGGGCTTTGCTTTCGCGGATGGTCTGGAAGACGACGCTGCCCATGCCGCCGCCGAAATACTCATTGAAGAGGGTGACCACCGGCACCTGTGCGGCGTCATACATCCCTGCCGGGCGCTGCCAGCGGATATCGGCCTGCACCATGTCGTAATGGGCAAACCATACCTTGTTTTCGGTGACAGGCAGTTCGGTGAATTGCTTGAGCACAGGCGCGGGACTGAACGTGGCGGGAACTTTGTGGATGGCGCTCAGCGCAGGCACCAGCTTGGCTTCGTCACGGCTGCCGTAATAGAAGATGCGGTGTTTGGTGCTGAAGAGGCTGCGCAGACTGCCGAGCAATTGAGCCGAAGTCAATGCCGAGAGTTCCGCTTCGCTGAGCTGGTAATTGAATGGATTGTCTTTGCCGTAACGGGCATAGGCACCGAGGGCCTGGCTTATCTGCCGCTTGTCGAGCTTGTTGTCGCTGCGCTGCTTGCGGGTGCGCTCGACGAGGCTGCGCAGGGCTTCTTCGTCGGCCCTGGGCGCACGGATGAACTGTTCGAGCAGGCGCAGGGCGTCTTCGAAATGCTCTTCCGGACCGCTGAGGCTGAGATAGCTCTGCTTGTCGTCTGAGTTGACACTCCAGCTGCAACCGAGCGCATAGAAGCGTTTGTTCAGCGCTTCGTTGCTCATGCCTTCCATGCCGAGGAACTGGAGATAGTTGAGGGCGAAGGGCAGGTCTTTGCGGTGCAGGCGTCCGATATCGAACACGTAATAGAGGTTGAAGAGGCGGTTGCTTTCGTTCTTGACGTACCAGAGCGGCACTTTGTTCACCTCACCGAAGCGGATGGCTTTGGTATAGTCAATGAACTGCGGGCGCAGGCTGTCCATCGGGTCGGCCAGCCAGGTGGCCGTCCATTGGCTCTGCTTGTCGCGGTTGAGCGCTACCTGGCTGATGGCGGGCTTTTCGATTTTGGCTACTGCTGCCTTTTCGCCCTTGCGCTTGTACACTTCGACGCGGTCAACGCCGAGGTACTCGGTCACGAAATCGATGATTTCCTGGCGCGTTACCTTACTCATTTCGTAGAGTTCGTTGCGCACCTTGTGATACGGTACGTCATTGGTGAAAGCCGACATAAGCATATAAGAGCGGCCCATGTTGCTTTTGAACGATTGGATGGTGCTGATTTCTTCGTTGAGGATGATGGCGCGAAGCAGCTCTTCGTCGAATTTGCCCTGACGGATGAGGTCGAGCTGCGCGATGAGCAGATCGCGCACTTCTTCGAGTCGCTGTCCTTCTTTGGGTGCTCCGTTGAGCAGGAAGAAACCGTAATCTTTTTCAATTTCAGCCTGGCTCCCGGCGCGCAGCACTCTTTGCTGCTTGACGAGGTTGAGGTCGATCAAACCGGCGCGCGAGTTGTTGAGCAGCAGGTCGGTGAGGCGGGCCAGCATGGCTTCGCGTGTTCCGGCACCGGGCACCCGGTAGCCGATGTAGAGTTGTTCGGCTTCCGGGCCAACCACATCGATTTGTTCCGGTTTGCCGCGGGGCATTTCAGGCACGATAGGCTGCACCGGAATGGGTTTGGGCTGCATCCAGGCAAAATGCGATTTCACCATTTCGGCGCACTGGTCCGGGTCGATGTCACCGACCATGATGATGGCCATGTTATTCGGCACATAATACTTGTAATAGTATTCGCGGATGGCTTTCAGGGATGGATTCTTAAGGTGCTCCACGGTGCCGATCGTGGTTTGCTTGCCGTAGTTGTGGTTGCGGAAGAGGGCGGCGAGGAGTTTCTCGTACACCTGGTCCATATCGTCGTCGAGCGAGATATTCTTTTCTTCATACACGGCCTCAAGCTCGGTATGGAAAAGGCGCAGCACCGGGTTGCGGAAACGCTCCGATTCCAGTTCGATCCATTTGTGGAGCGCGTTGGATGGAATGTCGTTGATGTAAACCGTCTGCTCGAAGCTGGTGAAGGCATTGGTGCCCTGCGCGCCGATGCTCTGGCACATCTTGTCGTATTCGTTGGCTACGGCAAGGCGCGCAGCCCGGGCGCTGGCTGAGTCGATAAGGCGGTAGATGGATTTTCGTTCTGCCTCGCTGCTGCTGCGGTTGTAGCGCTCGTAAAGGGCGTCGATCTCGTCGAGTACTTTCTTCTCTTCTGTCCAGTTGAGGGTACCGTATTTATCGGTGCCCTTGAAGAGCATGTGTTCGAGGTAATGGGCAAGCCCGGTATTGTCGGCCGGATCGTTCTTGCTGCCGGTTTTAACGGCGATCATGGTTTGCACCCGCGGCTGCTCTTTGTTGATGGAGGTGATGAGCGTGAGGCCGTTGGGCATTTTGTAATAACGCGTCTTCAGCGGGTCGCCGGAGTACTCGGTCACTTCCCAATCGGGTGTTTTCCGGGTTTCCCAGGTGCTGATGCGTTCCTGTGCGCTGAGTTGGGTTGCGGATGCGAGGGCGGCGAGGCCCAGGGTCAACCGCAAAAGGTATGGCATCTTCATGATTGCTCTTGTGGCGCAAAGAAAGAAAAAACCGTGCCAGTAGGGTGTAAGGTTTGGTTGAAAGGAAAGGAAACGAGGATGGAGGGTGAGCCGGTTCCCGAGCTGCGCGATAAAGGAGGGCGAGCGCAAGGCGCGCCGGTTCAGAGAAGTTCGCAAATGTTGGAGGGTGAGCACAAGGCTCACCGCTCCTGAAGCTGCTCTTCCGGATAGGCGCGGTAAAAGAAATGCGGATTTACGCGCAGGACGGATGGATGCCGGGCGAGTTGTTCGATGGCGCGGTAATAGGCTTCGTCGATCACTTTGTTTTTCCAGCGTGCGTGATAAGTATGGGTTGTACCCCAGCTTTGGTTGTGATCGGTAAAGCCCAGGACGAGAAGCGTATCGGAGAAGCGGGTGGGAATGGTATTGGGGTCCCAGACGATGCTGATGCCACGGTCTGAATGGGTTTCCGGGTGATTGCCATACACAACACGGCGGCTGATCAATGCGATGCCGGGCTCGGCTTTCAGCGCAGCGAGGATCCGGGTCTTTTCGCACGGCGTGCAACGGGAAAGGTCGAGCAAGCGCAGGTGCAGCATTTCTTCGTCTGATGAAACGATAGCCTGCGTATTGCCGCGCAAAACCCTTTGCAGGCTCTCGCGGACCATGGCTGCTCCGGTGACGATATCTTTCCATGCTCCGGTTTCCCAGTGAATGGCATATTGATCGGGCAGGAACCGGATGGGTGCTTCCTGGGTGCCATCAAACAAACCGACCATACCAGGTTTGAAGAGCCAATAGGTAAGGAAATTCTGGTTCTGGAAAGTTGCAGGTACGATGCGCAGTGTCGCCGTGCTGCTGTCGCCGCGCACCAACAGCTTTCCGCTAAAACCGGGCGGAAAAAACACGTAATGCCCGCCGGAAGCACGGAATGACTCGGCCCGGATTTCTTCGGCGCCATCCGAAGTAAGGTAAAAGCTCAGGGAATCAGCGGCCTCAGGATTCTGGGGCTGCAAGAAGAAGAAACTGCCGTAGGAGACGCCTTTCATGCGCACACCGTTTGTATCGAGGATGTTCCAATAGCCGGTCCGGCTGCCGCTGCGGCTGATTTGCCCATAGGCTATTGGCCGGCCGAAACTGTCTGCCTGCACCGCGAACGATGTGGGCTTGTGGGAATTGAATGCCTTGGTATAGGTGGTCATGCCTTCACTGCGGGTTTGCAACGCGTCGGCCGAAATCAGGAAATAGTCGAACACGAAGCGCTCGCCGGGGCCACCTTTGACGCCGAGGCGCAGCCCTGTGGTATGCTGTTGAACATCGTCCTGCTGTATGTTGGCGCGGAAGCGCAGCACGGCGTGCAAATAACTGCCCGGACCAATCGCGGGTGAAACATCCAGTTCCGGACCCGGTGAAACATTCCATTCCAGGTCGAAGCGCTTCATGCAGGTATTGCGGATATGAAAAGTATCGGTGAAAACCACCGCGCTGATATTGGATGGCAATACCCTGAGCCGGGTTCGTTGTTCCGGACCGCTTACCCACACGCAGCTGCTCAATTGCTGTATTTTTTCAAGTCTGGCTATTCGCTCCTGCTTCCATTCCAGGGTTCTGTCGCGGAACACGATGGGGCCGCGCAGCCATTGATTGCCGTCGAAGATGTACTCAACCTGCAGGTACCAGTCGGCTGAGTCTACGTGTTCGATGCGCCGGAATATTCCATTGGTGTCTCTCCACACATTGGGTACTTCGCTCAGGGCTTCGATGCGGATGTAAAGGTTCTGGCTTTCATCGAACCGAAAGTAATCGGCGTAGTAATCCGGGTTGTAAGGAACCGGCGACGGCAGCACGAGGGTACGAACGACCAGGTCTGGCACATTCAGGTTTCGCTCACCGAAAAAATGCACCAATTGCACATTGGGGTTGGGGTTTTCCTTGCTGCGGTTGCATCCGCTCCAGATGCGGCGTGATGGCGCAAATACCTGCACGGTGCGATTGCTTTGGTAATCGATCAGGCGGGCGCGGGCCAAGGCACAAAAGCCGGCTGAATCAACGTATTCCAGGCGCAGAAAAAGGCTGTCGGGATGGGGCGGGCGCTGCGCGTTGATGACGGGCGCCGGCTTTCCCGGATCGATGTAAATGGCTCTCGCCTTGTTCCCGCCCACATCGGTAAACTCCTTGGGGGTGGTGCTTTTCTGGTGTAAATTGTTCGGACAAATGGGAATGCTGCGTTCGAAGTACAGGCGGTGATAGACTGTGTCGTCTCCGCGCACGAGACGGGCGAAAAACACAGGAGGCAGTTTGGTGCGCGGAACATTGCCATGGATCCGAACCATGTGGTAATCGCCCAGCCAGGCAAAGGTTTTAAGTCCGGCAGAAGCCAGGTTTTTCGGTGCTGCGATTTCTTGAATTACCTTTCGGTTGGCGTCTGTAAGTGTTACCTCCCATCCGCGGGCCTGACGGTCGCTGCCTGCTTCGCGGATATCGAGCAGGAAGAGGTTATAGCCGTCGAGCCCTACGCCACAGCGCTGCGCCTGAATGCGGGCCGGGAAACCCGAAAACATAGTCACTAGAACGGCTGCGGGAATAAAACGGGAAAATGCCTGCCGGCGAAAACGTTGTATGGGAAGGGCCATGGTGCGTGCGTATGAATACGCGCTGGCCAACAAAGGTAAACGCTCAGGCAAGGGCTTCCTTCAGCATGCGTTCCACGCGGGCTTCCAGGCTTTCATTGCTCAGCTGTTCGCGGCTGAGCATATCCACCATGATGGGAAAGGCAAAGGGTGTAGGCCGGTCGCAGCGTTTGATCAGCTTGCGCTTGTGCTGGAGGCGTTTGAGCGCGTCTCTGAGGCGGTGTTCTTCAAGCTGGTAATAGAATACTTCTTCTTCGGCCTGGCGCAGCAGCAGGTTATCCGGCTCATACGTGCGGAAGGTTTCATAAAAGAGGGAAGCGTTCGCCTGCAGGTGCCGCGCTTTAACGGGACGGTCGCTGAGATTGCGCAGCACGAGTCCGCCGATGGCTGCAATATAACTGAAGCGCCTCCTTGTCATTTCAGTAAAATTGGCACAGGCATAAAGGTCTTCCATGAGCTGGTCGGTATTGAAAAGGTCTTCCTCCAGCCCTTCCTCCAGGGGAATTGGGTCGGCGCTGAGCAATTCGAAGCCATAATCGTTGATGGCGATGGAAAAAGTCATCGGGCGGATGCGGCTGAAGCGGTACGCGAGGAGGATAGCCATGCCTTCGTTCACCATACGGCCTTCGAAGGGAAAAACGTAGAGGTGATGGCCTTGGTCGGTATGGTGCAGTTCGATCAGCAGTTCGTCGGCTCCGGGCACGGCACTGCGTTCGGCCTGGGTTTCGAACAAAACGCGCACGGCCTGCATCTCGGGCGTGGTATCGCTTTGCCAGTTTTCAATGCAGCGGCGCAGGATAACACTGATTTCACTGCTGAGGCTCATGCGCCCGCCCTGCCAGGAAGGCACGATGGCATTGGTAGCGCGGGAAGGCTTTACTGTTGCCACGTTGGCGCGTATGCCCACAAGTTCCAGCGTGCGGCCGGCGAAGACAAAGGCATCGCCCGTATTGAGCCGGCTGATGAAAGATTCTTCGATGGTGCCCAATGAGGGACCGTTCTGCATTTTCACCTGCATGCTCTGATCGCTGTGGATGGTGCCGATGTTCAGGCGGTGCAGCATAGACATGCGGCGTGAAACGATATGGTATTTGTTTTCGACGCGGTGGATTTTCCGGTATTCGTCGTAAGCCTGCAGCGAAGTTCCTCCTGTGGTGAGGAAGGCAATACACCATTCCCACTCTTTGCGCGAGAGGGACGCGAATGCATAGCTGCCCTGCACTTCGCGGTACACCACTTCCGGGTCGAAACCTTCGCCGCAGGAAAGCGTCACCAGGTATTGGAGCAGCACGTCGAAAGCACGCACTACAGGTATTTTTGCTTCGACGGCCTCGCTTTCCATGCCGTGGCGCAGGGCAGCGGCTTCTACCAGTTCAAGGCTGTGGGTAGGAACGAACCAGACCCGGCTTTGGGCATCGGGTCGGTGACCTGACCGGCCGGCGCGTTGCAGGAAGCGTGCGAGTCCTTTCGGGCTGCCAATCTGCACCACGCTGTCTACCGGACGGAAATCGACGCCCAGGTCGAGGCTGCTGGTACAGACAACCGCTTTGAGCCGGCCTTCGTGCAGGGCTTGTTCCACCCAGCTCCGCAAATCCTGGCTGAGCGACCCGTGGTGAATGGCGAGG
>CANHTS010000067.1 GCA_947463435.1 Flavobacteriales bacterium | reverse complement strand
GACGATTGAGATTGTTTGGGATTTTCGACGCGTCAGGGCCGTGTCGGGGTTGTAAGTGCTTTCGCAAACCGGTTACATGCTACTTCGCAGCGTCTGTTCGTGAAGCAAGAAGGCGGCGAGCGATTCTCCGCGCGAAAGCTCAACTACTGAGGTAGCGGGCGAGATGATACACGGCATAGCTGCCGAGCCATGCCATGCCGCTGAGGATGCCGAGTTGAATGAGCGGCCATTTCCAACCGCCGGTTTCGCGGCGTACCACGGCGATGGTACTCATGCATTGCAGTGCCAGCGCGTAAAACGCAATCAGACTCAAGGCGAAGGGCATACCATAACGCGCTTCACCGGTTTCGGGAATGCGCTCGGCCTGCATCTTGTCGCGGATAGCAGAAAAATCATCAGACCCCACGGCGTAAATGGTGCTCATGGTTCCTACAAAAACTTCACGTGCAGCGAAGGACGTAATCAGCGCTATTCCAGTCTTCCAATCAAATCCGAGCGGTGCAATAACCGGTTCAATCGCACGGCCCATTCTTCCTGCAAAACTTTCCTGCAACGCTGCCGCAGCACCGGCACGCTGTGCACTGCTGCTGTCGTCGCCGCGCTGCAGACTTTCAGAGCTGGCCCTGGCTGCTGCGGTCTGCATGGAATCGCCCGGCCCGTAACTGGCCAGCGCCCAGAGCACCACAGAAATCAACACGATGACCTTACCGGCTTCCACCACAAACGAGCGGCTTTTCTGCCACATGGTCTGCAACACATTCATGGGCCGCGGCCATTGCCAGGCAGGCAGTTCCATGGCGAAACGGCTTTCTTCGGTCTTGTTGATGAAGAGCTTCAATACCGCGGCAAGGCTCAGTGCAAGGATGGCACCCGACATGTATACCACGGTCAACAGCAAGCCCTGGGCATCGAACCAGCCCCAGCGCATGCCGTCAGGAATCGCCAGCGGGATGAGCAGGGCATAAACCGGAATCCGGGCACTGCAGCTCATCAACGGTGTAACGAGGATGGTGATAAGCCTGTCCTTGCGGGAGGGAATCGCGCGTGCTGCCATGATGCTGGGGATAGCACATGCCAATCCTCCGGTGAGTGGGATAACCGATCGGCCGTTGAGCCCTGCTGCGCGCATGATGCGGTCGGTGATAAAAGCAGCACGGGGCATGTAACCGCTGTCTTCGAGTACCGACAACAGCATAAAAAGCAAGGCAATCTGTGGTATGAAGACGAGTACACCGGACAGTCCGGGAAGAATGCCACCGGTAATCAGGTTGCTGAGCAATTGCTCCGGCAATATGCCATGCAACCATTCGGTAAGGCTGGTCATACCGCTTTCGATCCATTCCATCGGTGCTTCGGCAAGACTGAAAACGGCCTGGAAAACGGTATAGAGGATGGCGAAGAGCCCAATAAATCCAAGTACGGGATGGGTAAACACGCGGTCGAACCAGCGGGCTACAAGCCTTCCGTTCTGCCCTTTGCGCACGATGGCGCGTGTCAATACGCCGCTCACGAAACGGGCGCGCTGCGCGGCATCGGCAATGCGTTTGGCCGGGTCGCTGATGTCTTCCCGCTTGTTGCGCAGCGCTTCAATCAGCGCCGCACCTTTATAAGACTGCGTTAAAGGAAGGGACGGAATATGCCCCTCACCCAGTGCAGCAGTTTTGGCCGCCAGGAGTTGCAGTGCTTTTTCATCGCCCGGCGGAAGCGGAACCACAAGCACACCGAGTTCGGCGGATAGGGCAGCGGTATCGATCTGTAAACCACGCGCTGCGGCCATGTCGGTCATGGTCAGCGCCAGGAGCATGGGGATGCCGAGTGCAGCCAGCTCGGCAAAAAAGAGCAGGTGGCGTTCGAGGTTGCTGGCATCGGCCACATAGATGATGGCATCGGGCCATTTACCGCTATCGGCAAAGGCGTTCAGTACCTGTGATTCGTCTTCTGAAACAGCCTGGAAACCGTAAGCACCGGGCAGATCGGTCAGCGTGCAGGCAGTGCCATCGTGCAAGTTCCACGTTCCACTGCGTTTTTCAACGGTCGTACCGGGAAGGTTGCTCGTTTTCTGACGCAATCCGGTAAGCCGGTTGAAGAGCGTGCTTTTGCCCGCGTTCGGATTGCCGACCAGGTAAACTTTCTGGATGCTCATGCTGGACCTGCCATTATTTCCACTTGCACCAATGCAGCTTCAACGCTGCGCAAACCCAATACAAAACTGCCGGCAATCTGATAGGCAGCAGGGTCTCCCAATGGTGCAGTCAAGACCTTTTCTATGGTAGCACCCGGCAGACAGCCCATTTCAGCGAGTTTAGCAGCCGCGGGATGGTCGGCAAGGCCGGTGATACGCGCGGTTTCTCCTTTCTTCAGGGCATCGGCCGTCATAGCAGAACTGCAAAGGTAGCTGCTCCGTGTAACTTCATCATGCAAGCACGGGCGCTTTAACAGATTGCGGATAAAAAAGCTGCTGCGAGTTGTACTGCTTTTACACTTGGAAGACTGAACTCTTGTTACATTCGCGATACGGAATTTCAATCTTTTTATGGCAGTACAGACTTTGGCCGATTATCAGGCGCGGAACGAATCACCCGAAGTTGTTTTCTGGGTGGGCTGCGCGGGAAGTTTTGACGAAAGAGCCCAGCGCGTATCGCGTGCATTTGCATCCATCCTGGATGCAGCGGGAGTGAAATACGCCATCCTGGGCACGGAGGAAAGCTGCACCGGAGATCCGGCCAAGCGCGCAGGCAACGAATTCCTCTTCCAGATGATGGCCATGAGCAATATCCAGATGCTCAACGCCTACGATGTGAAGAAGATCGTTACCACTTGCCCGCATTGCTTCAACACGCTCCGCAACGAATATCCTTCACTCGGTGGCAACTATGAAGTAATCCACCATACACAGTTCATCAACGGATTGCTCGACAGTGGCCGTTTGGCCATCGAAGGCGGAGCTTTCAAAGGGAAGAAAATCGTTTACCACGACAGCTGTTACCTGGGCCGGGCCAACGGCATTTACGAAGCGCCCCGCATGGTGATTGAACGCCTCGACGCTGATCTGCAGGAAATGAAGCGCTGCCGCACGAACGGTTTGTGCTGTGGTGCCGGGGGTGCGCAAATGTTCAAGGAGGCCGAGGAAGGTAATAAGGAAGTCAATATCGAACGCAGCGAAGAAGCGCTGGCAGAAAATCCGGATATAATTGCTGTAAATTGCCCCTTCTGCATGACGATGCTGCGCGATGGCGTGAAGCATGCCGAGAAGGAAGAACAAGTAGAAGTGCTCGACATCGCCGAGCTCGTTGCCAAAGCCCAACAAGGATGAACCGCCTGATGCACCTCCCCGGCCATGCGCGCATCTGGATATTCCAGGCCAATCGGGAATTGCTCCCTGAAGAAGAAAAAGCGCTGTCGGAAGAACTGCTGGCTTTTCAACACAGCTGGAAGACGCATGGCAGTCCACTCAATGCCGGTGTGGCCATCCTCTTCAGCACCTTTGCCATTGTGGCGGTAGACGAAAACGTACAGGCCCCATCTGGTTGCAGCATCGACAAGGCTTTTAGGCTGCTGGAGGATTTCGGTCAGCGGAACAACCTCAACTTCTTCGACCGCCTGCGCATCGCCTGGCAACAAGGCGATCAGGTAGTATCCGGCACCAAAGACGAAGTGAAAGCTATGCTTGCCAGCCGCGAACTTTCTTCCGACACCTTGTATTTCGACAACCGCATCCAATTGCTTTCACAGTTGGAGTCTGATTGGCTGCAGCCTATGCACAGCGGCTGGTTCAGCGGAGGCATCATTGCCTGATTTCATGCAACGCAAACCCCTCCTGACGCTTTTCGTCACCATCTTTATCGATCTGCTCGGCTTCGGAATTATCATTCCGATTTTGCCGGTTTTCGCCAAAAAACTCGCCGTCGATTCAGGCATACCCATTTCGCCGGATGTGGCCGTGGGCTGGGTCGCAGCAAGCTTCAGCCTGATGCAATTCATCTTTGCCCCGCTCTGGGGTTCGGTGAGCGACCGCATCGGGCGCAGGCCGATTATTCTGGGCAGCATACTCGCCACGGCATTGGGTTACCTGCTCCTGCTTTTCTCTGATACGCTCCTCTTGCTGCTGCTGGCCCGCATCGTAGCTGGGATTGGCAGCGCAAACATTGCAGCGGCACAGGCCTATATCGCCGATATCACACCACCGCACGAAAGGGCCAAGCGCATGGGCCTGATTGGTGCTGCCTTCGGACTCGGCTTCGTTTTCGGACCACTCCTTGGCGGCGCACTTTATCACCAGGGCGGCATGGATGCCATCGCCTGGTTTACCGCCGCGCTGTGCATTATCAATTTCATCATGGCCTGGTTCGCCTTGCCCGAATCGCTTAAGACCGGATCAGGCAAACGGGCCGTGTTCAGCAATCCGCTCAAAGGAATCATGCGTTCATTTGGAACGCATATCACCGGCGAACTCTTTGCCATTTTCTTCCTCTTCGTCATCGCCTTCAGCATGATGCAAACGAATGCTTCGCTGTTATGGACGGAGAAATACGGCGTTTCGGAGAAGGCCAACGGTGGCTTGTTCGGCTATATCGGCATCTGCAGCGCCTTGGTGCAAGGTCTGTTGATCGGCTGGTTCAGCAAACGCATCGGAGAAAAGAAGATGCTTGTATGGGGCATTTTACTCATGGCCTTCGGACTCACGGGCATTCCTTTCCCTCCACAGGATTGGTTTTATCCCTTAACCGGGGTATTCCTGCTGGGCATCGTGGTGGCGAACGGTCTGATGAATCCGGCGATCAATGCACTGGTTTCTGTTCATACACCTGCGGAGAGTCAAGGTACGGTGCTGGGAGCGCTGCAAAGCACGGGTGCGCTGGCCCGCGGTATAGGACCAGTGCTGGCCGGTTACCTCTACAGCGTGGATTACCATATTCCTTATATCAGCAGTGGTTTGCTGATGCTGCTGGCGTTTGTGCTGGCTTTGCGGCTCTTGCGCGGGAAATTATCCGATTACGTTTCGCTGCATCACCGCGATCAGGGCACAGGATCGTAGCCGCTGCCGCCCCAGGGATGGCAGCGCGTAAAACGGCGAACGGACAAGATCAGTCCGCGCCAGGGCCCATGTTTCTTCAAGGCTTCCACCGCGTATTGCGAGCAGGTCGGTGTATAGCGGCAACTGGGCGGCAAAAGCGGCGACAATACGCGCTGGTAAATGCGCACCAGGAAAACCAAGAACTTAGTCAGCAGGCTTTTCAAGATGTTCACGGAGTTTGGTCAGCAGTTGACGGAAAGAAGGCAGCAGCTCGTTGTACGACACTTCGGGTGGGCCGGTGTAGATAAGGGCGAGGTGGATGGAAGGTGTTTCGGGCAGCGGTGCCTCGGCAAGGATATGCCGGTTGAGGCGATACAATTCACGTATCACGCGGCGGATACGGTTGCGCATGGGGGCCTTGCGGTATTTGCGGGAGGACACCACAAAAAGAACCCGGAATGATTCCGGGCCTTGGGATTGGACGTAATGGACACGAAACGGAAAACGGACCACCACACGATGGTCCGCGAACAGTTTAGAAACTGCAACCTGGCCTCTGAGCCGTTCTTCCCTGCGCAGCGTGAAGGAGCGCATGGTGCGATCGGAGCAGATCAGCCTTTGTGGCTGCGCTCGTCGGAAACGGTGAGTTTGTGACGGCCACGCGCGCGGCGGGCAGCCAACACCTTGCGACCATTGGCAGTACTCATCCGCTTGCGGAAACCGTGTTTGTTGCGGCGCTTGCGGTTGCTGGGATTATAGGTGGGTTGCATGATGGCGTATTTTTAAAAACGGACTGCAAAGGTAGGGCTAATGATTCCAAAAAAAAAGACAATTCAGGAAGAATGTGCGGAAGAAGGCAAAATGCGGGTCGGAAGAGCAACTTTCCACTGGTAATGCCAGCTGTTGCTGAAACAATGTCGCCAAGAAGGGCGCTGGATTCTTTTGGGAAACTACACCCGTATCACTCCTCCAGCACGATCCCGCCATCCAACCGCAACACACCCTTGTCCCGCTGCTGGAGATAAACCGGATTGAAGAGGTAACGTTGCCCGGCGGCGGCTTTGAATCCCGCGGCCTGGAGCATGCGGCGGCAGGAATCGGCCGTGGTATCGCCACTGATGAGCTTGCCTTTATCGCCGTATAATTTCACTCCGTTATCAAAAGCGGCATAGCGGATATCGCTGATTTCCAGGCCTGTCCAGCCAGTCGGTCTCCGCAAGGGCAACTGTTTAAACCCGCCGCGAAGCCAGATCAGCGCCTGTTCCGCCCGGCCGGAAGCTTCCTGCACGGTCATCTCCCCCACCAGCCGAATGGCATCCTGCAACTCTTCCGGATGCACCGGCTTGTGCAGACAAGGCACACCCGCCAATTGCAAGGCCTCCACGCTATATTCATCGTAGGCGGTGATGAAGATGCAGCGAAAACGGATCTGTTTCAGCCGCTCGAGCAACATGAACGAATCCCCTTCCCGCAGGCTGATGTCCAGAAAAACCAATTCGGGCGCATGGCGTTGCAGTTTTTCCAGTCCGTCGGCGATGCCTTCCGCTTCATCCACCACCTTCACATCGGGAGCGCAGAGCTGCAGCAGCACCTTCATCACCTCGCGGCTCTTGGTTTCATCGTCAACGATCAGCGCCTTCATGTTCTTCAAACGGGTTAACGGGAATGAATATTTCAACGCGGGTGCCGGCAGCTTCGCCCATTGAATCTTTCAGATCGGTGATTTGCACGCTCAGTTTACCCCGGAACCGGCGGTTGAGCATTTCCAGCCGTTGACGTGTAACACTCATGGCCGTGCTCTGATGGCGGCTCGCGCGCTGCCGGTTCAGCTCCATGCTGGCCTGCCGCCCGATGCCGTTGTCTTCCACCACCACGAACAGATGGCTTTGCAGCTTGCGGAACATCACCTTCAGCCTGCGATCCGACGACCGCGGTGCCAGCCCGTGCAGGATGGCATTTTCCACATACGGCTGGATCAGCATTGACGGAATGCGGTCTTCCTTCGGATCGATCGACGGATCGGTCTGGATTTCGTATTCCAGGGCGCCGTCCAGACGCAGCTGTTCCAACTCCAGGTAAGTGCGCAGGGCTTGCAGTTCCTGTTCGAAGGGAATGACGCTGAGGCGGCTGTTCTGCAGGATCATGCGCATCAGGCTGCTGAACTTGGCCAGGTATCCATATGCTTCTCCCGGGCTCTTATTCAGCACATAATATTGGATGCTGTTGATGGAATTGAAGATGAAATGCGGATTCATCTGCCCGCGCAAAGCCCGCAGTTCCGATTCGGCCAGGGTGAGCTGGAAACGGCGGCGCAAGGAAGCGGTGCGCAAACGGTACACAAGCAACAGCAGGAGTCCGCCCGCCAAAACCGCGCCACCCATGAACCACCAGGTGCGCCAGACAGGCGGCCGGATATGGATTTGCAGGCTGGCACCCTCGGGCGACCATTCTCCGTCGTCGTTGCAGGCAATGACGCGGAAAATATATTCGCCCGGCGGCACGTTGGTATAGGCAGCCGAACCGGCATTACCGGCATCAATCCAGTTCTCGTCGAAGCCTTCGAGCTTGTAACGGTAGCGGTTCTTGTCGGGATTGGTGAAGCTGAGGGCACTGAAATCGAGGCGGAAGAAGTTCTGCCTATGGTTCAGCACGAGCGGACTTCCGGCGTGGTAGAAGCTGTCAAATGGCCAGGGGCGTTCAAGCACGCGCATGCGGGTGATGGCTACGGAAGGCGGAACCTTGTTCGTTTCGAGCTGATCGGGGCGGAAACGGTTGATACCCGCCACACCGCCAAACCACAGGCTGCCGTCGCGGGCTGCGAGATAAGTTCCTTCGTTGTATTCCAGGCTTTGTACCTGGGTAAGCTGATCGAGGTGGCGGAAGCGGCGCGTGCGGGGTTGGTAATTCACCAGCCCGCGGTTGGTCGACATCCACCATGATCCATCGCGCACGGGCAACACGCCGTACACCACGTCGTTCGGAAGTCCGTTCTCTGTCGTCAGAGCGGAGAAAAGTCCGCTGCGCCGGTCGAAGATATTCAGTCCGCCGCCGTAAGTACCAATCAACAAAGTATCCCTCCCCAGGAAGGTGACGCCCATGAGGTTATTCGTATTGAGGCTTTGGCGGTTGCCGGGTTTGGCCAGGTGATTCACCAGCGCAGCGCCATCTTCCTTCATAATCAATAAACCCTGCCCAAAGGTGGCACAGATTATTTCCCTGCGCATGGCATCGCGCCGCACTTCAATCACCTGGAAATCGGGAAGGTTGGGAAACTTGCGCAGCGATTCCTGCATGATGGCAAAGCGTTGTGCCTTACCGGTTTCAGGGAAATACTTCCATAAACTGGCCGTTGTGCCGAGCCAGAGGTTGCCTGACTCGTCTTCGGTCATGCTCTTTACCTGCAATTGGTCGAGTGGCGTTCCATCGGCATCGGCGGTAGTCACTTTTCTGAAACGCCTGGCCTGGGGTTCAAAACGGAAAAGGCCTTCGTTTCCCGCTCCTACCCAATAACGCCCCTTACGGTCGCGGAAAATGCAACGAACGGACGGCGTAGTCAGGCCGCTGGTATTGGCTGCGGTATAGGTTTCCACACTGCCGTCGGGCCGGATGCAATTGATGCCTGCATCGAGCGAACCCGACCAGATGCTGCCGTCGCTGTCTTCAAACAAAGCATACGTATTCGCTCCGCTGAGGGTATTGACCGCTCCCGGAATATGCCGGTACACGGCGAATTGCTGGTTGAGCGGCTTGAAAATGCTCATGCCCGACAAGGTTCCGGCCCATACATTTCCTTCGGCATCGCCACAAAGGGTGAGCACGGAATTGTTGATGAGGCTTTCGCGGTTGAAGGGATCGTGCATACAATGATCGGCCTGAGCCACGCTGCCATCTTTCAACTGCAGCCGTACGAGTCCGTCGAAATAGTTGTTGGCGCACCAGAGATAACCACGGGTGTCCACGTGCAGGGCGACGATATTCGACAGCAATTCACGGCGCGATGCTGCCTGTATGGGTGTAAAGCCGCCATTTGTTTCGAGCGACCAGAGACCGTTGCCCTGGGTAGCTGCGATATATTTTCTCCCTGTCCAGACAAGGGCATTGACCGACTCGTCGCGCAACAAAACATGGGCCGGTCCGTCGGGATTGGCCGGGTTCACGATGCGTACACCGCCGACGCCGCCGAACCACCATTGACCGTCGGCGCCAGTGGATATGCAGACCGGTTCGAAACCATCTTCCTGCAGCAAACGCCTGGGCTGTTGTTTGTCGTCGGCGCCGCCCAGCAGCCAGGCTCCTCCTTGCTGCAAGATGCAGAGCAGGGCGCCGCGGCCATCGGTTTGCAGGGTAAGAACCGGCAGTTCATTCGGATTGATGGCAGCCGTATGGGTATAGGGTGTGAATGTATTACGCCGCGGGTCGAGGATGGTGATGGAACCGTCGTTGCAGCCGATCCAGAGGCGATGAACAGCATCTTCGGCAAGTGCGGTGACATAGTTATCGGGCAGTCCGCCTGATTCACCCGGGCGTTTGCGGTAAACGGAGAAGTTCACTCCGTCGAAGCGGTTGAGGCCGTCGGCGGTGGCGATCCACATAAAGCCATCGTGCGTCTGCAGCAGGTCGAGCACGGTTCCGGCCGACATACCTTTCTCTACCGAGAAGCTCTCGAAGCGCAATTGTGCCTGTGCGGAAGGGAGCAGCAGGCAAGCGAATAAAAGGAAGACGGGACAGCGCCTCATATCCGCGTCAGGGTAGCCAGGAAGGCTTCTTTGCGCCTTTTGCTCACATCCACGCTTTGTCCGTTCGACATCACCACATAGCCGCCTTCGCCCCGCACATAGCGTTTCATCTCGCTCAGGTTGATGAGGTAGCTCTTGTGTACGCGGAAGAAACCACGGGGCACGAGCAGCGGCTCGAATTCGCCGATGTTCTTCGATACCGTGATTTTCTCATCGTTGCGGAGGAAGAAATAGGTATACGCACCGTCGCCCTTGCAATAAATGAGATCGCTCATTTTGATGAACACAAACCCCTCGCTGCTGCTCAGCGCAATTTGTTCATTCCCTTGTCCGTGCCAATTGCGGATCAGTACACCGTAACGCTGTTCTGCCGCGGCCACGCGCAGTTTTTCGGCCACCTTGCGCACGGCATCCCGGAGCTGGTCTGCCTCGACCGGCTTCATCAGAAAATCGGTGGCCGAAGTGCGGAAGGCACGGGTTGCGTACTGCTCGTAGCCGGTGGTGAAGACCACTTCCGGACCATCATCGGGTAATTGTTCGAGCAGGTCGAAACCGCTGTCTCCGTCGAGTTCCACATCCAGGAAAATCACATCCGGTTTCACGCGTCGGATCAGCTCCAGCGCTTCCTGGGCGTTGCCGGCCGAGCCGGCGAGTTCCACTTCATGCACAAATTCGCGCAGCAGCAGGGCCAGTGCCTGTCCGCTCGCAGGTTCGTCATCTACAATTACAGCTTTCATGGTTCAGTTGGTTAAGGGTGATACTTGCTTCTTTATCCGATTCCTGCCAGGTGATGCGGCAGATTCCATCGTCGTTCAGGTGTTGCAATCGTTCCAGCCAGATGGCGCGGCGCTGTGTCTGTTCTTCATTCCACACCGGATTGCGGGCGGGCAGGCTGAAATGCACGTGGAGAATGCGTGTTGCTTCGCCGGACTGGGCGAGGAATTGGGCGTTGATTTCTCCCCCTTTAGGATTCCGCAACTCCTGAAACTCAAGGAAAGGCAGGAGGATGAAGGAGGCGATGCGTCCTGTTCCCGGGCGGCCTTCGTAATGCAGGACGGATTGTCTGGCATTGCGGCGGTTTTCCAGCCAAGCGAAATGCTCCAGCAGGCGGTGTTCGTCGGCCACATCGGCGCATACCGCGCAACGGGCCGTCGCCGTCAACGCGCGCAGATAACCCGAATGATGCCGCAGCAGATCGAGCCCGCCCGCAGCATCGTTCGACAACAGGCACAGCTGCAGGGCCGACAGGCTGTTGAACACCGCATGGGAAGCAGTGTACCGCCGCAGCAGGGCCAGGCTTGTTTCACTGTGGTTGGACGGGATCGACATGTCGCTTTGCTAACGTGAAGGTAACCAAAGCGAAACCGCATCCGCAATCGGCCCTTCAGGAACGGCCGGAAATTGACACGGAACGGCGGGAATATATAGTTATATGGCGCTGCGATGCAGCTCAAGGGGACTGTGGATCCGTCATGTTAGGAACATGGCGCTGCGGTGCAGCTCAAGG
>CANHTS010000066.1 GCA_947463435.1 Flavobacteriales bacterium | reverse complement strand
CGGCTCACGGCAAACCGCCGCTGCATCGTATTAATGATTTTAGCGCCATGCTTGACAAAAACACCCCAATGCAAGCTTGACTCCACAAACGGACAAACGGCGCGAACCGGTTTACCGGACGCCGCAGCAGCAATGAAGCCTTCAGTTAGTACGATCGCCAGATCCAGCCGGTCTTCCAACAGATCCTGAATCATCGCACCGGTGCCACCCGGGTATTCGTGCCAGGCAAAATGAAGGCCCTGAGATTTTAAAAATTGCACCGCATCCGGACTGCGCCACGGAAAATTAAAATGCTCAGGAACTCCACCAATACGCCAAATCATGCCATTTTGGCTTTTTCGGCGATTACTTGCGCCAAATGCACCAATGAGGCAACGACGAATTGCATGTCTTCGAGCGAAACCCATTCATAAGGCGAATGGAAAGCGTGCTCTCCGGCAAATATATTCGGACATGGAAGTCCCATAAAAGACAAGCGGCTTCCATCTGTTCCACCGCGAATACTGCTCGATACAGGTGTTAATCCGGCTCTCCGCATGGCCTCCATGGCGTATTCTTCCACTTCAGGATGCTGGTTTAGGATTTCCCGCATGTTCCGGTATTGCTCCCTGATTTCCACTTTCGCAGACGTTCCCGGGTAATCCAATAACACGCTGTCGACCAATGCGCGCAGCATATCAGCCTTTTCCTGCAAACCTTCTATCGTAAAATCACGGATAATAAGATCAACCTTTGCTTGCTCCAGGTTACCGCTTATGGATGTTGGATGTACAAAGCCCTCCATTCCTTCGGTGGTTTCCGGACTCAAGGTATTTACCGGCAGTCGTGACACGAAGCTGGCTGCCATTTTGATGGCGTTACGCATGCGCCCTTTCGCAAAACCGGGATGTGCTGGTACACCTGTAAAATGAACTGTGGCGGCATCGGCGCTGAAGGTCTCGGTTTCCAGGTGACCGCGGGTTTCACCGTCGATTGTATAGCCAAAACGCGCATTCAGCTTGGCAACATCCACTTTATCCACGCCACGTCCGATCTCTTCGTCGGGCGTAAAGAGGATGCGAATCGCGCCGTGGGGTACATCCGGATGGCGCATCAGGTAAGAAGCCGTGGCCATGATTTCAGCCACACCCGCTTTGTTATCGGCTCCCAACAGCGTACTGCCGTCTGAAGTTATAATAGTTCCGCCGGTTTGCATGGCCAGATCGGGATGTTGCGCCGGATCCAACACGATTCCACCTTGTGGAAGCACCAGTTTTCCGCCATCGTAAAGCGGAAACAGCTGCGGATTTACATCTTTACCGCTGTAATCGGGCGAAGTATCCATGTGTGCACAGAGGAAAAAGACAGGAACTTCGTAGGGAACCGTTGCCGGAATGGTGGCATAAACCAAGCCGAATTCATTCAGCTCTGCATCTTCAATGCCCATGGCATGCAATTCATCTACCAGCAGGCGGCCGAGGTTTTTCTGCTTTTCTGTACTTGGGTAACTTGTTGATTCTGGGTCACTTTGGGTGTCTATCTTCACATAACGCAGAAAGCGTTCCAGTACTTCGGTTTCTTGTTCCGGTAACATGATCCAAATATCCGCAAGCCGGGGCGCTGTAACAACCTGAGGGGAAAGCTTTTCTCTCCTTATTTTTGCCCTATGCGCAAGGAAAGCAGAAAGTTTCTTGAGAAGTACCTCAACAATGCCAGCCCGACCGGTTTTGAACAGTCAGGCCAGGAATTATGGCTGGAATACCTTAAACCGTATATAGACGATTATATCACTGATGTATATGGTTCAGTAGCCGGAATCATCAATCCGGGAGCCGAATACAAGGTGGTGATTGAAGCGCATGCCGATGAGATTTCCTGGTTCGTCAATTACATCACTGAAGATGGGTATATCTATGTAACCCGCAACGGAGGTTCTGATTACATGATTACGCCATCAAAACGGGTTAACCTCTTCACAGACAAAGGTATAGTGAAAGGTATCTTCGGCTGGCCGGCCATCCATGTACGTGAGCCTGGCAAAGAACCCGCCACCAACCAGGACAATGTGTTTATTGATGTGGGATGCCAAAAGAAAGAAGAAGTGGAAGCCTTGGGTATCCATGTCGGAACTGTAGCGGTTTTCGACGATGAAATGATGATACTCAATGAAAAATATGTTACCGGCCGCGCGTTGGACAACCGCATTGGTGGATTCATGATTGCCGAAGTAGCCCGCAAGCTGCATGAAAACAAGAAGAAACTGCCATTCAGTCTGTACATCGTCAATGCCGTGCAGGAAGAAATCGGATTGCGTGGCGCCGAAATGATCAGCCGCCGCATCAAGCCCGATGTGGCTATCTGTACCGATGTAACCCACGATACGCACGCGCCCTTGTACAACAAGAAACGCTCAGGCGATATCAAATGCGGCCGTGGACCGGTGCTTTCTTACGGACCAGCAGTCCAGAACAACCTTTTGCGGCATATCATCGCCACCGCCGAGAAAAAGAAGATCGCCTTTCAGCGCGCCGCGGTATCGCGCAGCACCGGAACCGACACCGATTCGTTTGCCTATTCAGCCGAAGGCGTCGCCAGTGCCCTGATTTCCTTGCCGTTGAAGTACATGCATACTACGGTGGAGACCATTTCCATCGAAGATATGGAGAATGTAACCGAGCTGATTTACCACAGTGTATTGGCTTTGAAAGCCGGCCAGGACTTCCATTACATCCGTTAACGCATGCAGAGATGGTTGCTCATACCGCTGCTGCGTTTGATGTCGCATCTGCCGTTCTGGGTCTGGTACCGGATTTCAGATGTTCTCTTCCTGTTGCTGTATCATGTGGTCGGGTATCGCAAGAAAGTGGTAAAGCGCAATCTTTCATTGTCTTTTCCAGATAAAAGCACGCAGGAGTTAAAGTCCATCGAAAAGAAGTTCTACCGGCATCTATGCGATGTGGTTGTTGAGGCTGTAAAATGCCACCGGATTAGCCGCAAGGCATTGGCTGATCGGGTGTTGAACGACGACCATGGGCTGTATTATCGCCTGTACAAGGAAGGTAAATCTTGCATTGCTGTTATGGGCCATTGTGGCAACTTTGAATGGATACCGCCTTTTGCTGCCATATCGGTTCCACATTTTACGCAAGGCCTGTACCATCCATTGAAAAATGAAGTCTTTGAAAACTTCACCAGGGAAAGCCGGGGTCGTTTTGGCTCCGGACTCCTACCTATGGATCTTGCCTTGCGGACGATGATAGAGCAGCGCAAGCATGGCGAGCTTACAGCAACAGCGTTTATTGCCGATCAAACTCCTTCTGCGCCTGCATCTGCGTATTGGACTGTTTTTCTGAACCAGGAAACGCCCTTTTTCACCGGAACGGCTAAAATCGCAAAGAAGATGGGCATGGCGCTTACATTTATTGCCATCTACAAGGAAAAGCGCGGGCATTACCGCTGCATATCTGAGCTAATTTGTGAGGATGCATCTACGTGGACGGAAGAAGCGCTTAATGAGGCTTGGATCAGGCGTCTGGAGCAGAATATTGCACAGCAACCCTGGAACTGGTTGTGGAGCCATCGACGCTGGAAACACGGTCGGCCTGAAGGAGTAACCCTGCACGGAAGCGTGCCAATGGGTCAATAGTTGCGGGTTTTTCCGTTATTAGACGTGTAATTGCGATAATGGCTTGTTGCAAGGAAGATTTTCATCGTATAATTGCAGCCAATGGCCAGAAGGAAATCAGAGCAGTTCGCGACGAATGAAGTCGATATGGGCAATATTGCCAAGGCATTGGGGCATCCGGCGCGCATTAAAATTGTAAGCCTCCTTCTGGGCCAGGGTGAAATGAACTGCAAACAGATTGTAGCAGAACTTCCCCTATCGCAAAGCACTGTTTCGCAGCATCTGGCCGAACTTAAGCAAGCCGGTGTGATACATGGCCGCGGCTTCCGCACTTCCATGCTCTACTCACTGGAAAAGGAAACCCTGAAGTCGCTGCATGGCATGTTGGGAGATATGCTTTTCCCGAAGACCAAGCAGCCTGTTCAGGCCAGCCTTTTCTAATCGCTTACTCCTCTCCTTTCAATTCATTCTCCAGCTTTGTCAGCTGATGTTCCATCCATTGCTGATGCATCTGCAGTGCAATTCGCAGCGCCAATATGGATTCCCGATGGTGAACGGAAGGCAGAACTGCTTCATTGCTTGATACATTTACAGTTGTAACTTTTGTTTCTTGCCCAATTGGAGCATTTTTCTCCTGTAAAGTTGGTGCTGGCAGTCTGGGGGATTCCGGAAGTGGTTCAGGCACTGGCTCTATGGTCACAGGACTGGAGAAAAGTTCTCGGCTATCAGCCTGACCGCGCTTCATGTTTCCGTTGCCCAACAGCAGCCAGTCAAGCGAGATTTCAGGATAAGCGCGCCTGAGAGCCAGAATCAAATCCAACGAAGGTTGGTTCCTTCCCGATGAGATATGGCTGAGAACAGCTGGCGAGATTTTCAGTCGCTCAGCAAACTCCAGGCGACTTAAGCCGCTGTAAGCAAATACATCCATGAAGCGCTTCCCTATATCCATTTTACAAATGTAAGCATATCACTGGTCATAATCATTAACACTTGTAATCATTCATTTGGTTACGGTTGTAAAAAGGCACAGGTACTTAGAGACCGCTTGCTGGATCTTGCGCGCCTTCCGCAAGTGGTTCATTGATGTCTGATATCTGCTGATAAGGACTAAATCACTCATAATCAGCCATCCACATCTCCTGAGTTCAGTATCCGGCGCAGTAGCAGGTTTGAATTGACAACTTTCGGGTCAAAACATGCAGTTATGGCGCAATATTTCGGTCTGCTTGCATTCCCTTCCTTATCCACCTAACCTTATCTAATAGCTTGATTATAAGCATTTAAAAACGTTTTAAAACGTTTATTAGCTTAACCTAAAATCAGCGCTTGACAATATGCGTCAACCCCGTCCTGTCGCTCAATCAAAGGGTTACATATGTAAATACTCTCACTAATAAGCAAGGAATTGCACGGCTTGTGGGGTCGTGTGTTAATTACCTACGTAAATTACTTGATTAAAATTCCTGGATAATCATGCCCGTACGCAACTTGGGCTCAATCCAGGTACTCTTGGGTGGCATCACCCCATGACGGTCTGCAACATCCTTGATTTCCTTGAAAGAATTTGGATGCACGGTAAAAGCGACGGCAAATTTTGAATCCACGAGCGATTCCAGTTCCCGGGCCGTCATGTCACCGCGAACAAAGGAAAGATCCTCTGAAGTCTTGCTGTCTTCTATTCCCAGTATATCCTTGAAAATCAACGACTCAAGACAGGCCACGTCCAGGGCTTTGGGTAAAACAGCCGGCCTGTACTCCTCCCTTAACCGCAATAAATACCAACCATGATCCTTGGAATACATACCGAAGACGCCGGGCTCCACTCCGAAAACCGGTTCTGCGGATGACGCTACACTAAACCCCTGTTCGAGGCGTCGGATCCAAAGCTGCCAATCATCAAAAACCGGCATGGGTTTCACCAGGCGATGAAAAGGCTTAATCTGCAATTGGTCGGCCGGCAATACATAGGCCATCAACACACAGTCTTCTTCGGCAAAACCCGCCTCCAGACGCTGATCTAAATACCGTGCTGTTGCCGCAATCCGATGATGTCCATCGGCTATATACAATGATTCTAATTCACTAAACTTCGCCGCGAGTGCAGCCCATTTCTCTTCCGGGATATACCATACTTCATGGCGCAACCCATCTTCCTCAGTAACAAAATCGAATAATTGTTCACCGCGTACCTGTTCAAGCATCTCAGCACCAGGTCCGCCCAAATGACAAAGCAACATGGGCTCGCCAATGGCACCTAAGGTTTCAATGTGCTTGACTAGCTTATTTTCTTTGCTTGTGAGTGTGTGTTCATGCCTTTTGATCTTGTCTTCATCGTAATCTAACACTGAAACACCCAGGATATAACCTTCGTACACCCGGCCTTGTTTGGCATCGGTTTGTCGGTATATATAAGCGCGGCGCGTTGGTTCATTCACCAATACGCCTTGTGCTTTCAGTTGCCTGAAATAATTCCGGCCAAAAGGGAAATGCCTTTCCTGATGTTCCGGATCCGCGAAGTGGATATAGGGTTTGACTACATGCAGGTAGCTAAAGGGATTGCTTTCCAGTTCTTCCGTCAGATGTTCGATGGATTCAGAACCGCCAATACGGGTAGAAACCTGCAAAACGGTTTCGGGTTCCGGACGGATTACCTTTATTGGAAATACCCTTATCAACCCGTTTTATCTGAAATATGCGATGATTCTTTCTGCCAACTCCAGACCGATACGCTCCTGTGCTTCGCGCGTGCTGGCACCGATATGCGGAGAAAGACTGATTTTTCCGGTTTCCAAAATGGCGGTATTTACCGGTGGCTCTTTTTCGAACACGTCTACCCCTGCATATGAAATCTGACCAGCAGCGATGGCATCAACCAAAGCTGCTTCATTCACCACACCGCCCCTGGCACAATTCACAATACCGGCGCCTTTTTTCATGGATGCCAGTTCTTTGGCACCAATCAATTCTCCAT
Source organism: Flavobacteriales bacterium (assembly GCA_947463435.1). Lineage (GTDB taxonomy): Bacteria > Bacteroidota > Bacteroidia > NS11-12g > UBA955 > REEB481. The sequence continues at coordinate 4,731 of CANHTS010000066.1, read as the reverse complement.
CACCGCCCGGTACATGCAGGGTTATGAAATCGCTTTGCGCGAGTACATCTTCCAGCTTGCGGCCTTGCAGGGTAATCTGGAAATTATTAATCGCATAATTGCGATGAAATGTTATTACCAGATCAAAGCTGCGTTCCTTATAATCGTAAACCAGCACTTCCATGCCGAGGCCCACTGCCATGCGGGCTACTTCTTGTCCGATACGGCCGAAACCAATAATACCCAGTGTTTTACCGGAGAGTTCAATTCCATTGGCAGCCTGTTTCTTCAGCTCATTGAAGCGCTCCTTGCCTTCCGTTGGCATGATGCGGTTGGTCACGTAAAGAAAACGGCAAGCACTGAAGAGATGCGCGAAGACCAGTTCTGCTACAGAACGAGAGCTGGCAGCCGGGGTATTGACAACGCCAATCTGCTTTTGCCCGGCATGGCGGACGTCGATATTGTCGAGACCAACGCCTGCCCTGGCAATCAGCTTCAGGTTTGTGCCTGCGTCGATCACCGAAGCATCCACCTGGGTAGCGCTGCGCACAATCAAAACGTCGTAGGCTGCTAATTTACCCGGAAGTTCGTTTTGCGGAATTTTATTGGTATCCACTTCAAATCCGGCGGCCTCGAGCATTTGCTTACCGGCTGCGTCGATGCCATCATTGGCTAAAATTTTCAGCATGGCTAATCAGGAATGAAAAGTTTGCATTACGTTCACCAATGCCTGTGTGCTTTCCAGTGGCAGGGCATTGTACATGCTGGCGCGGAACCCACCAACCAAGCGGTGTCCTTTGATTCCGCTGATGCCGGCTTCCTTGCAGGCTGCCATGAATTTGGCTTCCAGCTCAGGATTTTCATCCTGCAAAACGAAGCAAACGTTCATATGAGAACGGTCTTCTGCCGCGCAGGTTCCTTTGAACAGCGGATTTCGGTCAATTTCCCCGTACAACAAGCTCGCGCGATCGTTGGCGCGCTTTTCCATTTCTGCCACTCCACCGCATTCTTTCACCCAGATCAGGTTGTAGAGCGATACCAGAATGGCAAAAGCCGGCGGGGTATTGTACATGCTTTCCTTGTCCAGGTGGATGCGGTAATCGAGCATGGACGGGATGGGCCGAACGGAAACGGGTTGTTTGTCTTTCTTAAAAATGACGAGGGTTACACCTGCAGGGCCCATGTTTTTCTGGGCGCCAGCGTAAATCAGGTCAAAATCGGCAACCTGAACTGGCCGGCTGAAGATATCAGAACTCATATCGCAGATCATGGGCACCGGACTTTTCGGGAAGCTGCGCATCTGCGTGCCGTATATGGTGTTGTTGCTGGTGCAGTGGAAGTAATCTGCGTCAGCAGGAATTTCATAGTTCTTGGGTATATAATTGAAATTCTGCGCTTTAGAGCTGGCTACTTCAATCACTTCGCCATAGAGTTTAGCCTCTTTGATGGCACCGCTGGCCCAAACGCCGGTATTGAGATAGGCCGCTTTGGTGCCGAGGTAATTGTGCGGAATCATGTAAAACTGGCTGCTGGCTCCGCCTTGCAGGAAGAGCGATTCATGGGTGTCGGGCACCTGCAGCAGTTCACGCACGATGGCACGCGCATCGTCCATCACCTGCTCAAACTGCTTGCTGCGATGGGATACTTCGAGGATAGAAAGACCGGTTCCTGCAAAATTGCGGATGGCTTCGATCGCTTTTTCAAACGCCTCCGGGGCAAGAATGGAGGGTCCGGCGGAGAAATTATGCACCTTGCTCATGCTCACTGTCAAATACGGCGCAAGTTTAGAGGGATATTTGCGCTATTCCAATAGATTTGAATGCACAGTTTATGAAGAAATGGTTGTTACGGGTATGCCTGTGTGCCCTTCTAAGTACACCGGCATTGGCCATGGCGCAGGATGAGCCTTCGGATGAACCCTCAGGCAGAGGCGGCAAGCCCAAAGAAAACCGTTGGATACGTGGTGGAAACGTCGGTCTTTGGCTGGGCACCTACACTTTTGTGCAGGCCGCACCTTTTGTTGGTTACCGGGTTACGGATCGCCTTACAACCGGCGCTGGGATTGACTTCACGTACATCCGCAACCGCAATACCATACCGGTCGATGAATTCAGCATTTTCGGCGGCAACCTCTTCGGGCGCTACAATGTGAGCCGTGAATTGTTCCTGCAGGCTGAATACAGCGCGCTGAGCCTGCCGGATAACGGCACCCGGATCTGGTACAACAGTCCGCTGGTAGGCGGTGGATATTTTCCCGGCCGCGGCGCCTACATCATGGCCATGTGGGCGCTGAATCCGGATTACCCGATCGCAAACCCAATTCTGCGCATGGGTTTTATGTTCTGATTATGAAGAATCTGTTCGATCGCAAGCAACTGGCCATCACCGATGGCAAAGCATTCCGCTTAAAGGATCATCCCAGCGAACACCCGGAATCTGTTTCCAAGGAAAAGGCTGCCGAATACCTGGCAGAAATGCAGGCGCGGATGCAGGATTTGCAGGACAAGCTCTACGCGCAAGACCGGCTTTCGCTCCTGCTTGTGTTTCAGGCGATGGACGCAGCTGGCAAAGATGGCACCATCCGCACGGTAATGAGCGGTGTTAATCCCCAAGGCTGCCATGTGGTCAGTTTTAAGGCGCCAACCGTTCACGAACTGGACCACGACTGGCTTTGGCGCGTGTATCGGGAGTTACCGGAACGCGGAAAAATAGGCATCTTGAATCGCTCGCATTACGAGGAAGTACTGGTAACCAAAGTGCATCCTGAATTCATCGTAAATCAACGCTTACCGGAAGTGCGCGCGGTTAGTGATCTGGACACGGATTTCTGGGAACAGCGCTATGCGGCCATCCGCGCCATGGAAGAACACCTGGCCGCCAATGGAACGCGTATCCTCAAGTTTTTCCTGAACGTCGGGAAGGAAGAACAGAAAAAACGATTTCTCGAGCGGATTGAGGACCCGGCAAAGAACTGGAAGTTTTCATCGCGCGATGTTGCTGAGCGACAATACTGGGATGCGTATCAGGACGCTTACGAAGAGGCCATCCGTGAAACAGCCCGGCCCCACGCGCCTTGGTTTGTCATTCCGGCCGACCACAACCGCACACGCAACCTGATGGTTTGCGATATCATCGTGCATGAACTTGAATCGATGAACCTGGCGTATCCCGAGCCGGAAGTGGAAGAGCTGGCAAAAATGCAGGCAGCTAAACAATCGCTGTTAAACGAGTAAATAACTAGCGTTGACGGCAAAAACCGTTTAAACTATAATGTTCGCTTCTGCTGACTGAATACTTAAATCAGCCTGGTAAAGAACATCGGCACGATGCCGAGGGCAAATACCAGCAAAAGTGACAGCATCAACCCTGCCCGAACCGAAATTGGAAGGCTCAGCGTCACCGCATCTTCATTGGGATCCTTGAAATACATCGCCATGATGACACGGAAGTAGTAAGCAATGCTCAGGGCGCTGAATACCAAAGCGACAATCACCAGCCATGTGTAATCGTGAAACACCGATGAAAACAGCAAATACTTGCCTGTAAATCCGGCAGTTGCGGGAATTCCGGCCATAGACAACAAGGCGATCAACATGCAGAATGCAACGAAAGGATGCGATTTTGCCAATCCGTTGAAACTGGCCGTTTCGTCTTTTCCGGTCTGCATGTGCACGTAGCGGTAAATACCGAATGCTATCAGCGAAGCGGTGCCGTAACCCAATACATATACGATCAGTGCTTCACCGCCCGGTTTGGCATGGTTGAGCACCACCATCAGCAGGTATCCCGCATGGGCAACAGACGACCAGGCGAGCATGCGCTTGAATGAAGTCTGGAACAGTGCGGAGAGGTTACCAACAGCTATTGTAAGCGCAGCCAGGACGGCCAGTGGCATTCCCCAGAAATAGTCTGCCATGCCAAAACAAAGCGTAAACAAGCGGAAGAATGCAATGATGCCGGCGCCTTTCACAACAGTCGCCATAAACGCTGTGATGCGCGTCGGGCTTCCGGTATATACATCGGGCGCCCAAAAATGGAAGGGTGCTGCAGAAACCTTGAAAAGCAGTCCGGCCATGACCATCATGATACCGGTTTTCGCCATCGGACTCAATCCGGTGAGCGAAGAAGCGAGCATGTACTTCAGTCCGATATCTTCCAAAGAGAACGAACCGGAAGCTCCGTAAATCAGCGCTGTTCCGAAAAGCAGGATTCCGGTCGCGAAAGAACCCATAAGGAAATACTTGAGCGCAGCTTCGTTGCCGCCGAGTTGCTCCTTGCGGTAACCGGCCAGCACGTACAAAGGAATGCTCAGGATTTCAACACCGAGGAAGAGTGTGAAGAAGCTGGAGAACGAAGTCAGCACGATGGCGCCACACAAACTGAAGAGCATCAGTGCGTATACGTCTGCACTGCGGCCAGATTCGCGGGGCTGGTAAACCATGGTTCCGAGCAAGGTGAGCAGAATCAATATTCCAGTATAAACCAAAGCACCCTGGCTGAACGAGAGCATGCCCTCGCCTACTTCTTCCCAGGCCATATGCCAGCCGGCGTATTCCAGCGCGTTGACGATCAATGCCAGGAGTAGCAGAATCCAGACAGCAGGACTGAGACTGCGTTCCTTGCGGCCCAGTCCGCCGAAAAGCAGAGCCACCGCTCCGATGAAAATGAGAATAAAGGCTTTCATACTTGTATCAGCGCAAGGCTACCCTTTCCTGAATGATATCGAGCAATCGGTTAACGGAAGCCCCGGTG
>CANHTS010000065.1 GCA_947463435.1 Flavobacteriales bacterium | reverse complement strand
TGTTACCTCACCAATCGCCGCTACAGTGGAAATCAGAAAGTTGAACAAATGTTCGGTTTGTTCGTCAGTAAGGCTTGGAACCTTCCGTATATAGTGGACGCTTCCGACTAATCTGTTTTTTCCGCTTGCCCAACGGTGAAATCTCCTGCCATTCCCGCCTTAAGCCCTTCCCAACCCATCGCCCCCTGTTCTGCCAACACCCACATTTATCTCTTATTCCGTATCTCACCACATACTCACGACGCCGGTATCAATCTGTTATCTCGTTCTTCCAATCCCTGCCCCGATAACTAAGGGACCAGTATTTTCATCCTTACGACGATTTTCTGATGCGCGATTCGGGTTTAATGCAGTCGGTTAGCACTCTATTGAATTCCCATCGTCACAGCAATTTACAATCGGCGACGGCGGAGTATACAATAATTACCGTTTTGGCTGGTTAGATCATTTTCAGGAAGAGGTTTCTACCCATGGTCTACCCGAAAAACAAGAAAGCCCTTGATTTTCAAGGGCTTTTTACTTGTACTTAGTAGCGGGAACAGGACTCGAACCTGTGACCTTCGGGTTATGAGCCCGACGAGCTACCACTGCTCCATCCCGCGGTTTATCTTTGGCAAAAGCATCAGAATCATCCGAATGCCTTTGCTGTCGTAGCCCGTAGGGGAATCGAACCCCTCTTTGCTCCGTGAAAGGGAGCCGTCCTAGCCGATAGACGAACGGGCCATCTGAATCGGGCTGCAAAGATAGGAAGAAAATGATTTAGCGCAATACTTTTTATTCGAAGCGGGTGATTTCCGCATCACCCCACAATTCTTCCAGTCCGTAGAAGCGACGCTTTTGCTCGCTGAATACGTGAATCACCACGTTTATATAGTCGAGCAAAACCCATTCTGATTTCTCTCCGCCCTCGCGGTGATTGGGTTTTTCACCCAAGGCCTTGCGTATTTCTTCCTCCACACTATCGGCCAAAGCTTCCACCTGTCGGTCTGAAGATCCATGTCCGATCACAAAAAAATCGGCAAATGCGCCCTTCACCTTGCGCAAGTCCATCACCACGATGTCCATGCCTTTCTTCTCCTGAAGCCCGCGTACCGCTATCTGCGCCAGAAAATCCGCCTGATCTGCTTTCTTTGCCATCAATAATAATAGGCAAAGTAACAACAATTGCCGTTAACACCCTTCAAAAGTCCGCTGCCAAACTTGGTTTTCCGTTATCCCAGCCTCCCTTCCACCAACGACGAAGCTACACGATTCGTCCGCACACAACGGCCACCGGAGTTTAGCGTCGTGCTGGCATTAGACCAAACTGCCGGTCGTGGGCAAGCCTCCAATACCTGGAAAAGCGAACCCGGCGCCAACCTGACCTGTTCTTTTATACTCTATCCGCGGTTCAGTCAGCCGGAAAGGGCATTTTTACTCAATATGGCCATGGCGCTTGCCGCAGCGGATTGTGTCTCCGCGCTATGTTCCGGGGAATTGCACATTGCGCCGGCTATCAAATGGCCAAACGATATTCTTCTTTCCGATCTGAAAGTGGCCGGAATACTGCTGGAAAACATCTGGCAAGGCCAGCGTTGGGATGCCTGTGTGGCAGGAATAGGCTTGAACCTGAATCAGTCAGACTTCAGCGGAATCGTAGGGGCGGCTTCGCTGTATACCCTTTGTGGGCTTACCTTTGAGCGTGATGTAGCGCTGTCGCATCTTCAACAAGCAGTCAAAGCACGCTACCGGCAATGGGAACTGATGCCGGATGAAATTTTGGCCGATTACAATGCTCGACTTTGGTGCCGTGGTGAGTATGCTACTTTCCTGAAGGAGGATGGGTCGCAACTGCTATTGAAACTGGATTCGGTGGACGAACGAGGCTTGGCCATAACGTCAGATTCGGCAGGCGCGATGGAAGCTTATCCGCATGGTAAAATCAGACAATTGCGTTGATCGTGTAACCCGATGCACGCGTTTCGCGTCTCAGGGTGGAACTTTGCACCATGCTGGCCGTCGACATTGGCAATACCCGAATCAAAACTGCACTTTTTGATGCGCAGGGGCAATGCCTTTCGATTCAGGCATACAGCCACTCCGAACAACAGCTGGTGATTGAGCAGATGCACGCAGTTGGGAAGGGAATGGTGTCCAACGTGAGCGCGCTGGCCGATAAAGACTTTTTGCTGCCCGGCTTTCGACTCCTTTCAGGTAAACTTCCTTTACCGCTTGAAATCGATTACCATAGCATCGACAGCCTGGGGAGCGACCGCCTGGCCTTGGCTTGTGGCGCTGCGTACCGATATCCGGGCGAAAACATCCTGGTGATTTCTGCCGGCACATGCATCACGTACGATTTGATCGAAAACGGACGTATTTACCGCGGTGGGGCTATTTCACCCGGTCTGCGGATGCGCTTCCAAAGCCTCCATCACTTCACCGGTCGCCTTCCGGAATTGGAACCATCCGATGATTTCGGTTTCCCGGGTAAGAGTACACACGAATCCATCCGAGCCGGAGTACAGGGTGGTATCATCGCTGAAATCCAGGGCAGGGTCGAAGAAACAAGTGCACGTTTCCCGGGCGTAAAAACCCTCCTCACTGGCGGCGATGCTCCCGGCTTGAGGCTTTCAACACAAATGAAGATATTTGCAGAACCGGATTTGCTCCTGTTCGGACTTTTCCTGATCAATACACACCATGCCATTTGAGCGATTCCGCCACCTTTCTCTCCTTTTGATTCTGCCGGCCGTTGCCGGATTGCAGGCGCAAAACACAACCCAAAGTCCATATTCCAACTTCGGAATCGGTGAACTGGGCGGTGGAGAGTTTGCCCAATTCAATGGCCTTGGCGGCATCAGCCAGGCTGTTTCAGGAGCTTACCGCTACTCACCTTTGAATCCGGCATCCATGGGCGGTATTCGCTATGCGTTGGTCGATTTTGGATTTCAGGGAACAACTGGTCGTATCGAAGCAGGAGATAAAAAACGCGATGTGACAACCGGCGGATTTTCCTACATCAGTGTTGCCATGCCCACCATGAACCGCAGGGTAATTGTCGGTCAGCGTAAAGATTCAATCGGCAACCTTGTCCCGCGCCTCATGCGACTTCAAATGGCAACCCAGTTCGGGCTGGCGCCGGTTTCCGCTGTTGGTTTCAATTATTCCCTCAGCGATACCGTCAACCTGAACCATACCGTTTTTCATACCGGAGGGGGCGGCATCAACCGCGCCTACTTCGGCCACGCCATCCAGGTGGCAGGTAACTTCTCTCTTGGTTACCAGGCTTCTTATCTCTTTGGTCAACTCCGCGATTTCAGCCTTTTCGATTTACGCGATACCGGTTATTTCGTCCGTTTTGAAGACCAACGCAATATCGATATCCAGGGCTGGCAACACCGTGTCGGTTTCTCCTGGTCGCCCATGACCGGCAAATGGCGCCATACAATTGGCGGAAGCCTTACCTGGCATGGAAATACCACCGGATCGCAGAGTCGCATGGTCAGAACCTACAGCTCAGGCTTCGGTGGCTTCCCAACTTACCGCGATACCGTGCTGTTTACCCAATCGCAAAAAGGAGCAGTCAACCTGCCCGATGGTTTTGCTGCCGGCTACACCATTGAACGGCCCGGCGTACTGCGTCTGAGTGGTGAATACCGGCAGGAGAACTGGGAGCAATTCAGCGCTTTCTATACCGGAAATCGTTTTGCAAATCGGGAAACAGTTGCATTTGGTTTAAGCCTCAGGCCCGATGCCGCACCCCGCAAAATGCGCAACCGCAACCGGGCGCCCATCGAATGGCGTTTTGGTTACCGCAGCGTGCAGACACAAAATCAATTCATCGGCACCGGTGGTCCGATTGCCGTGCGCGAAACAGCTTATACACTTGGTGCAGGTATTCCGATAAGCCGTCGTTATTTCGATAACAGTATAATCCGTTCGCAACTGCACCTGAACCTGGAATATATAGAACGAGGAAATATGGAAAGCGGACTCGCACGCGAACGCTACCTCAGACTGAAACTTGGTGTTACGTTGGGCGACGTTTGGTTTGACCGCAACAAATACAATTAATGCATTGGCGTTTCTTTTCCGGAACACTCATTTCAGTTTTGTTGGCCGCGGCTTGTACCGACCTGAGCAATGAGGAGTTGCGGAAGCGCAGCCGTGACACCATACAGGCAAAAGAAACTGCAGAACAAGTTGAAATTACCTATACAGATTCAGGGTTGCTGAAGGCCAGACTGCAGGCGCCGTTGATGATTGCGGTCAAGCAGGCCAAAGAGCCATACATGGAAATGCCCAAGGGGTTGAAAGGAACTTTTTATGGGAATGATGGCGCAGTGGAAAGCTACCTGAGTTCAGAGTATGCTATCAGTTACAACGAAAGCAAGAAGGTGATACTCAGGCGCAATGTGGAAGTGTTGAATGTGAAAGGGGAACGTCTGAATACAGAGGAATTGCATTGGGATCAAAAGTCGGGCAGGATTTATACGGATAAATTTGTCCAGATTACAACGGCCGGACAGATCATCATGGGCGATGGAATGACGGCCAATCAGACCTTCACAGAATGGGAAATCAACCGCTACCGCGGAACTATCAATCTTCAGAATGATTCAACAACAAATAAGCGTAATTCTCTGGATAGCGCTCACCGCAATAACAGGCGTTGAGGCGGCGCACCGCTTCGACAGCGAAGGAATTGGCTCTCTTTGGGGCTGGGTACTGGGCTCCATTTGCCTGGTTTCCTTGTTCATGACCCTCAGGGCGCGGAAAGCAAGACGGCGCAAAATCGGGCTTTGAGTCCCGCCGGGCCTTTTTGTTATCTTTGATACCCTGCATATGGCTGCCGACCCATTTCCGGATGTCTTAAGCGGGGTATTTATTACCCTCGCTTTGCTCGGCTGGGCGCTGTTGTTTTTATGCACATCCTTCAACAGTGCATTTCGCATGACCGATCTTCGGCTGGCGGAACTGTTATTCGAATCCGATAAACGCAGGCAGCGTTGGTTGAAGCACCTCGACATGCATTATGCTTTCACGCGCTGGACAGCTTTGCTCGGTATGTGGCTTGGTGCCTTGTTGTTCATAGTAGCCTGGAGCCAATTCAATTGGGTTCCGGACACTTGGTCAACCCTTGTCGCTGCCATGCTCTTGCTCCTGGGCGGTTTTGCATTTCCCGCCTTCTTCATTCGCCGCAAGCCCGAAAAAGCCTTGGGCAGACTCTTGCCTTATTTCAGTCCATGGGAACAACTGGTTGCGAAGCTGCCTTTTGCCCATTTTGTTGCACTCGAAACTGGGAAAAACGAAACCGGGGAAGAGCATCCCGGGCCGCCGCAACAGCGCAAGGATGCAGAGCTGCTGCGTAACGCCATCCGGTTCAAAAACACCCGCCTCAGGCAGTGTATGGTTCCGCGCGAGCAAATTGTTGCCGTCAATGAAACAGGTGGTATGGAAGCGCTACGCCGGGCCTTTATCGCGAGTGCCCATTCCAAAATTCCGGTTTACCGCGGATCGATAGATCATATAGTAGGCTATGTACATCAAATGGTCTTGTTTGATGAGCCGGGTAAAATTGAAGATGTGATACTTCCTATTGCAGTGGCAGGAACCTCCACGCGGGCGCGAGATCTCATGCGGAGGCTGATACGCGAACGCCGCAGCATGGCTGTGGTGTTGGCCGATAATGGGAAAACTGCCGGCATTGTTACCATTGAGGATTTATTGGAAGAGATTTTCGGGGATATTGACGATGAACACGATGAAGCGCCTTCGGGCTCCTGAGTGCAGCTTGTTTTGGATGCTGTCCATTGGTTTACTGCCACAAGTAATGGGTTCAGATACTGCCCGGTGGAAGCTCGCCGCTTATGGTGAAGTGTATTTTCAATGGGAGAGGGAAGCGGAGAATCGTCCGGCTTTTCTGTATTCCTACAACCGCAACGGAACGGCAAGTGCCAACCTGGCTTTGTTGCAATTGGAGCGGGTTTCCGAGCGCACCAGTCTGCGTATCGGAGCCATGGATGGTACGTATGCAAGGGCGAATCTGGCAACCGAACCGCGTTACCTCCGACATGTATTTGAAGCGCGCTTTGCCTGGAAACCAAAGAAGAACGGGAATTCGTGGCTGGAAGCGGGTGTGTTTCCTTCCCACATAGGCAATGAATCGGCCTTGGGTATGCAATGTCCGACCCTTACGCGCAGTCTGATGGCAGACAATTCGCCCTATTACGAAAGCGGTTTGCGCTGGTTGGGAAAAAGTGCGAATGGCAAGCGGGAAGGAGGACTTTACGTGTTGAACGGCTGGCAGCGTATGCGTTTGCCGGGGCAGGGTGTATGGCCGGCATTGGGTCATCAGCTCACGCTGCAGCTCAATCCGGTACTGCGGGTTAACAGCAGCTCCTTTCTCGGAAATCCAGGCGACAACCCTGGCGTTCTGCGCGCGTTTCACGATGCCTGGATGGCCTGGGATTTCCGTCCGCGTTGGACGCTTCACGCCGCATACGACATTGGCTGGCAGCGACAAGCCGGAAGCTGGCAAACTGCTTCTGTGGTGCTGCAGCATCGCCTGCCACACGGTTGGGTTTTCAGCGCACGTGCGGAGACTTTTCTCGATCCGAATGGAATCATAATCCCTGCTCAAACATCCATAGGTTCCCGCATCGGTGCATATTCATTTAACGCGGACTATGTAATCAGCGAAGCCGCGGTATGGCGCATGGAATGCCGTTGGATTCAATCGCCTTTTCCTTTGAGGGATGGGGGAAAACCGGAAGCATGGAGCTTCAATACAGCGCTTTGTTTTCAGGTTCCCTGAGCTTGGCGCGGCATACAGTATTTTCGCTGCATGGCAATCGGATTATCCGGAATAACAGCAGCAATAGCCCTTCGTTTTGTCTGGAAGTGGATGAAGAGGCTGGCCTTGTATTTTATCTTGGCCAGTCTGCTCGGTGTTTTTGTGTTCCGTTTCGTGCCAGTTCCCTTCACTTGGCTCATGGTTAGCCGGGCTGCTTCAGCCGTTGCAACAGATGAATCTGCGGGTTGGAAGAAGGATTGGGTTGCGTTGGAAGACATTTCCGGTCACCTGCAGCTGGCAGCTGTTTGCAGTGAAGACCAGCGCTTCATCGAACACAATGGTTTTGATTTTGAAGCCATCCAAGCCGCCATTGAGTACAACAAAACCCATGAAGATAAGCGCGGAGCCAGCACGATCAGTCAGCAAACCGCTAAGAATACCTTTCTATGGGAAGGCAGAAGCTGGCTGAGGAAAGGGATGGAGGTGTGGTTTACAGCCCTCATCGAACTTTTCTGGAGCAAGGAACGAATCATGGAAGTGTACCTGAACATTATTGAGTTTGGCCGTGGCATATATGGTGCGGAGGCTGCGGCCCGGCACTACTTTAAAACCAGTGCGCGGAAGCTTACGGCCGCACAGAGTGCCCGCCTGATGAGCATCGTGCCGAGTCCGTTGAACTGGAAGATCGACGGCCGGATTTCATCCCGGCGCACGAAACATATACTCCGGCAGATGCAGAATTACGGCAGAATGTTGGATTACCATCAAGCCAAACCCTGATAGGGTTCAGCCCTTGGTTTCACTTTTCGGGAAATACGTTCTTCCCTTAAAACGCATCCCTTCAAACAGCCACCAGAAAGCACGGCGGCGGCGCTTGATCTTGTAGTTTTTCTTTACATAGGTGGAGACAAATTCGACAGCTTCAGCGGGATCATCCGTCAGTTTCACCAGCTTCAGGTCATTGGCCGAAATGGTTCCTTCCTTCACCATGTCGTCGATCGCTTCCATCAGTTCACGGTAATAATCGGTTCCCATCAGCACGATAGGGAAATCGCGGATGCTGCGGGTTTGTACGAGGGTAAGGGTTTCGAAGAATTCATCCATTGTTCCAAAGCCACCCGGCAAGACGATGAAACCGTAAGAGTACTTCAACAGCAACACTTTCCGGATAAAGAAATAGCGGATATTGACATGGGTATCCAGGTAGGGGTTGGGAGCTTGTTCCATTGGAAGCTGGATATTCACGCCCACGCTCCGGCCATTATTTTCGATGGCGCCGCGGTTGGCAGCTTCCATGATACCGGGTCCGCCACCGGTCATGGTTGTGAATCCCTTTTCAGCCACATATTGCCCTACAGTTCGGGCCATCCGGTAATAGGCATGGTCTTCCTTGTACCGTGCGGAACCAAAAACGGTAATGCATGGTCCGGCGAAATGCAGGGTGCGGAACCCTTTGATGAATTGCAGCATTACACGTACAGAAAAGAAGAATTCATAAGAACGGCTTCGGGCGCCATCGAGGTAAATTTCTTCACCCCTGTGCCTGGGTTTGGGAAGTGCACTCATACGTATCTTCGCGAAATACGGATATTTCAGCACTGCTTCCCATGGTTCAACGATCAGCACTACTATTCTTCCTATACATGCTGACAATCCGCTCAGCCTCTTTCCTTTCAGCCCAAGACAGTGCGAAGGCGAGACAATACATCGATGTCTTGTGTTCCGGCAAAATGGCCGGGCGCGGTTATGTTGGAAATGGTGTCAACAAAGCGGCTGATTATCTGGTGAAAACGCTGAAGGCGAATGGCGTTTCAGGCTGGTCGGGTTGCTATTACCACCCGTTTACCATGCCGGTGCTGAGTTTTCCACGCATCGAACTTCGGCTTGACGGGCATCTGCTTGTGCCGGGTGCAGATTATCAGGTAGATGAAAACTGGCATCCCGGCGCTTACAAGCTGATCAGCAGTTTGCAGTTTTTTCGTCCGGAGGACACGAATCGGCTGAAACTCGGAACCTTGCCACCGGCGAATGCCACCCCAGTTATTCCGGAAGATATCTGGAAGAAGCCGCATCTGGCAAGGGCCATCCTGCGTTGGCTGGCTTCGGATGCAGGTCGTATCGGTGAAGTTTGCCTCATATCTTCGAGCCGTTTCCCGGCCTGGTCCGTAGGTACCGGCGGCATGCCCATCGGGTTGATCCGTGTGCGCGACAGTTTATTGTCAGATAAAGCCCGATTGGAATTGAAGGTTCGTACAAAGTCGTATACAGATTTTCCATCGCGCAATGTGATGGCTTCAGTTCCAGGCACGCGTCGTCCGGATTCCTTGCTTGTACTCACAGCGCATTACGACCATCTGGGACGCATGGGCAAAGCCATTTACCCAGGCGCCAACGACAATGCATCGGGTGTAGCGCTTTTATTGGATCTTGCCGCTGAGATTGCAAAGCAACCTTTGCCCTATACCACGGTTTTCGTCTTTTTCGCAGGGGAAGAAGCGGGCTTGCTGGGCTCTGAAGCCATGGTGCGCGACAAAAAGTTGCCGCTCAGCCATATCCGGTTCCTGCTGAATCTTGATCTGATGGGAAGCGGAGAAACGGGTATGACAGCAGTAAACGCAACCGTATTTCAACCGGAATTTGCCCTGCTGGACTCCTTGAATCGCAGGTTTAAATACTTGCCTGAGATCAGAAAGCGTGGCAAAGCGGCCAATTCCGACCACCATTACTTTACAGAAGCCGGTGTACCTTCGTTTTTTTGGTACCTGAGTGGTCCTAGGTCGGCCTACCACGATGTGTATGATGTTCCCTCCACATTAACTTTGCATGGCTACAATGCGACTTTCAGGTTGGTAATGTCGTTTTTTGAAAGCCTGAGCTCAGCACAGTAAAGCAAGGTGATATTAAGTCCGCTCATATCCTGGTATTTCCGGCAGAGACTCAAAAGTCTGGACGATGTACTGCACAGACCGGTTGCCGTGCAAGAACGCATGTTGCAGAATCTGCTGGAAGCTGGCAGGTATACGGAATGGGGCCGGAAATATGATTTCGGATCTATCCGCAATTACCGCCAGTTTAAAGAGCGTTTTCCCCTGCAAGATTACGAGACACTCAAGCCATATATCGAGCGCACCATGCAAGGCGAACAAGGCTTGCTTTGGCCGGGAGATATCTATTGGTTTGCCAAATCAAGCGGCACTACCCAAGACAAGAGTAAGTTCATACCGGTCAGTTTTGAGTCGCTCGAAGAATGCCATTTCAAAGGCGGCCGTGATGCCTTGAGTTTTCATTGTGCAGCATTTCCCGAAACAGGGATTTTTGAAGGCCGGGCACTGCTGATAGGTGGTAGTCATTCCGTCAGCCAGCATAACGACAATACCTACTACGGCGACCTGAGTGCCGTACTGATGAACCATATGCCCGTCTGGGCCAGCATGCTGAAGACCCCTGATCTGAGCATCGCACTGATGGAACACTGGGAGGAGAAAGTGGAGAAGATGGCGCTGGCTACCATGCATGAAAACGTCACCAGTATCTCCGGTGTTCCAACCTGGACCCTGGTGCTGTTCCGCCGCCTACTGGAGTTGACGGGTGCCAAACATATCCATGAAATCTGGCCGGGCCTTGAATTGTATATCCACGGCGGAGTAAGCTTCGTGCCTTACTATGAACAGTTTGCTTCCCTGCTCCCCGGCTCCGGAATGCGCTACCTGGAAACCTACAATGCGAGCGAGGGCTTTTTCGGCGTGCAGGATCAGCCGGGAATTCGCGAGATGCTGCTGATGACAGACTATGGTATCTTCTATGAGTTCGTTCCTGCAGAAATGGGTGACGATGAAGATCCGCCTGTTTTTTCATTGGAAGAGGTGGAACCGGGCGTCAACTATGCGGTGATCATCACCACCAACAGCGGATTGTGGCGCTACAGACTGGGTGACACCATCCGATTTACATCAGTGGCTCCGTATCGCTTTACCATTACCGGCCGGACGCGGTTGTTTATGAATGCCTTCGGAGAAGAACTGATGATCGATAACGCCGACCGCGCCGTACAGTTTGCTTGTAATGGAACAGGAGCTGTTCTAAAGGAATATACAGCTGCACCGGTATACATGAGCGATACAGAGCCCGGACATGAATGGCTGTTGGAGTTTGAAGTTCAACCGGATAATCTGTCGCGGTTTGCTGAGTTGCTGGATCAGGAACTGAAGCAGTGCAACAGCGATTACGAAGCAAAGCGACAAGGTGACTTGGCGTTGAAGATGCCTAAAGTGCGGAATATGGCGCCCGGAACCTTTCATGAATGGCTGAAAAGGAGAGGCAAGCTTGGAGGTCAGCACAAAGTGCCAAGGTTGAGCAATGACAGGAAGTTTGTAGATGAGATTCTGGGAATGCAGGCGGGAAGAGGATTTTCTTGAGAATTGGTATTGTGAATTGAGGGGGATTGGTGGGGGTAGGTGTCGTGATACGATTAATTATCCAAAAAATTAAACGTTTATAAGTGTAAATATTTTGGCCAGATAAGTCTGATGCTTGCCACATCGCTTTGGGGGTGTACGCGGAAAGCCTATATTGCACCTGCATTTTAGCTCTTTTAAGTATGGACTTTTTTACATTTATCAAAACTTACAACACAGAAGAAAGATGTGTTCTTTTG
>CANHTS010000064.1 GCA_947463435.1 Flavobacteriales bacterium | reverse complement strand
TTTGAGGAAAATACGCGTCGCGACTAGCCTTTTGGTTCTTTTGGGCAATGCCAAAAGAACAGTTAGAATATGAATCATCGTGGCCGCTTGAGGGTTTTGTTGTGCCAATGAGAATCTACACACGCCATGGCAGCATGCCCGCAGAACGGGACGTCGCTTACGCGGATTGACGTAAAAAACAAGGCGGCAGGCGCTATGCCCTCAACACCAGCAGCAGGTAAGCACGGGTTCAGCCTCGGCTATTACATAATTCGCAATGCCCAGAGTAGCAGATGCCTCATCCATAGACATAACAACATACAGCGCCGCCGAGGCCTTAGCCGTGCGGTGCCTGCCACCGTAGTTTTTGAGGAAAAGACGCGTCGCGACTAGCTTTTTGGTTCTTTTTGGCAATGAAAAAAGAACGGCTGATTCGTGGAATAACGTGGTTAATGGAGGGTTGCGTTATGACAATGATACCATTGTCCAAAACCAATCCAACCCAATCCTACTGCCCAGAATTCACCGAAATCAAACAAAGCCCCTGCCAAGTACCCCGTATCTTTGTTACCCCATGATGCTTCGCCCCAAACGCAGATTCCTGTGGGTCATCGCCGGTGGCACGCTTGTGCTGACAGCCGCGAAACAAGCCGATGACCTGTTTGAGATCAGTAAAAACCTGGAGATCTTCCACGCCGCCTACAAAGAGGTGAACGCGCATTATGTGGACGACCTGAAGCCGGGTGAGATGATGAAAAAAGGCCTGGATGCGATGCTGAGCGGGCTCGATCCGTACACCGTGTTCTATTCAGAAGCACAGGCCGAAGAGGCGCTCATAGACCGCGAAGGCGAATACTCGGGCGTGGGCTGCCAGGTGGAAGTGCGCAACGGATACCCGGTGGTGACGGAGATCTACGGGGGCTTCGCCTTCGCCAAAGCCGATGTGCGCCCGGGCGATATCATCCGACAGATCAACGGCCGCGACCTGAAAGGGCTGAGCCGCGATGCCGTGGGCAACCTGCTGCGCGGCGGCGCCGGAACCAGCCTGAACCTGCGCATAGACCGCATGGGCAAGACGATTGACAAACAAATCACCCGCGAGGAAATCCGCGTGAAGAACGTGCCTTATTTCGGCATGATCGATGGCCGGACCGGCTATATCAAACTGAACCAATTCGGTGAAAACTGCGCCGCAGAAGTGCGCAATGCCCTGCTGGAACTGAAGAAAAATCCGGGTATGCAGTCGCTCGTCCTCGACCTGCGCTGGAACGGCGGCGGACTGCTGCAGGAAGCGGTTGAAATCGTGAACCTCTTCGTGCCCCGCGACCAATTGGTGGTGAGCACGAAAGGCCGCGCCGGCGGACTCAACCGCGATTTCCGAACCGCCAACGCACCGCTCGACCTGCAGTTGCCGTTGGCCGTGCTCGTCAACCACCGCTCCGCCTCGGCCAGCGAAATCGTGAGCGGCACCCTGCAAGACCTCGACCGCGCCGTGGTGGTGGGCCGCAACAGCTTCGGCAAAGGCCTCGTTCAGAATACCTTTCCCCTGCCCTACCGCACCCAATTAAAAGTAACCACCGCCAAATATTATACGCCTTCCGGCCGCTGCATCCAATTGCTCGACTACAGCAAGCGCAACAGCGACGGCAGCGCAGGCAGCATACCCGATTCGCAGCGCCGCGCCTTCCGCACCCGCAATGGACGCACCGTGCTCGACGGTGGCGGCGTGAAACCCGATCTGGTGGTAGACGATACCTGGAACAAAGGCATTTACAAGCTCCTGAACGACCGGCGCATCTTCTTCGAATACGCCAACCGCTACCGCAATACCTACGACAGCATCCCGCCGGCGGCGCGCTTCCGCCTGAGCGAGACCGAACTGAACGCCTTCAACGAAATGGCGGCCGACAGCCTCAGCGCCTGGTGGAGCGAACAGCTGCGCAAACAAAGCAAACAGGCCCTGGGCGACGAAGCACTGCCCCTGGCCGATGGCGCCCGGGTGCGCAGCGATTTCATGCGCCGCCTGCGCGAGGAACAGAAAGGCTTGCTATACCAGCTAGAGGCAGAAATAGCCCGGCGCTATTACTTCGAGAACGCGGGCTATGAAAAAGGACTGAACGAAGATCCGGATGTGCGGCAGGCCATGGGGCTTTTGCAGGATTCGGCGCGCTATAACCGCATCCTCGGCAGATGAGCTGGATATGGTGGCTGATTCTGCCGCTGATCGGCGCGCTCGGCGGCTTCCTGGCCGGTATGCTCGGCGTGGGCGGCGGCGTGATTTTCATCCCCATCCTCAACCACCTCTTCAGCGAATGGAATCTCACGAGCGCTGAGCTGGTGCGTTTCACCCTTGCCAATTCCATCTTTTTAGTCGCCATGTCGGGCCTGGCAGGCAGCTACCGGCAGATCCGCATCGGCAATTTCTACCCCGGCGCGGTGCTCGCTACCGGACTGGCAGGTATGGTTAGCTCCTGGGGCCTCTCCTACCTCATCAACCATTCCAGCTGGTACCACCGCGAGGAATTCCTGCTCGTCTTCCTCGGGTTCATGCTGCTCAGTATCCTCAACATGCTGTTCGGCAAGAAGGAGGAATCGGAAGGTCGTATACTGGAAGAGCCGAAAGCAGGCTGGAAAAGTGCCGGCGTCGGATTGCTCGCCGGCTGCGTCGTGGCCCTCAGCGGCCTGGGCGGCGGTGTTGTAATGGTTCCGCTGTTCCGCATGCTGCTGCGCTACGACCTCAAAAAAGCCACTTCCGTATCGCTCGGCTGTATTCCCCTGCTGGCACTGCCGGCCCTGGTGCAGTACATGGCCACCGAAGCGCCCTGCCTCAAAGACCTCCCGCAGTTCAACTATATCGTCTGGCCTTATGCACTGCCCATGACGGCCGGCGTGCTTGTATTCAGTTCCGTCGGCGTAAAGGCGGCACGGAAACTCCCCACGGCCACGCTGCGCAGTATATTTGCGGTGCTGAATTCCCTCATCATCATCAAAACCCTTTGGGAAATTTTTTCATGAAGCAAAAGTTCACCTTACTCGCCCTGGCCTTCGCGGCAAGTGGGCTGCTCCAGGCACAGAAACCCGACAAATACCGGGAAACGGCCATCCAACAATTCAAGGCAGATATCGGCTACCTCGCATCCGACGAACTGGAAGGCCGTCTGACCGGCTGGCCGGGGGAAGAAAAATCCGCCCAATATATTTCCAGGCGCTTCGCCGACCTGAAGCTGCAGCCCCTGCTCGACAACAACACGAGCTGGCTCCAGCGTTTCGATATCGTGAAACTGCGCCTGGCGGGGGGCCGCACTGCCTTCGACGCCACACTCGATGACCAGGTGCACAGCTTTCCCCTCAACAAAGAATTCTATCCGCTTTCTGCCAGTGCCAACCAGGCCAGCGTGGAAGCCGGCATCGTATACCTGCAGTTCGGCATCATCGCCGATTCGCTGGGCCGCAACGACTACAAAGGCAAAGATGTGAACGGAAAATTGGCCGTGATCATGCTCGGATCGCCCGAAGAGCGCAATCCGCATTCCGCTTTCAAGGCGCACGAAGACCTCGACCTGAAGCTGCGCCATGCTGCGAAGGCCGGTGCTGCTGCGGTGGTTTTTATTCCTTCGCCCGATACGAAAGAAAAACCCTCCGGGGAACTGAAACGCGACGCAGCGACGCAGTCCATCCCCGTGTTATACACCTTCGGCTGGACCGATTACCTGATGAATGCACAGAAGGCCCGCATCGTGGTGGATATCACCGCTCTCACCGCACCCGGCCACAACGTGATCGGCTGGCTGCCCGGCAAGAAAGCCAAATACACGGTGGTGGTCGGCGCGCACCACGACCACCTCGGCTTCGGTGAACTCGGCGGCAGCCGCGCTCCGGGTGTCAACGAAATCCACAACGGCGCCGACGACAATGCCAGCGGCGTAGCAGCCATGCTCGACCTGGCGCAGCGCATCCGCAGCAACAAGAAGATGCGGAAATACAATTACCTCTTCACGGCTTACAGTGGCGAAGAACTCGGTTTGCTCGGTTCGAAATTCTTCGTGCAGCATTCCCCCCTGGCCGTCGAGAACATCGCCTTCATGATCAATATCGATATGCTGGGCCGCCTCGATCCGCAGAAGAAGACCTTGATGGTAAACGGAACCGGAACTTCACCGCAGTGGAAAACGGCGCTGGCCAAGGTGCCGACCGATACCACGGTGCTGAAGATTGCCACGACGGAAAGTGGCCTCGGCCCCAGCGACCACGCATCTTTTTACCTCCGCGATATCCCGGTGCTGCATTTCTTCACCGGTCAGCACGAAGACTACCACAAGCCGTCTGACGATGCCGACAAAATCAATTACGAAGGCCTGTACGAATCGAACAGCTATATCTACCGTTTGCTGCAGGTATCGGGCAAGGGCGACAAGCCGTCGTTTACCAAGACGAAGGATGTTTCTCCCGGCCGGAGTCCGTTCCGCGTGACCCTCGGTGTGATGCCCGACTATGCCTTTCCGGGTCCGGGCCTGCGGCTCGACGGCGTAAGCGAAGGCAAACCCGCTGCTGCGGCCGGATTGCAACGCGGCGATATCATCCTCCAGCTCGGCGATACGCCCATCCTCAATGTGAACGATTACATGGCTGCCCTGCAAAAACTGAACAAGGGGCAAACTGTTTCCCTCGTATACAAAAGGCAAGGTGTGGAAGGCAACCAGACCGTGCAGGTAAGTCTCTGAACAACGCATGAAAATAACCGATCATATCAAAGGACGGGGCGACAAAACCCTGTTCAGTTTTGAAATACTACCACCGCTCAAGGGCGGGAATGTAGCCCAGTTGTGGGAAGGCATCGATCCGCTGATGGATTTCAATCCGTCGTTCATTGATGTCACCTATCACCGCGAAGACTTCATCCTGCGCAAACGAACGGATGGCAGCTTCGACCGCGTCATCACCCGCAAGCGTCCCGGAACGGTGAGCATCTGCGCCGTGATCCAGCAGCGCTACAAAGTGGACGCCGTGCCGCACCTCATCTGCGGAGGGTTTACGAAGGAAGACACCGAGAACGCCCTCATCGAGCTGCATTACGTGGGAATCGACAATATCCTCGCCCTGCGGGGCGATGCGCGCAAGGAAGACCGCTTCTTCATTCCCGAGGAAGGCGGCAACAAGAATGCGCTCGACCTCATCTACCAGATCGCCAACATGAACAACGGGATTTACCTCGATGAGGCGCTCACCGACGCGGCGGTAACCAATTTCTGCAGCGGTGCGGCGGCCTATCCTGAAAAGCATGCCGATGCCCCGAACATGGAAAGCGATATCAATTTCCTGAAGCGGAAGGTGGATGCCGGCGCTGAATTCGTCATCACCCAGATGTTCTTCGACAACAGCCGCTTCTTCCAGTTCGTGCAGCGCTGCCGGGAACGCGGCATCAATGTGCCCATCATTCCGGGCATCAAGCCCATCACCACCCGCAAGCAGTTGCAGACCCTGCCGGCAATTTTCAACCTCGAGATTCCTTACGAACTCAGCCAGGCCATCGAACAGTGCAAAGACGAGAAGGCGGTGCGCGAAACCGGCATCGAATGGGCGATCCAGCAGTGCAAGGAGTTGGTGAAGTTCGGCGTGCCGGTGCTCCATTTTTACACCATGGGCAAGAGCGAGGCCACGCGCCGCATTGCCAGCGCCGTGTTCTGATGAAGGCCACGGTGGTGCGTTCAACGGGCAGCTGGTACCGCATCCGCAAAGATGACGGCAGCAGCTGCGATGCGCGCATCCGCGGCAAATTCCGCCTGGACGGACTGAACACCACCAATCCGATTGCCGTGGGCGACCGGGTGGAATGCAACAACGACGAAGAGGGACATGAAGTGATTACGGGCATCGAGCCCCGGCGCAACTACATCATCCGCCGCAGCAATAACCTCAGCCGGCAGCGGCAGATACTGGCCGCCAACCTCGACCGCGCGATCCTGCTCATCACCCTGGCCGCGCCTGCCACTTCAACCGGCTTCATAGACCGCTTCCTGCTAACCTGCGAAGCCTACCATGTGCCGGCCTTGCTGCTCATCAACAAATGCGATTTGCTGGAAGGCGCAGAGGCCGAAGTGGAAGCCTTTGCCGATATGTACAGGCGCATCGGTTATCCGGTGATGCTCATCAGCGCCTTGCACGAAGAGGGCCTTGAACCGCTGCAGGCCTTGCTGCGCGGGAAGACGACCCTGCTCAGCGGTCATTCCGGTGCGGGCAAGAGCACGCTCATCAACCGCCTCATCCCCGGGCTCGACCTCAAGACCGGCGCCATTTCAGCGCAGCACCAGAAAGGCAAGCACACCACTACGTTTGCGGAGATGCATTTCCTCGACGACCCGGAAGGCGGCGCCATCATCGACACGCCCGGCATCCGCGACCTGGGTGTGGTGGATCTCGAAGCCCGCGAAATCGGCCATTACTTCGTCGAATTCCGCCCCCTCCTCAACCAATGCCGTTTCCACAATTGCCGCCACCTCAACGAACCCGGCTGCGCCGTACTGGCTGCTGTCGAAAGCGGTACGGTATCTGCGGAGCGTTATTACAACTATCTCAGCATCCTCCACAATGAAGACGTATTCCGCTAAAACTGCCCTCTTGCTGTTGTTCCTGCCCTTGGTGGCGGGCGGCTGCAGAACCACCTGGTTCGACCGCATGCCCGGCGAGGCACACGGGCGTATTCCCTGGAACCTGCGCGGCGAGTACCGCATCATCGACAAAGGCAACAAGAGGGAAGACATCCGTGTCAAGGTAGACGAATACCGCGTCGTGATGCGCGGAAAAAAGGAAAACAGCGACAGCCTGGAAACCGACACCCTGCAATTGCACCGCGATTTCAAGCTCACCCAATTTGGCCGCAACCTCTATGCGATGGGCACGCAAGACACGCTGGAGAACGGCAAGACTGCCTGGGATCTGCAGGTGATCCGCGACGCAGGCAAGCATGTTTATGTGTACGGATTTTACAACGGCGCGCACGGCGAAGCCCTCGACAAGGTGCTCCGGTCGCGCGATACAGGAGAATTGAAAACTTATCTCATGGATGACGTTGCTTTTTCTGAATTTTGCAGCCGCCAACTCAGGAAGAAAGACGCCCTCTTACTGCACCGCACCCAATGACAAGCGAAAACCAACGACCGATACGCGTTCTCATCGCCAAGGTAGGCCTTGACGGGCACGACCGCGGCGCCAAGGTCATCGCCACCGCCCTGCGCGACGCCGGCATGGAAGTGATTTACACCGGCCTGCGGCAGACGCCTGAGATGGTGGTACGCGCCGCCATCCAGGAAGACGTAGACGTGATCGGCGTCAGCATCCTCAGCGGTGCACACAATACAGTCTTCCGGCGCATCCTCGATCTGCTGGAAGCCGAAGGCGTGAAAGACATCCTCCTCACCGGCGGCGGCATCATACCCGACGAAGACGCCCACAGCCTGAACGCACTCGGTGTGGCAAGGCTGTTTCCGCCCGGAGCCAATACCGGTGAAATCGCAGATTATATCCGCGAATGGGTCAGCAAGAACCGCAGTTTTTGAATCCGCACTCTACACAAGCCATGCAATACGAGCACATACTCGCCGAGAACCAGGATGGGGTTTTCGTGATCACCATCAACCGCGAATCGAAAATGAATGCCCTGAACATCCCGCTCCTGCAGGAAATAAGGCATGCCGTGGAAAGCGTACAGCAGGAAGCGGCGGTGAAAGGCATCATCATCACCGGCAAGGGCAGCAAGGCCTTTGCAGCAGGTGCGGATATCGCTGAGTTCGCTGACTTCGATGTGATGGAAGGCACCAAGATGAGCGCCGGTGGCCACGATGTGATGAATGCCATCGAAAACTCCGCCAAGCTGGTGGTGGCCGCTGTAAACGGCTTTGCCCTCGGCGGCGGCTGCGAACTCGCCATGGCCTGTCACCTGCGTGTGGCCTCACAGAACGCCAAATTCGGACAGCCCGAAGTGAACCTCGGCGTGCCTCCCGGTTACGGCGGAACACAGCGCCTCATCCAACTTATTGGCAAAGGCCGCGCGATTGAAATGCTCCTCACCGGCGACCCGATGAACGCCGAAAAAGCACTGCAGACCGGCCTTGTGAACCATGTTGTTCCCCAGGAAGAGCTGATGGATTTCACCAAGGCGCTAATTGACAAGGTTGCATCGAAAAGCCCCAGTGCCGTGCGCATGGTAATCGACTGTGTGAACGACTACTACCGCTGCGGCATCGACGGTTTCAAGCGTGAAATCTTCGAATTCGGTAAAGCCTTTGAAACCGAAGATTTCAAGGAAGGTACCCAGGCTTTCCTGGAGAAGCGCGGCGCCAAATTCTCCGGACGCTGAACAGCGCTTCAGCCGAAAAAGTCATCTTCCGGTCGAAGCATCTGAACCAAGCGGCCTTCGCTTTGTTCCTTTGATTATTCGTGAGGCCTCTATACACCTTCCTGATCATCAGCGCGATCATCCTCGCCATCGACTTTTACGTATGGCAGGGTGTGTCTTTCCTGATACGCAATATGAGTCCACGTGCGCAGCGCATCATCCGCGATGTGTACTGGGGCTTTACAGCAGCCAATTTCCTGCTCTTCGTCGCCCTGCGCTTCGGTTTCCTTATCAATTTCCACCGGGCGACGATGCAGCTCATTTTCGCCTTTACGTTTGCCGTACTGCTGGCAAAAATCGTCTGGGCGCTGTTCCTCATCATGGACGATGCGGCGCGGCTCGTGCGCTGGATCTGGGCCAATGCCTTTTCCGGTGAAGGCGAGCTGAACCCCAGCCGCACCAAGGGCATCGACCGCCTGAAATTCTTCTCGCAGGCCGGGTTGTTGCTCGGTGGCGGATTGGTAACCGCCATGACCTGGGGCATCGTCAAAGGCGCCCACAACTACAAGGTGCGCCGCCGCGAACTGCGCATTGCCGGTTTGCCCGATGCATTCGACGGATTGAAGATCGCACAGCTCTCCGATATCCACGCCGGCAGCTTCTGGAGTTACAATGCCGTGGAACGGGGCGTAAACATGGTGCTCGAAGAAAAACCCGATATGGTGTTCTTCACCGGTGACCTCGTAAACGACCGCGCCGACGAGATGGACGACTGGAAGGAGCTTTTCGGCCGCATCAGTGCGCCCCTGGGTGTTTTCAGTATCCTCGGCAACCACGATTACGGCGACTATGTTGTTTGGCCCAGTGCCGAAGCCAAGGAAGCCAATCTCGAAAAGCTGGCCAAAACGCATGCCGATATGGGCTGGCAGCTGCTGCGCAACGAGCACAAGCTGGTAACGAAGGGCGACAGCAGCCTGGCGATTGTCGGCGTCGAGAACTGGTCGAACAAGGCGCGTTTCCCGAAATACGGCCGCCTGGATAAGGCTTTGGCCGGAACGGAATCTGCGCCGGTGCGTTTGCTCCTCTCGCACGACCCGAGCCATTGGAAGGCGCAGGTCTTAGATCACAAGTTGCCCATTCAGGCCACGTTCAGCGGCCATACACACGGCATGCAATTCGGTGTCGACGTGAAGCACTACCGCTGGAGTCCGGTAAAGTATATGTACCGCGAATGGCTCGATTTGTACGAAGAGAACGGCCGTTACCTCTATGTAAACCGCGGATTTGGTTACCTCGGCTACCCCGGCCGTCTGGGCATGCATCCGGAGGTGAGCGTGTTTACCTTGCGGAAGGCGTAAGGGGGTGTTTGCAACAGTGGCTGGGGGGAGACTTCCAGGCTGTTAGTGCTGCGATTAATCGCATCGTATAACTAAACTCTTATTTCCATCCGTTCTTTTTGCATCACCAAAAAGAACCAAAAAGCTAGTCGCGACGCGTATTTTCCTCAAAAACTACGGTGGCAGGCACCGCACGGCTAAGGCCTCGGCTACGCTGTAAAAGATGCGCAGTGAGTATATCTCCGAATTCGCCGCTCCAAACGACCCGGCCTTCCGGGTCGCATATTCTAGGAATTCCGCGCAAATTGCGAACCCCGACCCGGCCTTCCGGGTCGCATATCATAAAAGGACGATAAGGACACGAGGGACGGTGGCTGGCGCCTTACGCACGCGGCGGGTCTTCGCTCTATTCTGCGGCCTGGACCTCCAGGCGTTTGCCGCTGAATTTGCGGATATTGAGGTCGTAGACATCGCCCTGGGCCATGATGTGCACGAGGAGCCGCTCAATGGAAACGGGCGTTCCGTCGGGAATCTCGGTAATATTGGTATGCCGCATCTCGTGGCCGTCGACCACCACAATCAAACCCGAACCGATGGCCTCCAGGTGATACCCGGCAGTCACCACCACGGCCGTATCCTCACCCAAACCAATGCCTATGCAAGCCGGATTGGATGCCACTGCCTGCGCCAGCCTTCCGAAACGGCCGCGCTGAACGAAATGGCTGTCGATGATCACGTCTTTCATGAACGCCAGTCCGGTTGTGATTTTCACCTCTCCCTTCAGCAAAGCTTCGTGGCTGCTGCCCTGGTAGATCATCGTATTGCTCATGGCCATGGCACCGGCGCTGGTGCCGGCGATTACAAATCCGGCTTCGTGCTGGTAGCGCTCGTGCAATACCTTCATGATATCGGTTCCGCCGAAGATGGAAGTAAGCCGCAGCTGGTTGCCGCCGGTGAACATCACGGCGTCGGCCTTGCGGATGCGCTCGGTGTTTTCATCCAGCATGGCTTCCTCGCGGTTGCGGATATGCAACAATTGTGTCCTGTTATTCCCCACCCGGCCAAAAGCTTCGATATACGATTGCCCTACTTCCTCGGGTATGCTGGAGGCGGTGGTGATGATTTCGATGATGGGATTTTCATCGTCGATCTCGGCTACGATGCGCTTCAGGATGGAAAGGGCGAAGAAATGGATATTGCTGTGGCTCTTGTAGTGGTTTTCCGGCTCAGTGCCTTTGTCCACCGATCCGCCGATGGATATCAGTTTCCCAAGGGGTTGCATGTGACGGCAAAGTTAAGCCTTTCCGCAAGGCGGCTTCTCCCGGGGTGGAATTCTGGCCGTAATTTTGATCGCGCCGATGCATACCCAACAACGTATTCCGCTGCTCTGCCTCTGCCTGCTGGGCCTGTTCGCCCTGGCTGGAATGGCGCGCTGGGTGGTGCATTTGCCATCGCCGCAGCAGTCGCACGACTTGCGGGTACCATGGACGGGAGCCCGGCTCTTGTCTCAAGGAATAAATCCGCTGGACGGGCAGGCCATGCAGCGCGAATGGCGCAAATCGGTTGATTTCGACAGCGCGCGATTGGTTCCGGGAAGTGCGGAAATGCCGGCCATTTATCCGCCACCGGCCTATGCCTTGTATTTGCCCCTGGGCATATTGCCTTTTGAAAAAGCCTGGTTGCTGAATCTGCTGCTGGTCATAGTTTCTGCTGCAGCTATCGTTTGGCTCACACAGCGCATACTTGCACATTTTGGTCATGCTGTGCCGATGATGGCCATCGTCTTGCTGATGCTGGCATTGAAAGGAAGTTCCAACGCAATTGCCGTCGGGCAGCCAACTTTCCTGGCCCTGGCGTTGAGCCTCGGTGCCTGGTTTGCGGCTTTGAAAAGCAGGAATATCCTTGCAGGTTGCCTGGCGGGATTGGCGCTATTTAAGTTCACGGTTGTGCTGCCGGTGTTAATTTGGACACTTTGGAAGCGGAAATAC
>CANHTS010000063.1 GCA_947463435.1 Flavobacteriales bacterium | reverse complement strand
TACCGTAGAAGAAAAAATAAGCATGCAGAATGCCACCGATCTCTACGTTTATCCCGTTGCCTATGACGATCTGGGTGGTGTTTACCGGGTTGCCGCAAACGCGAAACGCGCAGGCGATTTCCCCCAGTTGAAAATGCGCCAGACAGCACCAGGCATCTTCCAGTTCAGCATCATGCCTGAAAAACTGTTTACCATACCGGCAGGCAGGAAAATCATCCGCATCGAATACCAGATCGTGAAACCGGGGCTCGTCAATTCAGACGATGCCATCGACGACAAAATGATCTACCACTTCAACTCGGGCGGCTGCTGATTACTGCACCGCGATAACCCTGTACGACCAGGGTTCCATCTTCTTACCCTTTACCGCACCTTTGTGCATCAGAACAGCCCCCGCGGGCTGTTTTGCTTTGATACGCTGCGGGTGCTCGCTGAGGTTGATAATGACCCAAACCTTGGTATCCTCTGGTTGCGAGGCTCCCCTTGGTGCACTGCGTGTATACGCAATCACATTTTCATTGCCGGTCTTCTCCCAACGCATGAAATAAGCGCCTTTCGCAGCATGCAAAGCGGGGTACAAACTGTGTATCCGACCTAGCCCGGTATAGAACTCAGTATATGGGAAGTTCTCCTGCGGCTGCACAGTATCCTTCTCGAAGAAACGCAGCCTGCGGTTGTTGCCAAACTCCTGGCCGGTGTACAACAATGGAATACCTGGCAAGGTGTAAGTAAGCACAGCCAGCGGCTCCCAGGCCTCTCCCATGCGTTCGAATTCCGTTCCGTTCCAGCTATTCTCGTCGTGGTTGGTGATGAAATTCATGGGCTGAACACCGGCCGGAAAACGCAACAGCTTGCGGTCAACCATCAGACCAATGGCGGACGCTTTTTCCTTACCCTTCGCTACCTGGTTGAGCAGGTGATGCAGTTCCCAACTATAATAAGCATTGAACGGACCGTTGGCGCCTTTCGCACGCTCTGCACCTGAAGCCATCGCCTTGGTTCCCCAGAACTGCGCCATATCGTGCTCTTCCGATTCGGCCAGCATGAAAAGGTCTTTGTAGTCGGCAAAAGCACTCCTGGCTTCTTCCCAAAAATCGGCGGGAACGCTCATCGCCACATCGCAACGGAAGCCATCGATGCCGGTGCTATCCAGCCAGTAGCGCATGGCAGCGATCATCTCCTTCCGCATCGCGCGGTTGCTGTAATCGAGGTCGGCCACATCCGTCCAGCCCATGCTCTGCCCCTGCTCGTTTAGCGGATCGGTAATGCCGCCATTGGCATTCTTCGTGTACCAGTCAGGATGCATGCTGATCCAGGGATGATCCCATGCGGTGTGATTCCCCACCCAATCGAGAATAACGCGGATCTTGCGTTCGTGGCAAGCCTGTACCAACGCACGGAATTCATCCAAAGTCCCGAAATCAGGATTCACGGCCCTGTAGTCGCGGATGGAATACGGACTGCCGAGGTACAGCTTGCGCAGGCTGGTATCCGCAATATCTTCCACGAACAAATCGCCCTTCGCCTTGCGCTTCCGCTCTCCGATAGGTTGCACCGGCATCAGCCAGACCATGTCAACACCCAACGCAGTCATGCGGTCGAGTTGTGACTGGAAAGCGGCAATCGTTCCCTCTGGTGTATGCTGCCTGAGGTTTACTTCGTAGAGCAATGGATTGGAGGTGTTTTGCGCGAAAACGTTGCTACCGAACAATCCGAGACTTATGACCAAAACGCGCTTCAGCCATTCCTGCTGCGGTGAACGGTGCACCTGCATGGTCGACATGGGTGCAACTGCCTGCTCCTTTCCCTTGCGCATCAGGCGAAGGATATTGCGGAAATTTTGAATGGTGAGGGGCTTTCCCTGATTTGCCATGCGGGTTTGTTTAGGGTTTGATGTTGAAGGTTTGACCAAATATGATGGATTCGCCGGACCGAATCTGCGTTCCGGGAGATTTTTCTGTTTCCATGCTGCCTTTCCACCAAACTTCGTTAGTGTCCGTCCGGGGAAGGAGTGTAGCCGGATCCCAGGCAGCTGCATCGCGGTTGATGGCGACATAGGTGCGCTGCCCGAGGTAATCGCGTTCCAGCAAGATGCGGTTTTCTGATGCGTGGATAATGCGGGTTTCGCCATAAGCCAACGCCAGGTTCCGGCGGCGCAGTTTCACCAACTCCTTTACCTGCCGGTGGAATTGCGCTTGCTTGCCGCTGTAAGGACCAAAATCCATCGGGCGGCGGTTGTCGGGGTCGTTGGCTCCGGGCATGCCGATTTCGTCGCCGTAGTACACCACCGGTATGCCGGGCATGGCCATCAGCCAGGTGTAAAACTGCAGGAACCGCGCATAGGCACTGTCGTTCTTCAGACCGATGGTTTGTTCATGCCCGAGCCTTTTGGTAGAATCCCAGGGCATGTTATCCGGAATGCTGCCGTCAGCCAGGCTCATGAAACGCGGTTTGTCCTGATTGCCGGTGATATTGCCCATGAGATGGTGGCTGCCGTACATATCCAGACTGCTTTGCAAGGCGTCTTGCAGGCGCAGAAAGGATGCGTTCCGCGCAAAAACCTGCACCATGGCGTCGTACTGATTGAAATCGAATTGGGCATCCAACAATCCGGGACCAACATAGGAAGCTATCAACGCAGGCGATCCGTAGGTTTCACCGATCTGGAAAACCGGGCGTTTGCGATTAGCGGTGATTTCCTGCCGCAGCTTCGCCGTGAGGGTGCGGGTATAGAGATCAGGGATATGCTTGGTGGCGTCGTGCCTGAATCCGTCGAAGCGGTATTTCTGCAGCCATACCAGCGCGCTGTCGGCCATGGGAACGGCTACCTCCGGACGGGAAAGATCGAGGGTGGGAAGGAAAACATCGAACCAGGTGGTGAGCCTGTGATCGTCCCAGCGCTCGGTATTCAAACTGCCATCGGGCAAATACAAAGAAGTAACCCAGTCGGGATGCGCCTTGTAAACCGGATGCTCAAGGTGCACGTGGTGCGCCACGTAATCGAGGTATATATCCAATCCGCGGGAATGAAGCGTTTTCAGCGTCTTGCGCAAAACCG
This sequence comes from Flavobacteriales bacterium, assembly GCA_947463435.1. GTDB lineage: Bacteria > Bacteroidota > Bacteroidia > NS11-12g > UBA955 > REEB481. The sequence continues at coordinate 8,643 of CANHTS010000063.1, read as the reverse complement.
GTCCGCTGGTGAAGCGCAGGTCCGGCTCCGTAGAACTCACAGGCCAGTAACCGTGGTAGGCGCTGAATTTCACCTTCGGATCTGAAAACAAGCCCCAGGCACTGTCGGGATTGCGGCTGAGCGGACTCACCCACAGCGCGCCGTAATCGTCGAAGAAACCGGATTTCGCCTTTTCCCTGATGCCGTCCATATCGCCGCCATGGAAATTGGTTTTGGCCGTTACCTGCGGGTGTTTCAAGGGTTTGTTGTTGGCAGGATTGCCGTCGGCGAAACGATCCACCATGGCAAAGTACATTACCATGGCATGGCGGTTTGCACGGGTCGGTTTCCAGTTCCTTTCTTCTATCGGTCTTCCCTTGTACAAAGGCAGCAGCAAATCGTTGGCAAGGGCATCGGAGGTGGCGGCAAAAACGCGCAATTGACTGTACAGCGCCGTTCCGGCTTCTTTGGGCAAGGGCAGTTGCAAAAGACGTTCGCTGCCGTCGTAAGTTTGGATGAGCCGGTTATTCCAATACACCAGGATCCGGGCAGAAAGGCTGGCAGGAAGGTTCTCCAGCAAGATGCTGAACGAATCGTTTTCAAAACGGGCGCGGAGCTGTGGCTTGTAGTCTGCTCCGGCAACTTTGAGCAAGGCATTGCGACCGCCCATGCCATTGCTTACCGTGGCCGCGCCCGGAGGCAAGATCACGCTGTCGTTCTTCAATCCTTGCCAGGCATAGGTTCCGGGCTTGAGGCGCAGGGTGAGCCGGCCGTTCTCAATCGCTTGCGGAACCCAGGCATTGAATTCGCCTTTGATATGCGTGGCGCCAGGACATTCAAGCACGGTTTCCCGGCTGAAACTTCCCAAAACCGGCAAATCGAGTTGTTCCTTGCCATTCTTTTTTGTGGCCGACAGGTTCCCTGCCAGAAAATCATCCGGAGCCGGCAACAGCACGGAGTCTCCACGAAAAACCTGATTGTTGTATTGAACAGCATCCGGCTTTCCGCTCATAAACAGCGAACGGGTATCGAAAACCTGGCCATTGCCTTGCATGCGCAAAGGCGGAAGCAACATGCCCGCGCCGTCGTTCGTCAGGCCGCTGCGCGAAACCTGGCATGCGGCCATGAGCAAAATCGCTGAAACAACCGGAATCAGAACATGCGATCTCATGCCAATTGGACTTTAGACCCGGCAGGCACCTGCACTTTGTTTCCCGAAACAAATACCGTGATATCACCACCTTCCAGGTTATGCAATTCATGCGCACCGCGGCGCAAGGCAATGCGCAGTACGTTTCCGCGGAAGCGCAGTTGGAAAGCAAGGCGTTGCCAGGCAGCGGGAAGTGCAGGTTCAAAGTGCAGATGCTGACCGCGAACGCGCATCCCCGCAAACCCTTTGGCGATGGTCATCCAGGTGCCGGCCATTGAGGTGATATGACAACCGTCGCGGGTGTCGTTGTTGATATCGTTCAAATCCAGCCGCGCCGTGCGCAGGTAGAATTCGTATGCTTTGTCGGGCAATCCGGCCGCTACCGCCAGGATGCTGTGCACACATGGCGAAAGCGACGATTCGTGTACGGTAAGCGGTTCGTAGAAATGGTAATGCCTGCGCAGCGTTTCGCGGTCGAAGTCGTCTTCGAAAAAGTAAAAACCTTGCAGCACATCGGCTTGCTTGATGTAACAACTGCGCAGGATGCGGTCCCAGCTCCAATGCTCCACAATCGGCCGCTCCGCCGGTGACAGCTCCGAAACAGGTATCAGCTCCTTGTCCATGAAACCGTCCTGCTGCAGGAACAAACCGCTTTCCGGATCGGTCGGGTAATACATGTTCGATGCAATGTCAGCCCAGCGCGCTGTTTCGCTATCGTTCCAGCCGACTTTCGCTGCAATCCGCTGCCAGTCCTGGGGGTATTTGTGCTTCACCAGCTCCAGTTGCTCCGCCGCATAGCGCAGGCACCAGGCCGCAAGGTAATTGGTGTACCAATTGTTGTTGACGTTGTTCTCGAATTCGTTCGGACCCGTAACGCCGAGCATCACCCATTGTCCGCGCGGCTTCGACCAGCTCACGCGCTGCGCCCAATAACGCGCGATGGCGATGAGCACTTCCAGTCCGTAAGCGGGCACATAGGCTTCGTCGCCCGTATAGCGCACATAATCATAGATGCCGTAGGCGATGGCGCCGTTGCGGTGGATCTCTTCAAACGTAATTTCCCATTCGTTGTGGCATTCTTCCCCGTTCATGGTCACCATGGGGTACAAGGCTGCTCCTTTGCCGATGCCGAGCTTCTGCGCATTTTCGATGGCTTTGTCGAGCTGCTTGTAGCGGTACAAAAGCAGGTTGCGGCTTACCGACGGATCGGCACAACCGAGGTAGAACGGCAGACAATAAGCTTCGGTATCCCAATAGGTGCTGCCGCCGTATTTCTCGCCGGTGAAGCCTTTGGGACCTATATTGAGTCGGGCATCGTCGCCCGTATACGTCTGGAAAAGTTGGAAGATATTGAAGCGGATGCCCTGTTGCGCAGCGTCATCGCCTTCGATTTCCATATCGGCTTCCTGCCAGATGCGCGCCCAGGCTGCAGCCTGCGATTCAAACAGGGCTTCGGCGCCTTGCTCCACTGCGCTGTTCAGCAACTTTTCGGCCGCAGAAACAAAGGCATCCGGTGCATGGTGCAGGTCGCTCAAAACGGCGGCGAACTTTTCGATATCCAAAACCAATCCCGCTTCCAGTTCACAGTCCAATAAGGCACCCGCGCGCAGGGGTTGATGATGAAAAGTCAGGGATTGCGAACGGCCTTGAATCGCCGCACGGCAGCGCTGTGCACCCAGGACGCGGAAACCGGTTTTGCGCGTCTGGTGACGGAGCCAGGGCATGTGGCCGCTGCTGATGCCACTTTCGTGAGCTTCCCAGAAAACTTCATCGTAGTTGGCGTCCTGGTTGCGCACATCGGCGTCGAGATAGATATCGGCTTCCACCCGGATCTTCCGGTCGCTGCTGATGCGGTATTGCAGCACACCCAGGTCTTTGTGTTCCATGTGGCAGCAGCGCTTCGATTCGATGCGCAATGCGGTGCCGTCGGGCAGGTTGAATTCCCACATACGGCCCAGCCAACCTTCCTGCATGTTCAGGCTACGGCGGAATACCTTGGTACGGCAATGTTCGGATGCCAGATCAATGCGAAATCCATTCACTTTCAGGCTGATAGCCTGCCAGCGCAAGGCATTGAGCACCTTGGCGAAATATTCCGGGTAACCGTTCTTCCACCAGCCAACACGCGTCTTATCGGGATAGTATACGCCGCCGATATACGAGCCGGGGAGTGTATCACCGCTGAAATCTTCTTCTGCGTTGCCGCGCTGGCCCATGCGGCCGTTGCCAATACTAAAGAGGCTTTCCGAAACGCGGTTCAGTTGCGGATTCCAGCCTTCTTCGCGGATCTCCCAGGGGTGAATGCGGATATAATCTTTCATGCAATCAGATACTCAGATGAAGAGGGTGCGAAGCAGGCCCGCGTTGGCAGCAGATAAATTGGTCACGTACGCGTCGGCTCCGGCCAAATGCTCCGGCTTGCCAACACCCAACACCCGCATACCGGCGCGCCTTCCGGCTTCGATTCCGGCGGCAGCATCCTCCACAACCAGACATTCCTTTGTAGCGATGCCCAATTCTTGCGCAGCCAGCAGGAATACCTCCGGATGCGGCTTGGTTTCGCAGATGCGTGTTCCGTCGGATATGGCCTGAAAGCGCTCCGTCAGACCAATCCGATCCAAAATGAAACGCGCATTCTTCGAGCTGCTGCCGATAGCCGATGCGATGCCATTGCGATCCAGGTAATCCAGAAAAGGCAAGACGCCCGGCAGGATATCGGCCGGACTCAGCGCGGCAATCAGTTCCAGGTAACGCGCATTCTTGGTTTCCAGCAAACGCTGTATTTCCGTTTCTTCAAGGCTGACGCCTGCTTGATGGGCAATGATCTCGAGGCTTTCCCGCCGGCTCACGCCCTTCAATAATTCGTTTACTTCTTCGCTCAGGTCGAAACCCAGGCCCGCGGCGATTTCGCGCCAGGCGGCAAAATGATGACCTGCCGTGTCGGTAATGACGCCGTCCAGATCAAAAATGACAGCCTTCCACATCAAACGCTGGCCGGATCGTTGGTCCTTGTCTCCTGATTCATGTGATAACGCAAGAGCGAATAAGCCGGCTTGGCATCAATCACCCCAACCTGGAAGCCCATCTGTGCGGCCGTACGTTCCAATACGTGCTTGAAATGGAATGCCACCGAGCCGACAAAATGCACCGGCACCTCCCGGTAGTTCGGATAGCAGGCAATGTGGATCTCGGCAAAATGATGGAAACCTTCTTCGACCAGCTGCTCCACCCAGGGATGGTTCTTGAAGCCCGAGAGGAAACGCATGAAGGAGGCCATGAAAACGTTCGCGCCGGGCATGTTGTACACGCGGCGGAATATTTCCTCCTTATTCAGGTTGTATTCCTTGATGAATGCGGCTTCGATATCAGCCGGCAGGCGGTGGTAGAGGAAAGACGACAAGAGCTTCCTTCCGAACCAGGAACCGCTGCCTTCATCGCCCAGCATATGGCCCAGCGCAGGCACTACTTCCGTGATCTCGTTGCCATCGTAATAGCAACTGTTGCTGCCCGTGCCGAGGATACACACGATGCCGGGCTCGCCGGTATAGGTGGCATAGGCCGCCGCATGCAGATCGTGCCCTACCGTGCAGGCCGCATGCGGGAAAGCCTTCAGCAGTCCGCGCATGACGATCTCGTTGCGCTCCTCGCTCGAACAACCGGCGCCGTAAAAATGCACCTTCGTGATCTTGTCGGCATGGGCCGATAAAACCGGATTGCCGGCGAGTTCTTCGGCAATGAATTCCACACTGTGAAAAAATGGATTGAAGCCCTTCGTATGGGTCTCGGCCAGTATCTCTCCGTTCTCCGTGAGAAGCCAGTCACATTTCGTCGATCCGCTTTCCGCTACTGCTATCATGATGAGGTCTCATGCAAACTTAGTGTATTTTATACACGAACACCAAAAAAACAGCCGGTATTCTCCAATCCTGGTAACAAAAATGCAGGCTGAACTATCTTCGCGGCAAGTTAGCTTCGGAAGATGACCTTGCATCAGATTAACCCCAATGTGTCGGTAGATTGTGCTATATTCAGCTTTGACCAAGGCGCATTGGAAGTGTTGCTGATTGAACGTCATGCAGGTAACAGCGAGATCAAAGACGATCTGATGGCCTTGCCGGGCAACCTGATCTACGAAGACGAAACCCTCGACGAAGCCGCCAATCGCGTGCTTTCCGAACTGACCGGACTCACCAATATCTTCCTCGAACAGGTTTATACCTTCGGCAACCCGAACCGCATCAGCAAGCAGAAAGACCTCGACTGGCTCCGGGCCATCCGCGCCAGCCCCGAAGCCCGCGTAATCACCGTGGCCTATACCTCCCTGGTGAAGAAGGAAAACTTTAAAATTCAACCCAGCAGCTTCGCCAAAAAGGCCGTTTGGGTGAAGGTGAAAGATGTGCCGCACCTGGCCTTCGACCACAACGAAATCCTCGACAAGGCACTCGATTATCTTAAGCACAAAATCTACCTCGAACCCCTGGGCTACGAACTGCTGCCCGATAAGTTCACCCTGGCCCAATTGCAGAAACTGTACGAAGCCATCCTCGAAGACAGCTTCGACAAACGCAATTTCCGCCGGAAAATCCTGCGCACCGAATTCATCGTCAAACTCGACGAGAAACAACAGGGCGTGGCCCACAAGCCCGCCGGATTGTACCGCTTCGACAAGTCGCGCTTCCACAAAATCTGAATTACTTTCCTTGGTGTTACACTGACACTTTCGCACGCTTTGCCTTAGATTGCATGCCGATCAGGTACAACGTATGGAAAAGAAACCGCGTCTTTCGGTAGCGCAAATCGTTTGGATGAGCTTTGGCTTCATGGGCATCCAATGCGCGTTCGGACTGCAAAACGGCAATGCGAGCCGCATCCTCGAAAATTACGGCGCCAAGGTGCACGAACTGAGCTGGTTCTGGCTCGTGGCACCGCTCACGGGCATGCTCGTGCAGCCGCTCATCGGCTATTTCAGCGACAAGACCTGGACAAGGCTCGGCCGGCGCAAACCCTATTTCCTGGCCGGAACCCTGCTCTGCTGCCTTGCCATCGTGATCCTGCCCAACAGCGGCGCCTGGTTCATCGGCAAATCGGCCTTGCTCATGGGTGCAGTTTTCCTCGCCCTGATGGACGCCAGCATCAACATCGCCATGGAACCCTTCCGCGCGCTCGTGGCCGATAACCTGGCCGACGAACAGCGTACCCTGGGCTTCAGCATCCAGACCTTCCTGATCGGCATCGGCGCCGTACTCGGCAGCTGGCTGCCCTGGACGCTGAGCAATGTCTTCGATGTGGCCTCCACCGCCCCGCAAGGCCAGGTGGCCGACAACGTGGTCTATTCCTTCTATATCGGCGCCGCCTTCTTCCTGGCCTGTATCCTCATTACCGTAATCTTCGCCCGCGAATACGACCCGAAAACCTATGCGCGCTACCATGGCGACGCGCCAGAAGACCGCTCCCAAAAGGGCATCCTCCAGATCTTCCGCGATTTCAAGCACATGCCCAAAACCATGCTGCAGCTCGGCCTGGTGCAGTTCTTCAGCTGGTTCGGCCTTTTCTGCATGTGGGTCTACACCACCAAGGCCGTGGCCCAGCATGTGTATGGACTGCCAATCTCGGGCGACAGCTATGAAGGCGCCGATAAGGTTATCTTCGACAAAGCGGGCGACTGGGTGGGCATTCTCTTCGGCGTGTACAACGGCGTGAGCGCGCTCTATGCCCTGCTCCTGCCGACGATCGTGCGCCGCATCGGACGCAAGCAGACGCACAGCCTTTCGCTCATCTTCGGCGGCGCCGGACTCCTCTCCATCTTCTTCATCCGCGATCCGCAATGGCTGATGCTCAGCATGGCCGGTGTGGGCATGGCCTGGGCCAGCATCCTCGCCATGCCGTATGCCGTATTGGCCGGCAGCCTCCCTCCTGGCAAAATCGGGATTTACATGGGCATCTTCAATTTCTTCATCACCATCCCGCAGATTGTCAGCGCCCTGCTCGCCGGCCCCATGGTGAGCTACCTCTTCGGCAACGAAGCCATCTACGCGCTCGTCACCGCCGGCGGCATGATGCTCCTCGCAGCCGTGGCCATGCTGTATGTGAACGACGGGAAGCTGATACGGGTGGGGAGGTGAGGAAGAAAAAAGGGTGATTCCTTACTTCCTTTTTTCCGGAAGCCCTGCCTTAGCCAATATTGCGTTGGCTTTTTCCAATTTCTCCGGAAACAGGACCTTCCCACGAAGTTTCTCCAACTTCTTGTCGAAGACGATAATCGGAACCTTCGATAGGTTCAAGTCTTCTTTTTTCATAGTACAAAATTATTACTTTTTTTCGTCAATAGGAAAGCCTCATAAGCCACCCCAGCAGTGAACACTTCCCAAAGACCATCTGTAGTGTAACCGTAAACGAAGAAATCTGCACTTATCTCGTCAAGATTATTTGAAATACCCATTCGATAAAGTCGGTTGCGTGCAGGTGTACTTCCAGTGACAAATATCCAGGCGTCTGGATACTTTTTCATGAAAGCGTATACAGTCGATGCAACTGTAGCCAAAACTCTTAAACTATCACCATTATTTGTTACTGACAGATCGCTTATTTCTCCTGTATCTTCATCAAAATCCCCGAAACCAAGATTGTAAACATTTTTTGTACCTGTCAATGAATATTGAACCACCTTCTTGACACGTCCTCTCGGACCTTCACTGAAAAACTCAAAAATCGTTAATTCAACTTCTGATTTGTACAAGTATTTAGGATGATGCATACTTATTCAAATATTCATTACTAATGAAAAGAAATCGACCATATTGAAAAGAAAACACAAATAACTCCAACCCGAAGACTGTTTAACAAAGATAAAGTTATTTAATCAATAAGTGCTAACGCAGATTGTCAGCGCCCTGCTCGCCGGTCCCATGGTGAGCTATCTCTTCTGCAACGAAGCCATCTACGCGCTCGTCACCGCCGGCGGCATCATGCTCCTCGCATCCGTGGCCATGCTGTATGAGAACGATGGGAAGCTGATACGGTTGGGGCGCTGAGGTTTCACTTCCCAATGGAAGTGATCTTGCGAACGCAGAACCAAAGAAATCCCGGATATACCTACCATTTTATTCTCCGCATGTTTTGCGGTGAATAGGATGGGGATTCACCGCACCGAATATTTGAGACAAGGCGCGGTTCGGATCCGGGCTCCGCATTGCCCGAATAGCTGCAAACCAGCCTCACTTCAGCGGATTCTTCGCGATAAACGCGCCAATGGAATCATTCACCTGTATGCCGCTGGCCCAGGCATGCCCCAGATCGGCCACCTCGATCAAACGGGCCGGATGCCCTTCCTTTTGGTACTTGTTCCAATCGTTCCTGGCCGTTTGAATGCTGAAAATGGGATCCTTCAGGCCATGGATCAGCAATACCGGATACTTGCGTTTGGCATGGATGCCCCACACAAACTCGAGTCCGATCATTCCGCTGTGGGCAGAAACCGATGCGATGCGTTCGCTGTTGTGCCTGGCCAGGATATG
>CANHTS010000062.1 GCA_947463435.1 Flavobacteriales bacterium | reverse complement strand
TCCGCAGCCTCGACAACCGTCCGCGCCCCTGGTTCGAGGATGACCCATACATGGGCAGGTTGCGTTATACGGAAATCATGAGAGTGAATGCCATGCGCAACCTGGAAGGCATCCACCATTTCGTGAGTTCACGATACCTCCGGAATTATCTGGGAGAATTCTGTTACCTCACCAATCGCCGCTACAGTGGAAATCAGAAAATTGAACAAATGTTCGGTTTGTTCGTCAGTAAGGCATGGAACCTGCCGTACATAGTGGACGCTTCCGACTAATCTGGAATTGCCGTTTCCCCAACGGTGAAATCACCTGCCAATTCCCGCCCCAAAAACCTCCTGCATCATCGCCCCCAGCTTTCACCACCACCGGCTTCCTTCGTCTTCTTACCCTCCTAAACCAGCTCCAATTCCCAATCCGGGTTGGTATTCCGCCCCCGCAATTCCCAATTCCTGCTCCATCGATTGAGGTTATATTCAAACCACTTCAACCATTACATGCTCACACTTCAGCACACAACCGGAGTCCAACCGAAACTCTCCTCCCATTAACGCGGCAAAAACACAAACTCGCTGCCGCATTCATCGTCGCCAAAACTGGCCATGCGCGGCTCGGCAGGCAGCTTGTACACGAAGCGGAACAGGTCGGTAGCAGTCAGAAATCCTTCCTCACCTCCTTTGCCCCGCAGGGCTTCCAGCATGCGAAGGGCAAACGGTGAATGGGAGCCGCTGAAACCGTCGGGCACCTTGCGGAAGGCGCCGCTGGAAAGAAACAGGCGTGTGCGGAAACGCGACTTCGCCATCAGGAAACTGCCATCCGGATCGGCGGCATAGGCCTTCGTTTCCTTGCACCGCGAAAGGGTATTGTCGAACGAAGCGCCAAAGCAGAGATCCAGCACCATTATGATTTGACGCGAAGGCAGGCGGTTGATATAACGCTCCAATCTGGAATAGGCCAAATAGCTGTTGCGCATAGGATCCTGTTCCGGACTCAGCGAGTTGCGGCAAACCACGAAACCGTCGTCGAGTAAGGCGCTGTCGTAATCGCCGTGGCCGGCAAAATATAGAAAGAGCTGATCGTTCGGCCCCAAAGTGCGTGAAAGGTCCAGCAAGGCACGTTCCAGCTCTTCGCGCAGGGCATCGCGCAATACGATGGTATCGTAACCGTACAGATCGTGCAGCACTGCGGCGATGGCTTCCGCATCGCGGCGCGCATTGGGCAGGTATTCCCAATATTCGCCGGCCTGGAACGAACTGCAACCGGAAAGCAAAGCCACCTTGCGACCGGTGAAGCCCGGCGCTGTAACCGGACCGGTACGCTGCGTTTTTCCACCCCTGCTACGTCCGCCGGCATCTGGAAAGAGCAGCGAAATGTCTTCGATGTACTTCCGCTCAAACAAGATACCCATATAACCGTTCGGATATCCAGGCAAACCGCAGGACAATTCCCGCTGCCGCAGGGCCATCCCCGCCCTTTCCTGCCGGGCATCGCTGCGCATGAGATCAAAGAGGTTAACGGCGGTATCGTTCAGGCTGCTGATGAAATGGCAAATCGGGCCGTTCTGGAAACTCTTCCTTCCGTTGCGGCAATAGCACTGATCAAGGGTAAGTCCTTGCGGATAAACAACCACACGGTTCTTCGGCGAAAGCAGAATCACCCGCGGATCGTCTTCCAGCAAAGCCCGCAGGAACGCCACACGGAAATTGTCCGTCGTTCCGGCTTCGGATATAAACAACTGCTGATTGGCCGGCACCAGTTGAAAAAGGTCTTTCAGTTCCTTGAGCGACAAGGCGCCCGCTTTCAGCTCCGACGTTGCAGGGTAGGCGTTGTCATTAACTGCGCCGGGCAAGGCGATTCCAAATGGTGCGAACCAGGTGCTCAGGCTGCTGTCCGCTTCGCGTATATCAAAGGAGAAACCACTGAAGGTAAAAACAAAGGCATCTTCAGGCCGGGCATCGCGGATCACCTTGTTCAGTGTGGCGAGTATATCCTCCCGTTTCGCCGATTCATTCACACAGCGATAACGGATGATGCGTTCATCTGCCTTGCGCTGCGAAGCGGTATCCGATGGGAATAGCCGGCGGTAGTCCCGCACAAAACTCGCTTCGTAAGCTTCGGCATCGCGCACACAATTGGCAAATTCATACGGCAAGCTTCCATACGAATTGATGCCAATGGATAGGATGTGGACCCTTGCGGGGATGTCAGCTTTTCGCCCTGCGCCCGGACCCATGCCGGCTTGCAGCGGAACATTCGACAACAGTGCGGAGAAAAGCAACAGTCGGAGGATTTGCATTACTCAAAGATAAGTTATGAAGTTGCGTTCAGTTCGTCCGGACAAGGGAACACCGCAACGGAGGGGGGATCCGCGCGGTGCCCGTAAAACGGAGAACCAAGCCTTGAAGAGGGCTCTGTAAAGATGCGCCTGCATCGTTTACATCCATTGATATCCCGACGCAGGCAGAAGGTAAACGGGAACATCGCAGATAGCAGAAGACAAGCCGCCTGAAAGCTGTATTTCAAACTGCACCACATAATCCGAACTCGCCGTCAGCAATGCCCGGGAACCAATTCAGGAAGTAATGCTTTTATTGCTTCAACAGCGCATCCAGCTGCTGGAATAAGGTCGATTCGGGCACAAAACCGCGGGCGAGCAGATAGAATTTCCCTTCTTTAAGCGCCACCAGGGCCGGGAAACCGGTGATACCGAGTTCGCGGGCAAACTGGGCTTCGGAATTCGCCGCATAAGCGATATGCTCCTCGCCGATTGCCTCCAGAATTGGTTCGGCATCGATTTCCAGCTTTTCGGCAACAAAACGATAAAGTGCATCGCCATCTGTCGGCAAGCCTTCCTGAAAGATGCCCTTTTGCAGCAATCCGGCAAAAACCGCCTGTCGCGTCGGGTCCTGCGTTTTCCACCAGGCTAGGGCACGACCCGGACGGCCCGAGCTGTACACGCGGCTGCCGTCGCGCAATATTGCTTTGTAGGCTTCTCCCATCTGCACGCCCGTCATCTCTTCAAGGCGCGGAATAGCGGAGAGGATATACTGCGCCATGCCGGCGATGGGCTGGGCGCCTTCCTCGGGAACCATATTGCCGCTGATTACTTCGAGCCGCAGGTCTTCTCCCGTACGTTCATCGGCAAGCTTGGCGATAACGGGCGAAAAACCATAACACCAGCCGCAAAGCGCGTCATAAAAATAATACAAGGTGATGCCGCGATCGGGTACCTGCCCTTGCGTAGCCAGGGGAACTTCTGTCAACAATGCCATACGCATAGGAACAGCGGAAAGCCGGAAGTGTTGGTTTCCCGCCGGGAATGAGCGGCGCCCGAAGGCGAATCTCAGGCTTGTGGTTTGCGCGGACCTTTGGGCTGCAAAGGCCGGATCTCGAGGTTCACGGTGTGGAAGTTCCGCGGCATGCGGAGGAAGTTCACCATCGCTTGAGCCACATCGTCGGGATCGAGCATGTAATCGTGCGGCTTGATGTTTTCGCTGTTGCGGAAAAAATCCGTTTTTACACTGCCCGGATACACACAGGTAACCCGCACACCGTCTTCGCGCACTTCCTTGTACAGCGCATCGCTGAACCCGCGCACGGCGAACTTGGTAGCGCAGTAGCCGCTCACCTGCTGGTAACCTTCGAGACCGGCGATGGATGCGATGTTCACGATCTGTCCGTATTGCCTTTCCTTCATTCCCGCCAATACCATGCGCGTGCAGTAGAACATGCCGTTCACATTGGTCTGGAACATTTCATCCCATTGTTCAATCGGCATTTCCTCGCAATAGCCAAAATAACCCAGGCCGGCATTGTTGATGAGGATATCGACGCGGTTGCCTTCAGCTTTGAAGATTTCTGCGAAGCAGGTTTCCACCTCTTCCAGACGGCGCACATCGCAGCTCAGGAAGTTGAATTCCGGGTGGTCCATATCCGGGCGGTTGCGGCCCAGACCATATACCTTGCAACCGGCCGCGAGCAACTGCAGGGCGACCGAACGGCCAATTCCCTTGCTTACTCCGGTGATGACAGCTATTTGTCCGTTGAGTTCCATATCGTTTGCTGTTTTTTACCGTTCGCCCTGGCCAAGCGAGAAGGCCCGTTTGCCGTTATCGGTATAAAGAAACTCGGTCTTGTTGATTTCCAGACCGGCTCCGTGAATGGCCATGAGCAATTGCATGATCGCGTCCTGGCTTACAGGCACGGTATAATCAACCGAAGCGCAGAAACGGCAGCGGTATTGGTCGGTGAGCTGGCCATCCGCCACACGTTCAGGATAGACTATCAGACCGCGATTGCTCATCATCTTGAGGCTAAGGATGCCGGCTGCAGCTTGTTCAAGTGCATGACCAAGCGACTGCGGATCGCCGTCGTGGTGCACATAGACATCCACACCCACACATTGCATCACCGATTTGCGGCGCTCCACGGGTTTGAGATGGATGGGTTTGTCGGTCGAAATGCGCACCGGGGTGAAGCGCTTGGGTTCTTTGCCGAGGCGTTCTATCAAGGCAGCGGCAAATTCACGCGTACCTGCCTTGGCCGCTGAATGGCCTTCCCGGTAGACGTCGCCGGTGTGGATACCGTCTTCCAGGGTACAGAGCAGCGCATTCTGGATGCGGGCACTCACTTCGCCCTGGCCAAGGTGAACCAGCATCATACAAGCCGCATTGATAAGGCCGGAAGGATTCGCCAGGTTGAGTCCGGAAATGTCTGGCGCCGAGCCGTGGATGGCTTCGAACATCGCGAAGTTGTCGCCGATATTGGCGCTGCCGCAAAGACCAACCGAACCGGCTACTTCGGCAGCAATATCGCTGATGATATCGCCGTAAAGGTTCATGGTTACGATCACGTCGAAACGACCCGGATCATCCGCCAGGCGTGCGCTTCCGATATCGATGATATAATGGTCGGTGGTGATTTCCGGATATTCGGTGGCAATTTCATTGAAGACCTGATGGAAGAGTCCGTCGGTATGCTTCATGATATTGTCCTTCGTCATACAGGTAACATGGCGGCGTCCGTTCGCACGGGCATACGCGAAGGCGTAGCGGATAATCTTCTCGCAGCCCATGCGGGTAATGAGCTTGATGCTGTGCACCACCTCGGAAGTCTGCTGGTATTCGATGCCCGCGTAGAGGTCTTCTTCGTTTTCGCGGATGATAACCACATCCATATCCGGGAACCAGGTTTTTACGTAAGGCGCATAGGCGCGTGTGGGGCGCACATTGCTATACAATCCAAGTGTTTTGCGGATGGTAACGTTGAGACTTTTATATCCGCCGCCCTGCGGAGTGGTAATGGGCGATTTCAGGAAAATCCCGTTGCGCTGCAGCGTTGCCCAGGCTTCGTCGGTGATGCCGGAAAGGTTACCGCTCTGGTAAACCTTCTCTCCCACTTCAATTACATCGTATTCCAGTTTGGCGCCCGCGGCGTGCAACACCTGGAGGGTGGCTTCCATGATTTCCGGACCGATACCATCTCCATAAGCGACTGTAATTCTGGGTGTATTTGTCATTAACCGCGAAATAACCACAACGCAAGCGCATTCGCAGCCTTTCTTCGTTAAATTTCCGCAACAGTTTGGTCCCGCCTGCCGGTCATTGAGTAGCCGCAGCGCAGTGAAGGCCCCGACTGTAACGAAGCGTGGGGGAAATGCCACCTGCCGGTCATTGAGTAGCCGCAGCGGAGCGAAGCGTTGGGGAAATGGAGGCAGATTCGTGTTGAAGATGGTTTCGACAGGCTCAACCACCGCGCGCGGGTTCACTCACTTCCCCAGCGCCATGCGCACCGGCAACTTGTAATGGCCGTAAGCAATGCGGTTGTGCTCGATGGCGGGTTCCCATTGCCAGTCGATCAGACGCAAAACGCGCAATACTTCTGCCTCAAAACCATATCCGCGCTTGCCTTGAAAATCGCAGATGCGCAATTCGTCTACCTTGCCCTCGGGGGTGATGGTAAAACATGCCATAACTACGGCCTCTTCCCCTGCATCCAAAGCTGCCGCAGGATACACCACCAAATCGGCAATACGGTTGTAATATGGCCTTATGCCTCCCTTGACTGAAGCAGGAACCGACTCGCGTTTGTTATCGTATTCACTGGGTTTTCCTTGCTCGTCGTAATGCTGCACGCTGAGGCGATTTTCAATTCCTTTGCCGGAGTCGGCGGATGCGTAACGCTCAAAAGATGCCAGCTTTCCGTTGATATGATAAAAATACCAGCTTCCCACCTTGCGGCTGCTATCGTAAGTACCCGATTCGAAGAACTGCCGTGAATCCGTGTAACGCGCCCAGGGGCCGTGTTTGCTTCCGTCCAGATATGTGCCTGAAACGAGGATACGGCCCTGCTCATCGTACTTACGGTATGGGCCACTGAGCGTATCGTTCCGGTAAGAGAGCACTGTCTGCAGCACGCCTGCCTCTGTGTAATAGCGGTGTTCCCCGTGGTTCCGTCCGTTCAGATATAAACCTTCGAAACGCAGTTTTCCGTTGTCATAGCGAGCGGTCCATGAACCTTCAGCTTTTCCGTTGCGGTAGGCACCGAGGCTGTAAGCCGGCAATTCGGGATTTCGCTCGTACCATTGGCCCTCTTTGCGGCCTTTCACATATTGTCCCGAATCGAGCAATTGCCCCTTGCGGTTGTATTGCTGCCAGGATCCGTGGCGCAGGCTGTCGATAGCGAAAACAGGACAAGTCCGGCTGTAAAAAGCGCGGATATGCAGGTCGCCGTCGATGAAGCGAACGGTGCGCAGATGGGCCCCGGACGGGGTTTGCGCCCATACTTCACCAAACACAGCCTGTTTCTTCTTTACGGGCTGGTATTGGTTTCCCAGCCAATAAACCTTAGGCTTCTGGGCGAACAGCGCCATCGGCAGCAGCAAAAAGGCCGCTGCAAGGAGCTTACTTGGAATACCCTGCGAACGATTTGCCATGTGCTTCTTCGTACAGGCGTTCGTGGGGAAGGGAGCGGAAATAATCGTACGTGATGCGTAACCCTTCGGAGCGGTGCACCTTGGGTTCCCATCCGAGGATGCTGCGGGCACGGGTGATATCGGGCTGGCGTTGCTTGGGATCGTCGGTCGGCAAGGGCTTGTAAATTACCTTCTGGGTAGTTCCGGTAAGCTTGATGATCTCCTCGGCAAACTGTGCAATGGTGATTTCATCGGGGTTGCCTACGTTCACCGGCTGCACATAATCCGACTTCAGGAGGCGGTAAATGCCTTCCACCAGGTCGTCTACATAACAGAAACTGCGGGTCTGGCTGCCGTCGCCGAAAACGGTGAGGTCTTCGCCGCGCAGGGCCTGGCCGATGAATGCCGGCAACACACGCCCGTCGTTGAGGCGCATGCGTGGACCGTATGTATTGAAAATGCGTACAATGCGCGTATCCACACCGTGATAGGTATGGTAGGCCATGGTCATCGCTTCCTGGAAACGCTTGGCTTCGTCGTATACGCCGCGCGGACCAACGGGGTTCACATTGCCCCAGTAATCTTCTGTCTGCGGATGCACGAGCGGATCTCCGTACACTTCACTCGTGCTGGCCACAATGATCGTGGCGTTCTTGGCGCGCGCCAGACCGAGCAGGTTATGCGTTCCCAGACTGCCTACTTTAAGGGTCTGAATGGGAATCTTCAGGTAATCAATCGGGCTGGCCGGACTGGCGAAGTGCAGGATATAGCGCAGGTCGCCTGGCACATGCACGAACTTGCTGACGTCGTGGTTGTAAAACTCAAACTGCTCAAGGCTGAACAGGTGTTCGATATTGCGCAGGTCACCGGTGATCAGGTTGTCCATCCCGATCACGTGGTAGCCTTCGCGGATAAACCGGTCGCAGAGGTGCGAACCTAGGAACCCGGCTGCGCCGGTGATGAGAACTCTTTCGCGTGTCATGCTCCGGCGCTCTCCCTGTTCTGCTCCACATCGGCGCGGCCGATGGAATAATAGGTGAATCCTTCCTTCTTCACCGCTTCGAGATCGAATACGTTGCGGCCGTCGAAGATGGTGCGGCCCTTCATGAGGCTGCGGATTTTATTGAAATCGGGTGTGCGGAACTCAGGCCATTCGGTGGCGATAATCAGCGCATCGGCACCTTCGAGTGCTTCGTACTGATTGGCAGCGTAAACCACCTTATCGCCAATCTGACGCTGCACGTTCGGCATTGCTTCAGGGTCGAATGAAACCACATGCGCGCCGGCAGCAGTCAGCTCGTCTATCAGTTCGAGTGCCGGTGCTTCGCGGATATCGTCGGTATTGGGTTTGAAAGCCAGTCCCCACAGGGCAAACTTCACACCGTTCAGCGAAGGGAAAGCCTTGCGGATCCGCGGCATGAGGGTCTTCTTCTGGATGGCGTTCACATCTTCAACCGCCTTGAGGATCTTGAAGTCGTAACCCACCTTATCGGCAGAATGCACGAGGGCTTTTACATCCTTGGGGAAGCAGCTTCCGCCATAACCGATACCAGGGAAGAGGAAGCGCTTGCCGATGCGTTCGTCGGCGCCTACACCCATGCGCACCATGTCTACGTCGGCACCCATGCGTTCACAGAGCTGTGCAATTTCGTTCATGAACGAAATCTTGGTGGCGAGGAAGCTGTTGGCGGCGTACTTGGTGAGTTCGGCGCTGCGCTCATCCATAAAGAGGATTGGATTGCCCTGGCGCACAAAGGGTGCGTATAGTTCGCTCATCATCTTGCGGGCACGGTCGCTGCTGCAGCCGATAACCACGCGGTCGGGCTTCATAAAATCATCCACCGCCACGCCTTCACGCAGGAATTCAGGATTGCTCACCACATCGAAATCGCCGCTGTAATTGCGTGCTACTGCTGCGTGCACGAGATCGGCTGTTCCCACCGGCACAGTGCTCTTGTCGATGATGACGCGGTAATCTTTCAGCATCTTGCCTATTTCGCCGGCTACACCAAGCACGTAACTGAGGTCTGCACTGCCGTCTTCACCGGGAGGGGTGGGCAGGGCAAGGAAAATCACATCGCTGCCTTCCACAGCTTCAGCAAGCGAGGTGGTGAAATGCAGGCGACCTTCCTTCAGGTTGCGCTTGAAGAGCACTTCCAGGCCGGGTTCGAAGATGGTAATCTGTCCGCCGCGGAGCTTTTCCACTTTAGCGGCATCGATGTCCACGCAGATAACGTGGTTACCGGTTTCGGCGAAGCAGGTTCCGGTTACGAGACCTACATAGCCTGTTCCTATTACTGAGATTTTCATGCTGTCTGGGGTTGATAGTTGGCGCTGAAAGCGATTACAGTTTGTATGATGTATTGCAGTTGATCAGGGTCCATTTCGGTGTGCACCGGCAAAGACAATACCCGCAGGCACAAATCTTCTGTAAGGGGCATACTCACCGGATTGTAATACGCCTGTTGCCGGTGCAGCGGGGTGGGATAATAAATCATGGTCGGCACCTGGTGTTCGGCCAGGTCTTTTTTCATCGCCTCGCGCATGGCTTCATCGCGCAGCGTAAGGGTGTATTGATGAAATACATGGGTCGAACCTGGCCTGCGCGCCGGAACCTGGATGCCTGGAAGCTGGGCAAAGGCTGCATCGTAAACATCGGCCACGGCATTGCGGGCTGCTTCATACGCGCGCAATTGCTTGAGTTTTACAGAGAGCAACGCCGCCTGCAAGCTGTCGAGGCGCGAATTGAGGCCGACAATTTCGTGGGTGTATTTCTTGCGCTGGCCGTGGTTGCAGATCATGCGGATGCGCTCGGCCAAGGCAGCATCGCGGGTAAACACCGCACCTCCGTCGCCGTAGCAGCCGAGGTTTTTTGAAGGAAAGAAGGAAGTGGTTCCTATATGACCCATCGTTCCGGCGGCATGGCTGCTTTCGTCGCTGAAGGTGCACATCGCGCCAATAGCCTGTGCGGTGTCTTCCACCACAAAAAGCTTATGCTTCGCTGCAATGGCGAGGATGGCTTCCATGTCTGCCGTCTGGCCATAAAGATGCACAGGAGCAATCACGCGGGTGCGCGGTGTGATGAGCGCTTCAATACCCGCCGGGTCCATCAGGAAGGTATGCGGATCCACTTCGGCATAAACCGGCACATGGCCCAACAGGTGGATTACTTCCGCCAGCGCAGCGTATGAAAATGCCGGTGTAATCACCTCCGAACCGGGCGGCAGGTCTAGCGCCATCATGGCAACCTGCAGTGCGTCGGTGCCGTTGGCGCAGCCGATTACGTGCGGACAATCGAGAAAATCCTGCAGTTCGGTTTCGAACTTTTTAACAGCCGGACCGTTAATAAATGTAGCGTTGAGGATCACTTCCCGCATGGCCGCATCGGCCTCTTGCTGTATCCGGAGATACTGGCGGGTGAGATCAACCATTTGGATTGGATGCATGGGTATCTGCGGGGGGTATTGGGCTGCAAAATTAGGGTACAGCCCGCATTAGATCGCACGGGTTCTTTGTCGAAGTATTTCAAACAAAATCACACCTGCTGCCACCGAGACATTCAATGAATCGAAATCGCCGGCCATAGGTATAGAAACCCGTGAATCGGCAAGGCGCAGCATAGCAGGATCAGGTCCGGTTTCTTCACTCCCCATCACCAAAACCAGCGGACCATTGAGCGCCGTATCGTACATCTTACTTTCCCCTTTCTCTGTCGCCACAGCCAGACGCAAACCATGATCGCGCATGCGTTGTACAGCATTGATCAGGTGCGCTTCGCGACAAATTGGAACACGGAAAACCGCACCGGCTGATGTCTTCACCGAATCCATCCCAATAGCCGCTGCACCGCGCATCGGCACCACTACAGCATGCACACCTGCACAGGCAGCACTGCGCACGATCGCTCCGAAATTCCGGACATCGGTGATACCGTCCAGCACCAACAACAGCGGGTCTTCTCCCCTCTCGTAACAGCCTGTCACGATTTCTTCCCAGGATTGGAAACTCACCGGCGACAAAGCTGCAACTATGCCTTGGTGGTTCGGATTGCTCACCAGGGTGGTCAGCTTCTCCTGCGGCGCTTTGACAAAAGGAATGCCCAATTCGATCAGCTTATCGATGATGGGCCTGAATTTTGGATTGCGCGTATCGGTTGAAATCCAAACCTTGTCCAAGGTCTGGTCTTTGCGCAAGGCTTCCTCTATAGGATGAACGCCGAATATAAATTTCTTGCTCACGGTACCTTTTTAAAAAAAGAAGGCCACCGATTGCGGGTGGCCTTCCATTGATTGCGTTGCTATTAAGGCCTCGAAACCTGGTTAATGCTTTTCTGGTATTTGTCGGCCAGGGTGGTCTTGCCGCGGTCAGCAGCCAGTTTCTGCACCGATTGCATAATGCTCAGGGCTGTGTTCACCTGTTCGCCGGCAGTTGGGTTTTTCCGCGCGTTGTATTGCTTGAAGAATTTCGCGAACTCTTCTGCACTGCGGAAGCATTTTTCCATCCACTGCTCGCCTTTCTTGTCTTCGCCAAATTCGAAGTATAACATGGCGAAGAAATAGCGGATTTCATTGCGGTATGGCATTACCGACTCGGGCACTTCCTTGCTGATCAAATCGAGCAGTTCAACGCCGCGCTTGCGGTATTTCTCCATGTTCTCGCCCAGCTTGCGGCTGTAGGCTTCGGCCGGAAGGCCTTCGTACATGCCGCTACGGCCTGAATCAATCGAAGTCTTGATGCTCATCATCCGCGCCACCTCACTGCTGTAGTAGTCGCCGATATTGATGGCGAGCTGCAACATGGCCTGGGGTACCATCTGGGCTTTGTCGTCGAGGAAGAAATCTTTCTTCTCTTTCATGCCGCTCCAACGGAAC
>CANHTS010000061.1 GCA_947463435.1 Flavobacteriales bacterium | reverse complement strand
CATCACCCAGCAGCTGGCAAAGAACCTTTTCAGCGAAAAACCCCGTTGGAAACTCACGCGCCTCATCCAGAAGATGCAGGAATGGATCATCGCCATCAGGCTTGAAAGGCGATATACGAAGGAAGAGATTCTCACCATGTATCTCAATACGGTTCCTTTTTCAGGCCATTCTTTTGGGATAAAGGCAGCAGCACGCGAATTCTTCAATAAAACACCAAAAGAGCTCAAGGTTGAGGAAGCTGCGGTGCTGGTAGGTATGCTGCAGGCTCCATCGGCTTACCATCCGAAACGAAATCCTGAGCGCTCTATGGTTCGCCGGAATGTGGTGCTTAGCCAGATGGTGAAAGCCGGTTTTCTTGCAGATGCTGACTTTGAAAAGTTGAAAACCCAGAAAATCAAGATCGACTTCAAAACCGGCAGCGAAGATGGTATGGCTCCCTACTTCCGTGATATCCTCGCCAAGGATCTGGAAGTATGGTGCAAAGACAATGGTTACGACCTCTACAAAAGCGGACTGAAGATCTACACCACCATCAACAGCAAAATGCAGCACTATGCTGAAGAAGCTGCCGAGCGCCATATGAAGGAAAACCAGGCTGCATTTGACAAAGCCTGGGGGAAAGATCAGCCCTGGCGTTACCTCGAAACGTACAAGGTCATTCCCGGCTATATAGAAAAGGAACTCAAGAAAAGTGAAAGGTGGGCCAGTCTGAAACGCAGTCTGGGTAATGACGAAGAAGCCATATTGGCCGAACTCAAAAAACCGATCCCTATGACTGTCTTTAGTTGGAACGGCGAGCGCGACACCGTCATGAGTCCATTCGACTCCCTGGCCTACATGAAGCGATTCCTGCATTGCGGTTTCATTGCCATCGATCCGTCGACAGCGCAGGTACGGGCCTGGGTTGGCGGCGTGAATCACAAGTATTTCCAATACGACCATGTGAACCGCAAGGTTTCCAGGCAAATAGGTTCAACTTTTAAGCCTTTTGTTTATGCTGCGGCAATCGACATCAACAAGGTGAGTCCATGCACCAGCTTCCCGCGGGAGTACACCACTTTCTACGGCTATGGCAAACCCTGGACACCGCGCAACTCAGATGGTTCTTCAGGCGGCACCCTCACCATGGCACAGGGTCTGGCAAAATCGGATAACCTGATAACGGCGCAGATCATGAAGAGTTTAGGCGCAGACGGTCCGGAGGCGATCATCAAGATGGCGGAGCGCATGGGTGTGGATCGAAAAAAAATCCCTGCTGTTCCATCCATTTGTCTGGGTGCCCATGAACTTTCGCCCTTTGAGATGGCGAGTGCATTTACGACTTTCCTGAACAAAGGATTATGGATTGAGCCATCATATCTGGTTCGGATTGAAGACAAGAACGGCAACCTGCTGGCTGAGTTCACCGATCAGAAACACGATCAGATATTGAGTGAAGAAAAGGCTTATCTCATTTTCAAAATGCTCGAGGGTGTGGTAAATGGAGGCACTGCTTCGAGGTTGCGCTATCGTTACAACCTCACGGGCTCAATCGGCGGAAAAACCGGCACAACCCAAGGCAATGCAGACGGATGGTTTATGGGCGCTTCACGCGATCTGGTGTGTGCGAGCTGGGTTGGAGGCGACGATCCGAGTATCCGTTTCCGCACGATGGCGCAAGGACAAGGAGCCAGTTCTGCCTTACCAATTTATGCCTATTTCATGCAAAAGGTTCAGGCCGATGTTTCCTTAGGATTGGTTGCCCCGGCATTGGACGCACCCAGTGGCGAACAGACGATAGTCGGCGATTGCGGAACCCCTTCGATCACCGACTTCAGTGACGCAGATGAGTTAGAAGGCTACGGCAAGTAGCGAACACGAATCAG
Organism: Flavobacteriales bacterium; assembly: GCA_947463435.1. Classification (GTDB taxonomy): domain Bacteria; phylum Bacteroidota; class Bacteroidia; order NS11-12g; family UBA955; genus REEB481. The sequence goes on along the minus strand of CANHTS010000061.1, from coordinate 10,182 downwards.
ATTGAAACAAAAAATCCCGCTTTAGGCGGGATTTTTTGTGTTCGCTTGTGCGACAATCAATGGCGCAGGAACTGATTTACGTCCAGCTTAGTCGGGTCGTACTGCATGGCTGCAGCGCCTTTGCGGATAATCTTCAAGGTGTGAAGGGCTGTACCGTCGGTGATGGTATTCACCACATCCTGACCTTCCATCACTTTACCAAAAACGGTGTGTTTGAAATCGAGCCATGGGGTGGCCACGTGCGTAATAAAAAACTGGCTGCCATTGGTAGCAGGGCCGGCATTGGCCATGCTGAGAATACCTGGCCCGGTGTGGAGGAGTTGGGGGTGAAATTCATCGATGAACCGATAACCCGGACCGCCGCGGCCATCGCCCTGTGGATCGCCGCCCTGGATCATAAAATTCGGGATGCAGCGATGGAAGGTCAGTGAATCGTAATAGGGAACGCCGGCGGGCTTTGCTGCGTTCGGAATTTTCCCTTCAGCAAGGCCTACAAAATTTGCAACCGTAAGCGGTGCTTTTTCGTATTCCAGGGAACAAATGATACGGCCTTTCGCCGTATTGAATTCGGCATACAAGCCATCTGGGAAGCCGCTATACGGTTCCGGTAAAGAAATTGATTGATCCATAATGGGTTTCGTTTGTTCGGATTTAGAGATGTTGCGCAACTTGCAAGCCGGGGCAAGGAATGTGACGAGCGCGCAGCAGAGAGCGAAGTTATATTTCATTGTTGATACAGGTCTGTTTCCAGTTGAAGTTTACGCGAAAGTGATGCTTTTACGCGTTGAAACGAATGATGGATCATATGGCGGAGCAGCGACTCTGACATTCCGTCAAAAAGCACGGTATTCCAGTGCTTTTTATTCATATGATAACCAGGCTGAACTTGTGGATAAGCTTCACGCCAGGCGATTGCCTGTTCGGGTTCAGCTTTCAGGTTCATGCGATCGGCGGGTCCAAGACTGAGCAGGCAGAATATCTTTCCATGCAGGCGGAACACGAGTGTATCGTTTCCGAACGGCATATCTTCCGTTGTCAAGGGAAGCGCGAGGCATTCCCTTCTGACCCATTCCACATCCATGGCCCGTTTCTTGTGTATGGCAAAGGTAAAGCGCTACCTTAATTTTGAAAGTCTGAAAATGCAGCGAAAAAAATCCATCTCCACCCTTTTGCTCCTCGCCGGCATCCTGCCGATGGTCGCAGCGCAGGGACGCGTCAAGTTCGAAGGCCTGACTATCAAAAACGAAACTGCTTTCTATAAAGGCAAGCCATTCACCGGCGTTTCAGTCGCCACGTATGAAGACAATACGCTGGCCGAGGAAGTTAATTGGAAGGAAGGCAAAATGGACGGAATGAAAACCGAGTACTACCAGGGAGCGGGCATTCACGCGCGCGTTGGTTTCCGCGACAACCGCCGCAATGGAGGTTTTACCTATTTCTACCGCAACGGTAGGCCGAAACTGAAAGGCACTTACCGCGACAACCTGTTACACGACTCGCTTTGGTCCTGGTATCCCAGTGGTGGCTTGCAATACCTGCATGTATACGACAAAGGAATCAAGACCGGAAGAATGATCACCTGGTTCAGCAACGGGGCTATTGAACAGGAATGCATGCTCATCGGTGGCAAGCCTCACGGTGAAATGCGGAACTATTATATGGACAGCAGCTTGCGCAGCATTATCCACTACAATAGGGGCGTGCGGGAAGGAAGCGCTTTGACCTGGCACAATACAGGTTGCCTTGCCGAGGAAGCTTACTATAAGAATGGCATGCTCGACAGTGTGCACCGCGTTTGGGACAATCTGCGCTGCGAGCTCATCCGATCCGGTTCTTACACGAAAGGTAAAAAAGAAGGCACCTTCCTGACCCTCGATTTTCTGGGTGACACCATTTCGCTTGAAACCTTCCGAGAGGGAAAACTTCACGGTCCTTACATCACCTGGCACGAAAAGCTGCGCGATACCGAAGGAAGCTATTTCAATGGCAAGAAGCATGGTTACTGGAAACACAACCAATCCAACAAGTACCAATGGCGTGAAGGTGAATACGATGAAGACACACAAATCGGCACCTGGTGGTATTATGATACCAAAGGAAGGAAATTGATGTTGCAGCGTTTCGACGATAACGGCAACCTGCTGGAGGAGAAGGTATTCAAGAAGATCTGATGGCCGCTTTTCCTGACACCCTGCTCGCCGGCATCAGCGGTCTGAGCGGTTCTGGCAAGACCTTCCTGATAGGCAAACTGCGCGAGGCACTTGGCAGCAATGCCTGTTTTATATCGCTTGACGATTATTACCGTCCTTATCACGAGCAGACAGTAGACGAGAATGGCGTTACCAATTTTGATCTGCCGGGCGCATTGGAATCGGAGCGGTTTATCACGGACGTAGAAAACCTCTTACGGGGCCGACCGGTGATATTGAGGAAGTACCAATTTGAAAACTTCGGAGCGGAGGAGCAGTTCGAGGAAATACAACCCGCTCCTATTGTAATAGCGGAAGGCTTATTCGTGTTTCATTTCCATGAAGTGCGCAACCTGATGGATGTCCGGATTTTCGTCGAAACCGATCCGGATATCAGTTTGCAACGCCGCTTGTTCCGCGACACGCGTGAACGGGGCATTACCGAAGAGCGCAGCCGCTACCAATGGGATTACCATGTTATGCCCGGTTATCGCAATTTTGTTTTGCCGTACCGGGATTCCTGCGATCTGATTGTTCACAACGAAGGTGAGCCGACGGCCAATGTGGAACGGATGAAATCTGCGATATTCGCAGAACTCAGTCCGGCCGCAGCCGCTCGCATCGTATGAACATCCCCCACCTCTACCGCTGGCGTATTGGCAGCATCATTGCGTTCAATCTTTATCTGCTGGCTGAAGTTTGGTTCGATCCGGGATCTATCTACACTGTTTTGTTGCTTTTCTGGTTGCAAAACATCTGCATCGGCATAGCCAATGTATTCAAGATACTGTTTGTGAAATCGAATGAGATGGATTCTGACGGCAACCGTATATTGAGTGGTATCCGCAAGTTTTTTGTTGCCGGTTTCTTCACCATTCACTACGGCACATTTCAGATGGCGTATCTCATTTTCTTCCTCACACTCCGATTTGAACATGTCGATTTCAGGTTGCAGCCCATGGTTATTTATCCGGCTTTGATCTTGCTTTTCTTTTCGACTTTCCTGGGATTACCGGCGAATATCAGGGAGGCAACAAAACGCAATGCAGGTCTCGGGGAGCTCATGTTCCTCCCCTATCTGCGCATACTGCCGATGACGATTCTCATTCTCGTAAATGCCTATTATCAAGACTTCCGGGGGATTGCCTTGTTTGTATTCATGAAGCTGCTTGCCGATGTAGCTATGTATGTTTTTACAGATGGGAAGTCTGAACAGCAAACGGCTTGAAACTCAGAAATTCACTCCGAAGCTAAACTTCAAACCAAAGTTTCTCGCGCCTGCCACGCCTCTGTATGTAAGGCGGTGAACTGCGTCAATCCGGAAGAATTTAAGGATATTCTCGATGCCGTAGCCCAGTTCCAGGTAAGGTTCTGAGAGGTTAAAAGTACTGAAAGGCGTAACCGCTTCACCCCTGTCGTATTGTGGTATCAAAGCGCGGTTACCCTGATCGAGTGTTCCATAGATGGCTTTGGCAGTAAGTACTTCCCTCCATTTCAGTTTGCGTATCAAGGGAACGCGGTTGAAGAAAAGTCCGGCCAGGTGGTGATCGAAGGCAGCAGCATAACTCCTGTCTGTAATGAATTCGAACAGGTTCATTTGGTTGTAGGCGCGCTGGCTGTAGACAAAAGACTGGTTTCCGACATGCACATTGAGCAATGGATAAGGGAGGTTTTGGAACGTCTGAGCGTATTCCAGCCGGAGGTGACTGCGACCAAAGAGGCCCCAGGTTTTGGTATAATCTGCAGAGATTCGGATTTTGTCGAAGCGGAACTGTCCGCCGAGAAAGTCGCGGAACCCGTGGGTATAATTGAGATAGAACACTACGCCTTCGGTGCGCACCTGGACGCGTTCGTTGTCGTTGATCAGGAAGTAATCGCGTGGGGCAAAGCGCATATCGACATTCAGCACCGTGGTTTGGAAACGGGATCGGATATCGCTTGTATCGCCTGGCACGGGGGTATAAGCGAACCTAAAATTGCCGATGGGTCTGAATTGGTAATCGCGTGTACGGAGTGAAAGTGTAATGCGCAGGCCCCGGTACACGTCACTTCCGATTGCGAACGTGTTTTCACGGGTAAGATTGAGTTGGTTGCTTGCCAGGAGGTTAAAGGCCGTGAAGGCGCTGCTGCTGAAATCGACATCGGTAATGCCGATCTGGTCCACATCCACCCTGCGGTAAGCGGTGAGGGTAGTCCAGGTATTGCGATCGGCAATCCAGGTGCCTTTTAACTGGTACTTGAATCGCTGGTCGCGGTAACCATAGGCGCCAAAACCCTGGAACACCCAGCGGTTGGAGAATCGGATATTGGTGCGGAAACCGAAGCGGTTCCGAAAGCCTTCCCAAGGGTTATAGCTCACAAGGTATTGGTAAGGGCCCAGACCAATTCCGTCTACTTTCAGGTATCCATCCACCAGAAAATTGACAACATCCACATAGCTTCGGATAATAGGCAGGTTAACGAGGGTATCGATGGTATTAAAGACCCGGCTTTCTTCCTCGCTCATGGCTTCGTGCCGGTTGTTCTGCCAGAAAGTATCCTGCTGGTTGAGGGCACCTTCTTCCACTTCCATTTTTTCGCTGTAGAACGAAAGGGGTCTGTTCTGGTTAACTTTAATATTCCGATAGGTTGTCGAAGAGGTGGCCACCATTCCGGCCGCTTTGGTATTTACTTCGACCACATCAACGAGAATGCGGCTCTTGGTATTGATCCAGGCACCGGTTTCGGTGGGTTCATATTCTTGTGTGATTCGGAACTTCTCTACATAGTTCAGGTTGGCGGTGTTGTTGACTTCCAGGGAAAGCCGCATCAGGGCGAAGCTGGAATCTTCAATCCACACATCGCCGGTAAAGGCAAGGTCTTTGGGGTTTTTAGGTCTGAGGCGGATGTGGAAGATCTTCCGCGGCCCGCTGTTGTCGACATCGGCTATCCGAAATTGATAAACAGCAAGGGCTGAAGCGCTGACAGGTGATACGAGTCCTTTGTCGAGGATGACGATGGTATTCTTGTAAAAGTTGTAGCTGACGAAAGACGATCCGATAACTTGTGAAACGAAGGTCCCGTCCTGAATTCCGACTCCTTTAAGGCGGCTGGCGCGGATCGTTTCTTTCCAGATACGCGGATTCCGGTTGTAGTAATAGTCGCTGAGTGATTCGCTCATAAACACCGGCAGCACGGCGCGTTGGCTATCTGCGGAAAGGAACGCGATGGTATCGAAAAGCGGCCCGATTTGTTGGCCTATTTTCCGTTTTCGGAGGTTTTCTGAGATATTATTCACGGCAATGGTAATGCGTGTGAAGCTTTCGCATTCCCATTGATCGAGGCGATCGGGGTCGTTGAATTCCCTTTTCTCTGAAGCGCTTTTCATAATGCGATCGGCGGGATTGCCTTTGACGCGGATCACCACTTCGCGATCTTGTACTACCTCACGCTCCAATTCGAAATTGATTTCCTGGCTATCGCCGTATCGCACAGGAACTTTGATTTTGCGGTAACCTGTGTAAGCGCATGAAAGGGAGTCTGCTTGCTGTTTTGTAGTGATGGAAAAATACCCTTCGAAATCGCTGCGTACTACTTCCAGAAAGTCACCATAAACAATAAGCGCGTAGGCAAGAGGCTCCCTGGTTTCACTGGCAAAAACCCTGCCCTTGATGACAGTGGTTTGTGCCGCGGAATAAACGATCGTCGACAGGCACAGACAAAATGCCATGAGTAATCTGATCACGGTCCGAAAATAAGGATGGATTCGTTTGAAATAGACGAAAAAAGGGATCCTGTTCATTGAAAACCGCCCCAAGCTTAAACAGACTCCTTCTACTTCTTCCTCTTCCTATCCGGATTTGATTTCATCAACCGATTATAAGTCCGAGCCTAAAACACCAGGTTTACAAGCTCCTTGATGTTTCGCTGTTTATGTCGCATTTATGCATTGCATTGGAAATTCATATTGAGCCCCGCGGGTAATTCCGGTTGTCAAAAAAGAACCATTCAGGGCTGATTGTTATCGTTAATCCGCTGATGGCTAATCGAAATATCCCTGCGCGCATTAGGCAATGCGGGCTTCAACCCGCATTTTTGACCATGGTTACGTTTTCTATCCGAAGAATCCGCGCATTTCTTTTAGTTACTTCAGGAATTGTCGGGTTTACGATATCCGGGTTTACGATTGACGAACAGGTATCCGGTGAACAGATTCAGAAACCTGCATTGACGGATGACAAGGAGCCGGAACCCCAAACTGCAAAGAAGTATCCTTCCTTGTTATGGGAGATCAGCAAACCCGGAAACAAGAAGAAAGGCTATTTGTACGGCACGATGCATGTGAGCCGGAAGTTGGCTTTCAGGCTCAGCGACACATTCTTCAGGGCGCTGAATGCCGCTGAGGTTGTAGCATTGGAGACGGACCCCGGCTACTGGATCAAATATCTGGCGGAAGACCGTCAGGGTCCGTCGCCCTGGCAGCAGTGGATGAATATTGCTTCAACGCGCGATTATTACAGTGCCTGGTCTGTCGCACATCCCAGTAATAAAAGTCTGGAATACCTGATTCGTCATGAAGAGAGTTTGGCAGACGCGATGTTATACCGCCGCGATGAGCGTCAGGCCGACTTCAGCGAAGACACGTATCTGGACTTATTCATTTATCAGGCAGGGAAAAAACTGGGCAAGCAGGTAATTGGGCTGGAGGATTATAGAGAATCAAGGCTGATGGTAGCGAAGTCACGGGGCAGGGACCTTGACAATGAGCATACGGAGGAGCGGCGCCCACGCATTTCGCGCTGGGAGGCATCGCAGAAGCTGGAGGAAGCGTATCGAAGCGGAGACCTGGACTTGATTGATTCACTTGATCGCATCATGAGTCCCGGCAAAACCTACCGCAAATGGATGCTTACGGAGCGCAATCGTGTCATGGCGATACAAATCAACCGCATCATAAATTCCGGTAAGAGTCTTTTTGCCGGTGTTGGGGCAGCGCATTTACCCGGAGACTCCGGCATGATTGAGATGTTGCGCAAGATGGGTTACACCGTACGCGCAGTAAATGCTAAAAGCACGGCCCTTGCGCGCAAGCAAAAGGAGAAGATCGAAGCACTTGAGTACAAACAGAGTTATAGTATATACACTTCAGCAAACGGAGATTTTGAAGCGCAACTGAGCGGCGCTCCTTTTCAAATGGCATTTCAGAATGGGACCATCAGGTATTTCCTGCCGGATGCAGCCAATGGCGCTTATGTATTACTCACTTCGGTTCCGTATTACGGCGCCATTACAGGGCAAAGCCCCCAGCATATAATCAGCCGCCTGGACAGTTTGCTTTTTGAAAACGTGAGGGGAAAAATCCTGCAGAAAACCAATACCACACAAAATGGATTTCCGGCGATCGACATACGCAACCGCACCACCCAGGGAGATTATCAGCGGCTGCTATTGGTTGTTACTCCTACAAGGATTTGGGCTATTAAAATGGCCGGACAAGGCAACCATGTAGCAGGCAAAGCCGGTGAAACATTTTACTCCTCGCTTCGGTTGTTGGAGATGCCGGGGGTGAATAACAAATGGACGACGTACCAGCCGGCATCGGGTGGCTATTCCATCCTTTGGCCATCAGAACCGAAGTTCGGCAAAAGCCTCGGCGACCATGCAGATTACCTGCAAGGCCACCGCGATCTGGAAGCCAGCGATTTGAATGGCAACTATTACTTCTTACGCCGCATACTCATGCACGATGTTGATTATGTGGAAGATGACACATTTGAACTCCGCTGGTTATCAAAAGGGCTGGCAACTCAATTCAAGGGAGAACTCAATAGCCTCTTATTTTTAAAGGATTACGGAACACCGGCTGTGGAAGCAACCATAAATCCGAAAGAGAACGGAGGCAAGCCTGTTACACTCAGGATGGCCATACAAGGAACGGCTATTTACGCATGGGGAACGACCAGCTCAGCACCGGCAGAGTTCCTCAAATCCTTTTCATTCAAACCATTTCAATACAAAGAACCTTTCAGCGCTATACGCGACAGCTCTTTGTGGTTCAATACGCTCAGCAGTCCGCAACCAGATCTGACAAAAATGCAACAGCAGATGGGTCGTTTGATGGATATTGAAAGCGATTCATTTGATACATACCGATCCCTTAGCCGACAGTTTACATATTCGGCGAGCACCGGTGAATTGGTCAATGCATACCTGACACGTTATCATTATTTCTACCACGAAAAGCATATTGACAGCCTCTGGGAGCGGCGGATTAAAGCCAATCTTGAAAACAATTTTTCGATTTACAAGGAAATCCGTCGCAAAGAGGCAGACTGGCAAACCCTGGATTTGCATTATACAGACACGGCCAGTATAAGGGTGATACGGGCGAAATGGTATGTCAGAGGAAGGATGAGTTGGTGTATTGCTGCCTGTTACGACACTGTGAATGGCCAGAGCCCATTTGTCAAATCTTTTTTCGATCATTTCAGGCCATTCGACACCTTCAGCAATCCAACTATTTTCACAACGCGAACAGACTCGCTTCTGCGCATGATGAAGTCTGCTGACAGCGCCACCCGGGCTGCAAGCAGGAAATGGACCGATTACATAAAACTATCCCCCGAGAATGTTCCTTTTGCGATCAGGGACATTGGTACGAATAGTGGCGACAGGAGTTCGATGGCATACAGAATTGCTTTGATTGAATCACTCGGCAAAGTGCGCCATCCTGAGATACTTCCTTCATTTAGAAGATTATACATGCAATCAGGTGATACTGCAGCACTGCAAGTAGCCATCCTGAAGGCCTTGGCGTCGCAACATACGACAGAAGCTGCGCGATTATATGCTGATCTGTTGATTGAAGAGACGCCATTAACACAGGATGAGTCAGACGGCTCCGAAATCATCGACGCCTTGCTAGACTCCCTACCCGTAAATAAAGTAGTTATGCCTCAGTTACTTGAACTGCTCCGATACCCAGACTATCGCTCCCCCGTGCTTGGCATACTATGTGGCCTGCTCGACAGCAACCTTATCAAACCAGAGGAATATGCGATGTACCGAAAGAGTCTGACCCTTGAATTTCGCGATGGTCTCAAACGATTGAAATCAGAAGAGACGAAGGTTTCACAATCTGCCAGGACCCTAAAAAATCCGGATGCAGCAGACCTGTATCGTTATGACGGAACGCGAGGTTTCTTTCCGGTTGATCACGGTTATACCGATAACCCTGAAGTCGGGAACGTATTGCGATGCGCCCGTTTGTTATTGCCCCTGCTCCCGGATGCTTCCATCGAAAAGAAACTGAATTCCATGTTCAATTCTAAAGACATGATGTTCAGACTATTGGCTGCCAATCAATGGCTCAAAGCCGGCAAAGCAATTCCGGACAGCATGGTAAAGCAATATTTGGACAAACCGATGCTCCGTTGGGGCATGATCCGACTTATGGCAGCATATCCTACATTAATACCCATGCCGGATTCGATACGCGATGGCAAAGCGATTGCAGAAAGTTATGCCCGCTTTGATGAACTGGGAAGCCGCGATAGTATCAAATACCTCATGGCAGATACAGTAGTGTACAGAGGATACTATGGTTCCATATACCATTTCAAGGTCAAACGTTATAAGGACCCAAGACCAGACAAGGGGCTTATATACAGCGTCTGGTTGAATTTCGACCTTAACAACGAACACTTGGCTACACGGCCTGAACTGCTAAAAGTGCGAATCACCGATCCAGATTTGTATGTACAGTGCCATGAACAGACAAATCGGATGATGTTAAGTGGAAGGAAGCGTTGGAAAAGCAGCCCGCCGAAAGGGGATGAATATGAACATTATTCAGATGACGAGTAAGCAAACAAAACGGCTTACTCAACTTTGGGAAGCCCCTTAATTCAGATTAGTCTGAAGCCTCCACTATGTATGGCAGATTCCATGCCTTACTGACGAACAATGCGAACATTTGTTCAAGTTTTTGAAAACCACTGTAGCGCCGGTTGGT
>CANHTS010000060.1 GCA_947463435.1 Flavobacteriales bacterium | reverse complement strand
GTACTGGTTGTTCTTGTCGTGCTGGTGATCCTTCGCGCTGTGAAGGTGGTGCCTCAGCAGAACGCTTTTGTGGTGGAACGCCTCGGGAAGTTTCACCAGGTACTCGAACCAGGTATCAATTTTATTATTCCCTTTTTTGACAAGGTAGCCTACAAGCACTCGCTGAAGGAGGTGGCGCTCGACATTCCGGAACAAGTCTGCATCACCAAAGACAACGTACAGGTGGGAGTAGACGGGGTGATTTTTATTCAGGTGGTTGATGCACAAAAGGCTTCTTACGGCATCAGCATGTACAAGTTTGCCGTGATACAGCTCGCGCAGACCACCATGCGTTCCGAGATCGGCAAGATCGACCTGGACAAGACCTTCGAAGAGCGGATGAACATCAACAAGCAGGTAGTGGCTTCAATCGACGAAGCTTCGATAGGCTGGGGTGTGAAAATCCTCCGTTACGAAATCAAGAATATTACCCCGCCCAAGAGCGTATTGGTGGCGATGGAAAAGCAGATGCAGGCCGAGCGTGAAAAGCGCGCCGTGATTTTGCAGTCTGAAGGTGAAAAGCAAAGCGCCATCAACATGGCAGAAGGTCAGAAGCAGAAGGTCGTATTGGAATCGGAAGCCTTGCGTCAGCGTCAGATCAACGAAGCAGAAGGTGAATCAGAAGCCATCAAGGCGGTTGCCCAGGCTACGGCCGAAGGCATTACCCTGGTTGCACAAGCTATCCAGACCCACGGAGGAATGGAGGCAGTACAACTGCGCGTGGCTGAAAACCTGGTTGAACAGTTCGGGAAATTGGCCAAAACCAATAATACCCTCATTCTTCCGGCGAACTTCAGCGATATGGGCAGCATGGTAGCCGCCGCGATGACAGTAATCAAATCTCAGAACGCACCCAATAATCCTCCCGCCAAATCATGAGTGAGCCAACCATCTGGGGCATCGCGGGCCTGATCATGGTGATCGCCGACGTGGTGCTCGGAACCTTTTTTATGCTGTTCCTGGGCGGCGGAGCTTTACTTACGGCCGCCCTGGTGTTGGCGGGCGTGCAGGAGCCGGTGATGCAATGGCTGGCTTTCGCAGGGTTTTCGGCCTTGGGTGTGATCCTTTTTCGCAAAAAACTACTGGCCGCCTTCGGTCCGCGTAAAAACGAACGCTACGTAGAGCATATCGGGCAGAAAGTGCGGGTTGTAGATACCATTCCGGCCCACGGACAAGGTCGTGTGCTTTACCGCGGCAGCGAATGGCCGGCACGCACAGCCGATGGCTCGGCCCTGGAGGCCGATAGTTCCGCTGAAATCACAGCCACCGATGGCATCTTGCTTACGGTAGCTCCGGTTGCCGGATGAGGTTTAGCCTCCTCTTTCTCGCGCTCGGCGCGGCCGGTATTGTATCGGCCAAACCCAAGCCGGCATCCTTCCCTCAAAACTGGGTCGGTAGCTGGCAAGGGCAAGTCTGAGTGCGCGATATCGCCACCGGCAGGCAATTGTATCTTCTGCCCATGAAGCTTACGGTTGCGCCTTTGCGTGGCGACAGCGTCTATTGCTTCATCATGCAATACGATACATCGGCTCCGCGCAATTATCAACTGGTGCTGGAAGACCGTGCCACCAACCGCTGGATCACCGATGAACAGAATTCGATCTTCCTGAAAGGGTATTTCTTCGACGGGCATTACGTCGATCTCTTCCAGGTAAACCAGAGCCTCTTGCGCACCGATTTCGAGCTCCGCAACGGGCAATTGATTGTGCGTATGGAAACCTGGCGGGAAGACCGCAAGGAGCTCACGGGCACCGAAATTCCGGACATCACCGTCTATACCTATCCGCCCGGAACCCTGCAATATGGGGTTCTGCAGCGTCAGAAAACAAAAAAGGCCGCCCATAATTGAGCGGCCTTTTTCGATTTAAAGGGGAAGATCAGGGTTGAACGATCAGCTTGCCCCGGGCGCTGCCTTCTGCGCGGATGACGCGCACGAGGTAAGTTCCTGCGGGCAGGCCGGCTACGGTCATTTCAGTACGGGTGGTTTGCTGCAACAGGCGGCCGCTCATGTCGCGGAGTTCGATGAATTCGCCGTTTTGCAGACCGCCCGGGATTTCAAACCGTACGATTTTGGAAGCAGGGTTCGGATACATCGCGATGCCAAAGTCTTCGAATCGGCGTGCATCCAGTCCGTAGGGGCGGGTGAAAGAAACTTCATCCACAGTAAGTACAGAATTGCCCTTGGCATCATCACCTTGCCAGTCGAAAGCGGCAAATGCGATACGGGCACTGTCGGGCGTATCCATGGTCCAATAGAAGATGGATGTTTTGATTAGCTCCCAACTGTTGTTGGTGCCTGGGAAGAGGGTGCTGCCGTAACCGATTTGCATGCCGTTTTTGAACATGGCAACTTCCACGCGGGCGCTGTCGCCGCCCTGTGGCAGGTACTTTGCATAGACGAACATGGAATCTTCCTTGCGGCTTACAGGGAAGGTTGGCCCCCAGTCATTGTCGCTTGCACTTTCGGTCCGGGTGCTGTTGGAATAACCTCCGCGGGCCCTGTCGGGTGTGATATAATTCCGGATTTGCAATGCGTAAAACCCACGAACAGCCGCCGTGCTGCGGTATACAGTTGGGTTCGGATCGCTGAAATCGTCATCGGCACTCCAACGGCTCGGATAGTTCTTGGTTACATCGCTCCAGTTTTCAAAGCTGTGGTTTGGAACCGTAGGTGCTGTTCCGCTGAAACCCAGCAAATCAGCTTCTATCCAGCTGGCCAGCCTGATGCTGTCTTCGGTGAAATTGGTACTGGCGATGCCAATTACCGCGGTATCTGCATTTCCGGCCGCGCTGTAATTGAGTTTAAAGGCGCGGCGCTGCCAGGTAGAGTTGCCGGTGAACTTGATCATCTCATTGCAGATCACGGTTCCACCCTTGCGCATTTGTACGATCAGCACAGCCGAGTCATCTGCAGTCAGGCCGCAGCGGAACCAGCCCACCACGGAGTCAGGGCGGGCGTTGAGTGGAACTCCACCACCAAAAATCATGTCATTTTCCGGTGGTATGCCGTGCAGCGCGGCTCCGGGTGCTCCGTCGTCTTTGGCGTCGGCTTGCAGACGAATCGCAGACCCGCCCAGCGGTCCGCTCACTTTGTTCACCTGGCCGAAGGTTACCCATGGCAAGGGTAGGTTGCGCGTTTCACTCTTCCATACTTCAAAAGATGGATTTGGGATCTGAGCCACCAGCGGTGCCGAAGCCCAAACCAATAACAAGGGTAACAATTTGCGTCTCATGGTAGGGCAAATTTAATATTACCATAATAGCGGTATGGACCTTTGGTCAGTATCGCGTATGATTGAAGTCAGCGTCTGGCAGGGGTTTCAACGCGTCAGGCTGACACTTAGCCGGCTTATTATGAAGGGAAGTTCAAGGCAGCCCTTCAATCTACACACTGTTACAACCTTACAAACCGGCAGCTTCGCGCAGGGTTTTGCGCTCGGCGTCTGTCCAGCCTTCCCCTGCAATCACATCGCTCATGATCTTCTTTGCGGCCGATTGCTGGCGGAAATACCCGAGCACATCCTTCGCCGGTCCGCTCAAGCGGCTGTTGAAACTGAGCGTGGCATTGAAGAGGTTGCGGCAGATGGCAGTATTGAACAGATTCATCCGGCGCAGGGCTTCGAAAGCATTTACCCTCGTGCGGAATTCGTACAGTTCACCTGCATAGTCGGTGATAAGGCCTTCCATGGTGCTGCGCTGCTCTGCGTAATGCTTCGATGCGTATTCCAGCCAACGCACATGCAGTCCGTGCTGGTTGCCATACAAACCGCGGGTTGCTTCCAGGTAGGCGCCGCGCTTGGCAGGGTCGGTCTGCCAGTCCATCAGTTTCACCAGGGCGTTTTCTACAATGCCGTAGCTGGAATCTTTGAGCGCAATGGTAGAAAGCCAGGGTTCGGTGATGGCAGAAGCTTTCTGGTTTTCCACGGTCACGCGGCGCACATCGGTTTCGCGGTCCTGCAGCAAGCTGCGAATCAAGGCATCGTCGGTACCGGCAAGCGAAACCAACTGGCGTGCGATTTCAGCCCGGATACCGCGGTGTTTTTCCTTCGATAAGCGTTCTTTCAGGAGATTTACATCAGCTGCAGCTTCACCCATTTTGCCCATGGCCGCAATCGCATCGTAACGGTCGAGCATGAACTGCGCATTGGCGGCCTGTGCCTTCAACTGGTCCAGGCTCTTGTTGAAGGTGGCTTTTTTGAGGATGTTGGAGCCTTCATCAAACAAAGAGAAAGCTACTGTTTTGCCTGCGGCGATGGGCATGGTGATCTGCTGGAATGCCTTGTCGATCATCACCTGCACACGCTCCGAACTGCCGTCGGTATAATACACCGCAAACCAAACCGGCATTTTGAAAATGCCTACCGTAGGTTCTTGCTTGTGGATCTGTTCAACCGTGAACACGAGGTTCTTTCCGCTGGTCAGGGTGCTCACGCGGAAATGCGGTTCCCCGCCGCGCCAAACCCATTGGTCAAAGAACCAGTCCATGTTGATGCCGGTCGCATCCATGATGGCTTTCTGCAGGTCGTTGGTTTCAACGGTCTGGAAAGCATGGCGTTCGAGGTATAACTTGATGCTGCGGCGGTAGTTTTCTTCGCCCAGCACATAACTCAGCATGCTCAGTACCGAAGCGCCTTTGGGATAGTGACGGGCGCTGCCGGCATTGGAATGACGCACCGGCAAGGAGTTCTTTTCGCCGGCCGCAATGGCGCTGTTCATGTTGCCGCGCTGTTGCCATTTCATTTCGTCATCGCCCATGAGACGGCGGAAAACCAAGGTCGGGTAATAGGTGGCGAAGCTTTCCTGCAGCCATTGGTCGGCGTCGGTGCGGGCTGTGATGAGGTCGCCAAACCATTGGTGTGCCGCTTCGTGTGCATTCACGCCTACGTAATTGCGGTCGAGGTAGCCGCGTTCATCAATCCAGAAAAAGTCGCCGAAAACCGTGGCAGCCGTGTTTTCCATCGCACCGTACAGGAATTCCTGCACCATTACCTGGGCATAGGAGCCCCAGGGATACGGAATGCCGGTTTCGTCTTCCAGGGCTTCAATGATGAATTCGCTGTAGCGGCTGCTGGGCTCGAGCCTTTCGGGATGCTCGGGATAATACCAGAACTGTATGGGGGTTCCGCGCTTGGTTGCGGTGCGCTTTACGGCATAGCGGTCAATGGCGAGCATGAGCAGGTAGCCTGCATGCGGCTGAGTCATGCGGTAATGCCAGGTGCGGGTGCCGTTGCTGTTCTCCTTGTTGCTGAGCAGGGCGCCGTTGGAAAGCACATTATAGGTTTTGTCGAAGCTGACGATTACTTCGGTGATAAACTTGTCGCTGCGCTGGTCGATCATCGGAATCCAGTGGCGGTTGTCGATTCCCTGGCCCTGGGTCCAGATCTGGCGGCGCGTCATGTGCACCGGTTCGGGAATGGATGGAAGTTTCCACCCTACGAAATAGATGCCGCGTTTCGGATTGGCTTCGTATTCCAATTCCATCGCAAACTCCTTGCCCACGCCGTTGAGGCTGTTGAAAACCACCACGATGCCTTCGGGACGGGTACGGAAGCTCGCTGTAACCGGTGTTTCGCTGGCAGCTGCAGCGCGACGGCCTGTTACAGCCGGATTGATTTGCCAAGCCTTGACACCTTTTACGCGAATGCCGGGGCCGTCGAGGAAGACCGTATCAACCTTGGCCTGCAGCAGGCGGAACTGATGCCGTACCTTGCCCATAACCAGGCCTTCCTCCGGTTTGAAGGATACTTCCAGTTTCATGTGCGACACGTCGATGTTCCGGTCGGTTTCGTGTGCGCCGGGATCGGTGTGATAGGCCTGAATGTCTTGCGCCTGAATCAGGTTTGTGCTGAACAGGAGGCTGGTGATGAAGGCAATTCTGAACATCATAAAGGGCAAAAATAGGGGTATGGAAACAATAGATGGCTTGTTTCCGCCAGCCGCCGCACAGGCGCGGATTTTTAGCCGGTTCAGCCGAAAAGGAGTTTCGCCACTTCGTCCACCCGCGCGGCGGTATGCACGGTAATGCGGCGGTTCTTTGCTTCAGCCAGGCGGTTGTATTTGCTGATAACGATGCCGTCGAAACCGAGTTTTTCGGCTTCGGCAATGCGCTGTTCAATGCGGTTCACGGCGCGAATTTCCCCGGCAAGCCCCACTTCGGCACAGAATACCAATCCCGCCGGAACGGGCGTATCGTGAAAACTGCTGAGTATGGCGGCCACGATCCCCAAATCCATGCCCGGATCTTCTAGTCTTAAGCCACCTGCAAGGTTGACAAACACGTCCTGGGCGCCTAGGCGGAAGCCGCAGCGTTTTTCCAACACCGCCAGGAGCATATTGAGCCGGCGCAAATCGTAACCCGTGCAGGTGCGCTGCGGTGTGCCATACACTGCGCTGCTCACCAGCGCCTGGGTTTCGATCAGCAGCGGACGCATGCCTTCCATAGCGGCGGCAATCGAAATGCCGTTCAGGTTTTCATCGCGCTGGGAGATGAGGATTTCAGAAGGGTTCTCCACCCCGCGCATTCCGGCCCCGGTCATTTCGTAAATGCCGATTTCGCTGGTGTTCCCGAAACGGTTCTTCAGCGTGCGCAGGATGCGGTAAGTATGGTGGCGGTCGCCCTCAAACTGCAATACAGTATCGACCATGTGCTCGAGGATTTTCGGTCCGGCCAGCTGTCCGTCTTTGTTGATATGCCCGATCAGGAATACCGGCACGCCTTCGGTCTTGGCATAGCGCATGAGCATGGATGCGCATTCGCGGATTTGCGTGATGCTGCCCGGTGCCGAATCGGCCGCATCGGTATACAAGGTTTGGATACTGTCTACGATCAACAGCTCCGGCGGCGCTTCCTTCAGACGTTGCAGAATGGCTTCAATCCGGGTTTCGGTCAGGATCCAGCATTCCGGATTGCCGTCGCCGAGCCGGGCAGCGCGCATGCGGATCTGTTCTTCGCTCTCTTCCCCGCTGATGTACAAAGTATTCAGGCTGGTTTGCAGCGCGATTTGCAGCAGCAGGGTGCTTTTGCCGATTCCGGGTTCGCCTCCGCAGAGTATCACCGAGCCGGGAACGATACCGCCGCCCAGCACGCGGCTCAGTTCGCTGTCGGGGCAGGGGAGGCGTACTTCGGCGTTTACATCGATCTCGGTGAGCCTGACAGGGCGGGCGCGCATGCCGTCTTCCCTTTTACCCCAGGCCGGGGCGCTGCCTTTTTCCTTTTCCGTCTCCCTGATTTCTTCCACCAGGGTATTCCAGCCGCCACAAGAAGGGCAACGGCCAACCCATTTGGCACTCTGATGCGCACATTGCTGACATACAAATACATTTCTCGTCTTCGCCATGGGAGCAAAGTAAACCGTCAGGCAGCGGATTCCGGCCTGTTATCCGCTGCGAAAAAACCGAAGGCGGAAACTTAGAGTTGGCTCAAAATGAACCCACCAACACTCAATACGAGGGTGAGCATGAATGAAACACCTGCGTACCCCAGGAAGCGGTATTTGCGCTTTGCCAACACCATGCCCAACTGATAAATATCGCGGATCATGGTTTCGTGCAATGCGGCATCATTCTTCATCGCCCCATGCATTTGTTCGGAGAATTCTTCCGGTCCCAGACTGGAAAAATGCCCGAAAAACAAGAGGTTGAAATGCTTGGTTCCGGCAGCCGGACTTTTTCGGAATGCGGAAAATGGAGCCACCACCAGCAAAGCGAACAAAACGGTAATGGCGCTGCCGGCCATGAGCAACAGTGCGGCCCAATCGACTTGCTGTAAATTGCGTGTGAGGGCCAGACTGAACAGGATGCTGTTTGCGGCAATAATGATACCGGCCTTTTGGTCGGCCAGGGCGCTCAGGTGCGCATGGTGTTGCTGCACGGTGCGCAGCATGTAAATCGCTCCATGTGATGATGCTGCCGGCTGATGGACTGAGTCGGATTCTTCTTTGGCCTCCACGCTGCGATTTTACAGGCGTCCATGTTAAGCCGCTGTTAAATCGGTGGTTTTGTTATTCTGTGAGACGCTCAGCTGAACGGACTGCCCGGCTCCTTGGCCATGGTTTTGTACACCAGGCGGTCTGCCAGCGCAGGGAACCACTTGTTGATCCAGACAGCGAGCTTGCCTTGCAGGGTCATCACGGCGTAGAGGCGTTTTTTCTGCAGGGCATCGAAAACGATACGGGCCACTTCGTCGGGTTGCATCATCGCCTTTTCGTCGCGCGGTGTTTCGCCCTGTGCTGTTCCGTTGGCGCTGAGTGCGGTATTGCGGATATTGGATGCAGTAAAGCCCGGGCAGGCGATTAGCACATGCAGGCCGGTTTTTAGGTTTTCGCAGCGCAGAGATTCCAGGAAGCCATGCATGGCAAATTTGGAGGCGGAATAGCCGGTGCGCCCCGGTAATCCTTTGAATCCGGCCGTGCTAGAAATGCCCACCACGCTGCCGCGTGTTTTGAGCAGATGGGGGAGGGCGGCATGGGTACAATAGACGGTTCCCCAGAAATTGGTGTCCATCACCTGCCGGATCACATCGAGGTGCAGATCGGCGAGTATCGCCCGCATGCTGATACCGGCATTGTTAATCAAAACATCGGCGCGGCCGAAATGTGCAATGGTTTGTTGAACAAAATTCCGGCAATCGGCTTCCGAGCTTACGTCGCAAGCGGTCACCAATACTTGTGTGCCAAGGGCTGTGCAGCGTTCGGCTACGGTCTGGAGTTTGTCGGCCGAGCGGGCGGCAAGCGAAACCTGAAACCCGCGTCGTGCGGCTTCGATGGCCAAGGCTTCACCGATGCCCGATGATGCGCCGGTGATCAGACAAACCTTGCGGTTTTCAGGCATCTTTTTTCCACTTGATGCTGCAGCCCACGGCCGGCACTTCGGGGTAATCCACTTCCAGTCCGTCGAGGCAATATTCAATGGCATCTTCAAGGTACACGCGCATCACAGCCGCTTCATTGTCCCACGAATCATCAATCGCACCGCGGTAAACCAGTTCGCGGCGGCTGTTGAAAAGGAACACTTCAGGGGTGCGGGTGGCGCCGAATTCCCGCGCCATGGCCTGCGATTCATCGTGCAGGTAGGGGAAAGGCAATTCGATCTGTGCCGAAATCTTTTTCATGTTTTCATAGCTGTCGTCGGGATATTGTTGCGCGTCGTTTGAGCAGATGGCCGCGATACCGAGGTTGTCTTCTTCGTAGCGGTGTGCAAGGCGGATCAGGCGTTTCCAATATGCCCGGGCATAGCGGCAGTGATTGCAGGTGATGACCAGCAGCAAGGCGTGGCGGTCGGCGAAATCAAAGTTGGACCAGGTGCGCCCATCCGTAGCCGGAAGGCGGAAATTCATCAGTTTGTCTCCGATCTTCATAAGGTTCTGCAATTGCGGTTTCAAATATGCGGCCTCTTTTCCTGTTTTCTGTGTTTCTTCGCAGCAATGGGAAGTCAATACAAGCCATATCTTGTTGGAAATCCGCAAACCTGCCGTGCATTTCTGGAAGTGCCGGCCCTGGTATACCGCAACGACACCGAGTATATCCGCCATCTGGATGAAGACATTGAGAACACTTTCGACCCGGCACACAATGTGTATTTCTCACAGGGTGAGGCCGTTCGCTGGGTGTTGCAAGACAAGACCGGTCGCTGGGTGGGCCGCGTTGCCGCTTTCTTTACCCTTTCGAGCGATGGGAATACCCGGCAAGGCGGCATGGGCTTTTTTGAATGCATCGCCGATCAGCAGGCTGCCTTTCAGCTTTTCGATCTGGCGGCGGGCTGGCTCAAAGAAAAAGGTTGCACGTGGATGGATGGTCCGGTGAATTTCGGCGACCGCGATTCGTTCTGGGGTTTGCTGGTGGAAGGTTTCAAGTTTCCGGCCTACCGCGAAAACTACAATCCGGTTTATTACCGCGAATACTTCGAAGCCTACGGGTTTGAGACGGTCATTGTGCAGCAGACCAGCGAGATCGACCGCAGCAGCTTCAACGCCGATCGCTTCGGGAAGTTGGCTGACCGTGTGTTTTCCAATCCGAAATACACCTATAAGCATTACGATTGGTCCAATTGGGAACAGTTTGCCGAAGATTTCGTGGCGATTTACAACCAGGCCTGGGCGCATCATGCCAACTTCCTGCCCATGACGGCGGATAAAGTCCGGATGCACCTGCGCAAGATGAAGCCCATCCTGATACCTGAATACAACTGGTTTGTGTATGCCGACGGCGAGCCGGCCGGCTTTTACATCAACGTGCTCGACGTGAACCGCATTTTCAAGCATGTGAACGGCAAGCTCGATCTGCTGGGCAAGCTGAAGTTTCTCTGGTACCGCCGTAAGGTGAGTAGACTGCGCGGCGTGATCTTTGGTATCATTCCCCGCTACCACAACCTAGGTTTGGAGACCGGGCTGATCATGAAGTTGAGGGAGTATGTGCTGAAAAGCGACCGCATCCAAAGTTCTGAGTTGGCTTGGATTGGCGACTTTAACCCCAAGATGCTCAGCATGTTGTCGAGTCTGGGAGCGCGCACGGTGAAGGTTCACAACACCTATCGGAAACAACTTTGAACTTTTTATTTGCAAAGTTCGAAGCCATGCCTATTTTTGCACCCTCAAAATCGCAGGCGTTTCGGCGGTAAGTTTGGGTGAAAGTTACCGGAACGTCAGTGGTGAATATCCCATTAGGGAGTTGATTCCGTAGCTCAGCTGGTAGAGCACGACACTTTTAATGTTGGGGTCCTGGGTTCGAGTCCCAGCGGGATCACGAGAACAAAAACCGCAGTCAGGCCGACGGCGGTTTTTTTGTGTCTGTGGGGTTTTGGGGAACGGGTTGGGGTACGGTTTTGGTTCGCATGATCCGGTTGTGAGCAACACGCTTTCTGTTGTGATGTTTCAGCCGGGATGCGTGTCAATGAATGGATGATCATGGGATCATTTCCACGACCCGTCATCGTATTTTTGTATTGCCCATGCCGTTCAGGTTCCCTCTTGTCAAAACACTGTCGCTCTTCCCGGCGCTGTTGCTGTTTTCAGCGCTGGCCCCTGCCCAATTCGCCAGCGACCGCTATCTGCCCGAAGCCGTATTTGCGCGCCTGGGAGTGAAGGAAATGTGGGCCATTACCACGCCGGCGCAAGACACCTTGCACAGTGTTTTCAATGCAAGGGGGCAGGAAATAGCCTCGGCATCGACCGATGGTATGTATGTGCGTCGCACCTACGATGCACGTTTTCGCCCCGATTCGGTCATTACCCGCTATGTGTACGACGGGCAATTGGCGCAAATGGAAACAGCGGTCTATAGCTATGCCGATACCGCGAAGGCGCCTACCGCACAAGTGGTGTACGATGCAGAAGGGAATATTGCTTACAGCTATGCATACAAGTACGATGCGCGTGGTTATTTGATCGAAGAGCGCTATTCCATGGGAAAGAAACTCCGGGCGCGCTATAAGTACAGCAACGACAGCGCAGGGCGTTTGATGGAAACGCGCGTGTTCAACGACAAGAATCAATTGGACGAGATTCTGCGCTACGAAAGAGACGCCGCAGGGAATATGATCGCTTTTCGCGCTACCCCGGCTCCGGACGTTGAAGGGCGATCCAATCACCAGGTGTATGTGCGCAATGCAGCCGGTCTTGTCACAGAACACCAGGTGCTCAATCCGCAGGGCCAAATAACCCAACGCTATCGCATGGAATTCGACGTCGACGGACTCCTGTTGCGCGAGGAAGCCTGGTTTCCGGATGAGCTGCCGGGCGAACAACAGCGGCTTACGGTTTACGTGTACCGCACGCGATAGGCAAAATGGCTTAAAGTTGCGGATCCGACCCAATAAGTTCGTTGTATTTTCATCGACAGGTTTGGGTCAACCAGAAATGCTGGTCTTATACAAAACCGCCACAATTACGCACATATTGCGTTTTGTTCAGGGAATCATTTCGTTCGTAAGTACCTGAAAAGTGAAGAACAGGCGCGCCGCAACACGCTGTGTGTTCTCCGTTTGCGGCTAAATATTGCCTTAAATCGCAAATGGATTATCGAAAAACCACAAACTCTTACTGAAGCGCAGTATTTTATTATCTTTGCAACAAAATCGCCGTTTCATGTATTTTGTGAAACATTGTAAAGGTCTTAGTC
>CANHTS010000059.1 GCA_947463435.1 Flavobacteriales bacterium | reverse complement strand
CGATAGCTATCGGGGCGTGCATTTCCTGAACGAGGCAATGGCCCTTTTTGGTGAGAGAAGGTAATGCAGTTTGCGTCCGATTTCACAGGTATTTTGAACCGGAATAGAATTTCTACTGCACGATTTGGGATAAACCAAGGCCTAAAACACAGTCTGACAATCTCTTAAAACAAGAGCCAACCTACTGGAAGAGATTACAGGGCAATAGATGGTCCTGGATGCTGATGTTCTTTAACGACTAAAAAATGACAAGAAAGAAATGTGTCTGGCGTTGCCAAGGCGTTTTATTCAACACCTTGACAAGCTTAAACCCTTTTAAACCAGGGCAATATTTGCTTAAAAGACAAACAAATTACCCCCCCCAAACCCTTGCGGAATGATTAAGGAATCAGACAATCTAGCAGATACCGCTCGGGCCTGAGCAATGCAGCTCCTGACCGACAGCAGCTTGCTTTTCCTTTTGGCGACAATTGCACACTCGGGAATACAGAATCATTGGCCCACTGCGTATTATGCAGCCCTTCATGTAACCAGCGTCCGTCAAGTGAACGGCTTCGGTAATGCAGTTGTGCGGAATCAAACCGAACCAGGTCAAGCACCCTGGCCAATCGTGGTAAGTATTGTTTTGATGCATCATCCCAGGCAGCACCTGAAAAACGTACTTCCAATCCACTTTGCCTGAGCGCCAGCCTCAAGGTTTGCAAAGCAGTTGAATCGGGCTTATAACGCAGGTACTCATCAGAAAAAGTAGCTACAAACATTTCCGCTTGGGAAGGAAACCCTTTATCGCTCGTGTCTTTCAAGGCATCAATCAGGTGCATGGAACGATACAAATTAGCTGCACTTGGGAATTCCGTTGTATCCCAGCCCCCGTAGGTCCGATGATCATTGTCATGGTCAGCATGACCTTCCGGCCCATGATCGCAACCTGGCCCGTGTTCATGCGCTTCCATGGTCACATCATCAGCAACAGGTTTCAGCCATCCGCAGCCCACCATTCCGACTAAGAAAATGCAGCAACACATCCTAAAAAGTCCGGCTGTCAACTTATGGCTAACCCGGTTGCTTAACACGCTTTTCTTGATCCTCATCCCTTCGCTTTCCACTGTACAAAAAATAGATTTAATCATTTGATTACCATTCTCTTAAAAAACAAATCACCAAAATACAATCGCTTGAGAATCAAATTTTCGCATCGACGCCGGATTGTGTACGCAACTTTTAAGCCTATTGCCAATCATTGGATGCTGTTTTTTATCGCGTCAATCGCCTCCACGACATGTGACGCATCAATCATCAACGGCGGCGACATGCGCACCGTGAACTCATGGGTCTGCTTGGCGAGCAATCCTGCTGTCAATAGCTTCTCACACCATTCGCGTGCCGTCATCCTGAAAATGCCCGGCTCTACATCCACAGCGCTCATCAGGCCCTTCCCCCGCAAACCGCTGAGACCGGGGATTGCCAGTTCCGCCAGTTTCTTCCTGAACAAATCACCCATGGCCGCTGCGTTCTCCGCCAGGTTTTCATCCTTCAGAATCTGCAACGCTTCCATGGCCAGGGCACAGGCGAGCGGATTGCCACCGAAGGTACTGCCGTGCTGACCGGGTCGCAGGGTGTTCATGATTTCGTGGCTGCTGAGCACGGCCGAAACCGGCATCATACCTCCCGAAAGGGCTTTGCCCAGCAACAACATATCCGGCTTCACCCCTTCGTGGTCGCAAGCCAGCATCTTGCCTGTGCGGCCGAGTCCGGTCTGTATTTCGTCGGCAATAAACAGCACATTGTATTTGGAGCACAAAGCCCTCACGCCTTGCAGGTAGCCTTCATCCGGAATAATGACACCGGCCTCGCCTTGTATGGGTTCTACCATGAAAGCAGCGGTATCGGGGTCGCTGATGGCTTCTTCCAACGCGTCGAGATCGTTGTAAGGGATGCGTTCAAATCCTGGCATGAACGGGCCAAAATGCGTGTAAGTTTCCGGATCGGATGAACTGCTCACGGCTGCCAGCGTCCTTCCCCAGAAATTGTTATCGGCAAAGACCACACGGGCCCGGCCATCGGGAACGCCCTTCACCTCATAAGCCCATTTGCGCGCGAGCTTGATGGCGGTCTCCCCCGCTTCCACGCCGGTGTTCATGGGCAATACGCGCTCGTATCCAAAGAAATGACAGATATATTCCTCGTACTTTCCAAGCAAATCGTTGTGAAACGCACGGGAAGTAAGGGTGAGCCGTCCGGCTTGTTCGCGCATCACCGCTACGAGCCTCGGATGGCAATGGCCCTGGTTTACTGCACTATAAGCAGCAAGGAAATCCAGGTAACGGCGGCCTTCCACATCCCACACATAAGCACCTTCGCCGCGCGTGAGCACAACAGGCAAAGGATGGTAATTATGCGCCCCGTAAAGTTCTTCGAGGGCAATGGCTTCGGCTGAAGTATTGGCGCGGCGGTTCAGGATATCCTGCATGCCGCAAAGTTACACAATGCCGATGGGCGCGAAAGTCCGCAGATGGTCAATGCGTATTAACTTTGAAAAGTGCAGTGGTTACGCTTATTCCTGATTTTCTTGTGTTGCACGACACGGCTCTCCGCACAGGGCGTCTATGCTGAATTCGGCCAGAACCGTGTTCAGTTTACGCGTTTCGACTGGAAATTCTATTCCGACCGGAACATCGATGTCTACTTTTATTCGGACGGTGAAGCGCTGGCGCGGAATGCCCTCGAGATGGCGCGCGATGTACTGCCCCGTGTGGAGAAAATACTGGCTTACCGCCTCAGCGGCTCCATGCAATTGATGGTATTCAACAACCTGAACGAATACCGGCAGAGCAACCTGGGTTACAGCAATCCGCAATTCGATGCCGGTGGTTATACAGTTATCCCCGACGACAAAGCAGCGATTTACTTCAACGGCGACTACCACTTCCTGAACCGGCAGATCCGTTCCAGCATCACCGATATCCTCTTGCGCGAAATGATGTTTGGCGGAACCCTGCAGGAGCGCATCCAGAATTCAGCGCTGCTGGTTTTGCCGCCCTGGTTCATCGCCGGTCTCAAGAGTTATATCGGGGAAGAATGGAATGCCGAAATGGACAACCGCATGCGCGATGCCACGGGGATCGACCGCTTCCGCCATTTCAATTCACTGAACGAAGAAGAGACCGAACTGGCCGGGCATTCGCTCTGGAAATACATCATGGAACAATATGGTCAGGAAGCCTTGACCAATGTGATCTACATGACCCGCATCACCCGCAGCGTGGAAAGCGCCGTATTCTTCGTCACCCAGAAACGACTCGGCGAACTGATTCAATCCTGGCGCGACTATTACAAAGGTATTTATGCCAGCGAACCCAAGGGCATCAGCCTGCCACAAGGCAGCGAAAACACCCCCGAACGGCTCACCAGGCTGCGCAATACGCAATTTAAGATAAGTCCCGATGGGAAAAACCTGGCCGTCGTAACCCACGACAAAGGCAGTTACCGGGTTTGGTTATACGACACGCGGAACAAGCATACCCAATTGTTGTACCGAGGCGGCTACAAGGTATTGAACCAGATTCCGGATTATCAGTTTCCGATCATTGCCTGGCATCCGGGTGGGAAGCGTTTGGGGATTATTACGGATGAAAAAGGCCGGTATGAATTGCTGGAACTGCCGCTTGGAAACGGCACACGCAAGCGTTGGGAAATCGCAGGCTTTACCGGTTTCAGCGATTTCGTGTATGCCGAAGAAGGGCGCATCTACCTCAGCGCCGTGCGCAATGGCCAAAGCGACCTGTACAGCTTTCAATTGAACAGTGGCGAATATGTCGGGCTCACGGATGATGCCTGGTTCGATCATTCCTTGCGCCTCGACCCGAGCGGCCAACGACTGTTTTTCGTTTCGAACAGGCCACCGCTGGAGCGGAAAATGGTGGAAGGAACGGAGAATGTGTTCAGCATTGCCAGCGCAGGCGGCAAGGTGCGCGCCCACACCGCTTACGACAGCGGCGTCAGGGTAAGCCAGCCTTTCGTGCTGGGGAATGACCAATTGGTGTTTCTGAGCGATGTATCCGGCATTGTGAACAGCTGGGCCACGCGTTTCGGAGACAGCATTTACGAAGCCAGGCCGCTGACGAATTACAGGCGCAATATCTTGTACCAGGATTATACGGCCAGCGGCGACTTGTTGGCTGAAATGCTGCTGATCGATGGCCGTTACCGCATTTTCTTCAACGAAACAGGCGGTGGATTGCAATCGGTTGATATCACCCGGCTCGACTGGCGCAAACGCACCCGCAGGCTGGAATCGGCGGCACGCGAAGCAGCTGCCATTCGCGGTGCGGCCCAGGCCTTGCCCGATTCCCTGCAAGCCCAACGCTCCAACAACATCGATACCTCGGGTTATCAATACCTGACCGGTTTTGACCATTTCGAATACCAAAGCCCGACCGATACCGCCAGTCCTTTCAACGGCGGCAACCAGACGGAAAACCTGGCTGCAGTAGCCGAAAACAGGTTTACGATCGATTATTTCCTGTCGCAATTGGACAATTCGCTGCTCGGCGCCTATTACTACAGCAACGAAATGCCTCCGACGGTGATGCAATACGACCTGATCAGTCCATACGTCAGTGTCAGCATCAGCGACTTATTCCGCAATTTCAATGTCGAGGCCGGCTTGCGGGTGAATACAGCACTGAACAGTTCGGATATCCTGTTCAAGGCATCCGACTTGCGCCATCGGTTGGACAAGCAATTGTCCGTTATCCGGCGCAGCTTGCCGCAAGACGCGCTGACAGAAGGCTTTTTCCGCCGCAACCAGAGCACCACGGCGGATCTCAAGTTCCTCTATCCCTTCACAGAGCGCAGCCGGATTACGCTGAGCCTGATGCTGCGCCACGAACGGATCATCACAAAGGCTACCAGTCCGCAGACCTTGCCCCAACCTTCCATTGAAGAGTTCTATGCCGGCATCCGCACGCGTTACGTACTCGACAATACCCGTTCGGAAGGCCTTAACCGGATGCGCGGACTGCGCTTCAAGGCTTATGGCGATTACCTGCATTTCTTCGGCGGAGCTCCGCTGCTCAATCTCGGTTTCGATCTGCGCCATTATCAACCCGTTCACCGGCAGATTACCCTGGCCACGCGCCTCACAGGTGCCGCATCGCCCGGCGGAAGCCAGGTTGCGTATTACCTCGGCGCCATGGAAAACTGGATCCGCAACCAGAATCAGTTCGAAAGCGGACTCGCCTTGTTGGGTGATGAACGCTACCGGTTCCAGACCTATGCCTCGAACCTGCGCGGCTTCTACCGCAACATCCGGGCAGGCAACCATTTCCTGCTGGCCAATATCGAATTGCGTGTGCCGATCGTGAGTTACCTGTATCAGAAACCGGTGCGTGCGGAATTCTGGCGCAACCTCATGCTGACCGGTTTTGTGGATGGCGGCACGGCCTGGACCGGCAGCAGTCCGTGGAGCCGCGACAATCCGTTCAACACGCGTATCATCAATGGCGGGAATTATGTGGTTACTGTAACCAGCCAGCGGAATCCGTTTGTGTTGGGTTCGGGTTTCGGACTCCGTTCGCGCATCATGGGCTATTATGTGAAGTTCGATCGCGCCTGGGGGTATTCGGAGCGCGTCTGGAACGAAGGCATGAGCTATTTCACGCTCGGTTTGGATTTTTAGGTTGATGGGTACATTCCGGGTGTAGATATTCGACCCGGTAAGACCGGGTCGGGGTTCGCGTAATAATCTTGGGGCTAAGATATGGGACCCGGGAAGGCCGGGTCCTTGAAATCCGGGAATGTGATATCAGCAAGGATAGGCCGTTGAAAGTGCTCCTATGCGCGCCGTTTAAAAGGAAACAAAAGTTCACGCAGAGACCGCAAAGGAAAAAACACGCAAAGACCGCAGAGAAATCGCAGCCGGAATGTCTTTGCGCTCTCTGCGTGCTAACCCAATCTGGACGAAGCTTGGGGTTATTCAATGTATACAGAAATCTGTTGCCAGCAGGCCGTCTCTGCGCGCTTTGCGAGAAACAGACCCAAGCTAAGGTTCACGCAGAGACCGCAAAGGGAAAAACACGCAAAGACCGCAGAGAGGACGGATTCCACATGTCTTTGCGCCCTTTGCGTGCTCACCCAATCTGACCGAAGCGTTGGATTAAACAATGAATCCGGGAGTACGTTGCCAGCAGGCTGTCTCTGCGTTCTTTGCGTGAAACAATCCTAAGTCAAAGTTCACGCAGAGACCGCAAAGGGGGAAATCACGCAAAGACCGCAGAGAGGGCGGAGTTGAACGTGAGGCAACGTTTCCAATCCGGATTGTATCTTTGTGTTGTGCGTCGCATCGTTTTCGCGTGGATATTGCTGGTGAGCTGCAGCCTTTCGATGGGGCTTCTGCCGCTGACGCTGCATTTGTGCTGCGACGAAGCGCGTTGCCACGGCGACCTGCCGGCTGAAACGGCTTCCTGCTGTAAGGCTGCAAAACCGGAGCAACCCTCCTGTTGCGCCACCCTCCCGACAAGCGCTGCAAAAGGTCCGGATGTTGATGTGAGCGAAACAACCTGCTGCGACGATGTGGCCTTCTTCAACCTCGCTCCCTTCTTCAGCTGGGGTGAAAACCAATTGCGCCTTGCGCCCGTCGATGTCGCCACGGCATTGCCGGAATATCTGTCTGCCTTGCCGGAAATCAATCGCAGCGCAAATGCGCTCTTTGACTGGTACGATGTACACCATCCGCCGACGCAAAGCCACCTGCCCGTATTCCTGGCCTGCCGGCGCCTGCTGATTTAATACCGGCTCCTCCTTCCCTTTCCCAAATTCTCACAGGTTATGCCATCCCGATTCCGGATGGTTTGACGTTATCCGGTATGGAATCAATCATAATAACTAACAACATGAAAAACATCAGCAAAGTGCTGGTACTGTTCCTTGCCATCATCGGCATGGCTTTCACCGGCAATAAGAAAACAATCGTCACCTTCAAGGTATCCGGCAACTGCGACATGTGCAAACAGCGCATCGAGCAGGCCCTGGATGTTAAAGGCGTAAGCTTCGCGGAATACAACCTCGAAACGCAAATGCTCACCGCGCATTTCAACCCGAAACATATCAGCGTTGCGCAACTGCATACCCTCGTTCAGAACGTGGGTCATGACACCGAAGCAGGCAAAGCACCAGACAGCGCATATGCCTTGATTCCCGGTTGTTGCAAATACCGCGAAGGCAAATGCGACGATCACTGATCCTGTTTCTTCTCTTCCTGTTACCTGCCACCATTCGGGCGCAAGTAAAGGGTAGGGTTATGCAATCGGATGGCAAACAACAGACGCCGGTTCTGAATGCCGCTGTCCGTGATATGAGCGGAAAACTCCTGGCCAATACCGATGCCAATGGCCGCTTCGTGCTTTCCAATCCGACTTTCCCTTTGCATATCAGGGCCTCCTGGCGCGACCTGATTCCGGACACTTTGTTCGTTGAAGGAGCCGGAGATACACTGCCCGATTTCATCCTGCGCATCCGCAGCACCGACGCGCTGATCATCCGCGCCGAAAACGGAGCCGGTGGCATGTCGCGGCGCGGCGTGCAAACGGTGGAAGTGCTCGGCAAAGACGAATTCAAGAAAGCCGCTTGCTGCAACCTGTCCGAAAGTTTTGAAACCAATGCCTCGGTAGAAGTTTCCAATGCCGACGGCATCAGCGGCATCCGGCAAGTTGAAATGCTCGGCCTGGCAGGGAAATACGTGCAGATGAACCGCGACAACGTACCGCTCATCCGCGGGCTGGCACAGGTGAACGGACTCAACCAGGTTCCCGGGCCTTTCGTGTCGCGCGTGCTGATTGCCAAAGGCGCCGGCAGCGTGATGAACGGACCGGAAGGCTTAACCGGCAGCATCAACTACGCATTCCGGACCGACCGCAACGAACCGCCCTGGTTCTTCAATGTCTATGCCGGCAACATGGGACGCTTCGAAGCCAATGCCATGCACCGCGTGGAAGTTTCGCCCCGCAGCTGGTATACGGGTTTCGTGCACGGTTCCGCCCAAACCGGCACGCCCGACATGAACCACGACGGCTTCAGCGACGTTCCCGCCGGCAGGAAATTCCTCTTCGGCAACCATTTCCAGATGCAGAAGGAGAAATACGAAATGCA
Organism: Flavobacteriales bacterium; assembly: GCA_947463435.1. GTDB lineage: Bacteria > Bacteroidota > Bacteroidia > NS11-12g > UBA955 > REEB481. The sequence goes on along the minus strand of CANHTS010000059.1, from coordinate 4,639 downwards.
GGCGGGTCTGAACCTGGTGAGCGACCGCCGCGAAGCCGGGCAGATTGTTCGCCGTTTGCATCATCCTTATACCCAGCTGCCGTATGTGTTTGCCCAAAACGACCGCAAGGCGGAGGGTTTCGTTAAACTGGGGATCTTCCTGAATGAAGAAACCGAAAGCAGCATCGGCAATATCGCCGCTTTCCAACTCCAGGACCTGGATGCCGATTTCGGCGATTCCAATCTTTACCGCGGGCAGCAGCGTTCGTTTATGTACAATTTCTTCTTTCAGCGCGAAATGCGCGGGGAAGATGTGTTCCGCGCCGGCATGAACATGCAGTACGACGCAGTGCTGGAATACCTCGGCCCGAACGATGCGCGCATCGACTTGCTTCCGCACCAGCGCCAGGAATGGGTAGCCGGTCCGTTTGCCGAATACACCTTAAAGCAGGAGAAATTCTCTGCCGTGGCGGGCATCCGTGCCGACTGGAACAATATCTACGGGGCCTATCTCACGCCCAGACTGCACCTGCGCTACGACCTGAACGAAGACAATCTCCTGCGCTTCCAGGCCGGTTATGGCAGACGCACCGCCTGGGTTTTGGCCGAAAATCTGCCGCTCTTCATCAGCAAGCGCCGGGTGGAATGGCAACAACAGCCCTTTACCGGCATCCATGGGAAAGCCTACGGATTCGACCAGGAAAAGGCAGCCAATTTCGGTTTCAGCTATACCCGTTTCTTCAAGATGTTCCTGCGGAAAGCCACCTTGCACCTCGATTATTTCGAAACGCGGTTCGACAACCAGGTATTGGCCGACCGCGATATCGCGCCCGATTTGCTCCTCTTTCACCAACGCAGCGGTGGCGTGGCACGCACAGCGCAGGCGGAGTGGATATTGCAGCCGGCGCGCCGCATCGACCTGAAACTGGCCTATCGCTGGGTGGAAAGCCTGCAGCCACTCATGCGCGGTATGCTGCTCCAGCCGCAGCAATCGCCGCACCGCATCGTGATAGTGAACGATGTGGCGACGCGTAGCAAATGGCATCTCAACAACACCTTTCAGGTCAATTCACCGCGCCGCATTCCGGGCACCAGCGAAAATCCGGCCCAATTCAGACGCCCGGAATACAGTCCGTGGTTCGTTGTCTGGAATGCGCAGATCCGCAAGGAATGGAAAGGCTGGGACTGGTATATCGGCGGAGAGAACCTGCTCAGCGCGGGCGACCGTTTCCCTGTCGTTTCTCCCGATAATCCATACAGCCGCTACTTCGACGCCTCTTTGGTCTGGGGGCCTGTAATGGGCGCGAACTTCTATGCCGGCGTCAAATTATCCATCAAGTAAGCACCGACCGGGAAGCCTGGATGCCACAGCTTGCCCGGTCTTGCTTATTTCTTGCGACCCGATTACCCTGAATAAGCGTAATTTTGAAGACGCATGCTGAGAACGCTTTCCCTGCTGCTCATCCTTCTGGCTGCCACCTCCTTCAAACCACAGGCGGCACTCAAGCTGGCGCGTTTGAAATACAACGGCGGAGGTGACTGGTATTCCTCGCGCACGGCATTGCCCAATCTGGCCAGGTTCTGCAACCAGCAAATGGGAACCGCTTTGCAAACCGATGAAGCCATCGTGGAAGCCGGATCTCCCGACATCTTCAACCATCCTTATGTCTTCATGACCGGCCACGGCAATGTCGTTTTTAGTCCGGAAGACGCCCGCAACCTGCGCCTCTACCTCATGGCCGGCGGCTTTCTCCATATCTGCGACAACTACGGCATGTATCCTTTCATCCGGCCGCAGCTTAAAAAAATATTCCCCGAACTCGACCTGGTTGAAATTCCCTTCAACCATCCCATTTACACGCGCCGTTTCCCCTTCCCTGCCGGCCTGCCCAAGGTGCACGACCACGACGGGAAGCCGCCCAAAGGTTACGGATTGATTTGGGAAGGCAGGCTCGTATGTTTCTACGATTACGAATGCGATCTCGGCAATGGCTGGGAAGATGCGGGCGTTTACAACGATCCGGAAGCCGTTCGCCTGCAGGCTTTGAAGATGGGCGCCAACCTGGTTCAATATGCCTTCAACCGCTGAACCTCCGGCTGTTTTTGTGCTCAATACCGGCTCCGGTTCGGGCAAAGCCGCCAGGTTACAAGCCAAACTAAGCGATACTTTTTCGGCCGGAAAACACCGGCTTTTGCCTTTTACCCGGGGAGCAGAGGTTGAATCGCAAATCAAAACCTTGCTGTTGCATGAACCCCGCACATTGGTGGTTGCCTGCGGAGGCGATGGAACGGTCAATCTCGTTGCCCGTGCACTGGCCGGAACCGAAGCCACGATGGGAATTATCCCGCTTGGATCGGGGAATGGACTGGCACGGCATCTGGGTATTCCGATGGATATGGATGCGGCCTTGTCGCGTCTGCACAGCGGCGTAAGGCAGCGCATCGATACCGCCAGGATCGCGGGACATTTCTTTGTCAATGTAGCCGGTCTGGGCTACGACGCGCGTATCAGCCAAGCCTTCAAGAACCGTAAAAAGCGCGGATTGAGCGGTTATGTCAACACCATCGCCGGCAACCTCAATCCGACCCTGCAACCGTATCAACTAGCCTTTGGGAATGAAGAAGAAAGCGCCCAAGCATGGATGATCTGCTTCAGCAATGGCAGCCAATGGGGAAACAACGTGCGCTTGCATCCCGGCGCGTCTTTGACCGACGGCGTTTTGCATGCCATCGCTTTCAGGGAGAAGCGGTTGTACCAATTGCCGGGGATGTTGTTGAAGCTATTGAGTGGTGAAATCGGCAATCATCCGGGGGTTCGGCGCGCGGACGCAGCACATTTCAAGTTGCACCTGAGCGAACCGATGGCCCTGCATACGGATGGAGAACCCTGCGGTGAAGTATCCGGAGACATCTTTGTGGTGGTCGATCCGGCGAACCTGAATGTTTTGGTATGAAAATACTCAGCGCCCGGCAACAGAAAATGGCCGATGAGCACGCCATCGCACAGGAGCCCATCAGCAGTTTGCAATTGATGGAAAGGGCTGCCCGGCTGTGTCTGGGTGCCATCCTCAAACAGTATCCTCGCCAAACGCGCTTCCGCGTCGTTTGTGGCAGCGGTAACAATGGCGGCGACGGACTGGCGATGGCAAGGATGTTATTGCTGCAAGGTTTTAAGGATACCCTTTGTTACCGCGTACAATCCGGCCATTACAGTGCAGACAACGAAGCCAATGCAGATCGGCTGCACCAGTTTCGACCCGATGCGCTGCAACGCCCGCATGCCTTTCAATTGCCTGAAGATGACGAACAAGCGCTGTGGATCGACGCCTTGTTCGGTACAGGATTAACACGTCCGCCCGAAGGCCTCGCGGCAGATTGGATTGCCTTGCTGAACCGGCAGAAACTAGTTGTTTCGGTGGATGTGCCTTCCGGCTTGTACAGCGACGGCCCGAGTCCCGATGGGCAATATGTGCGGTCAGCGCATACCTTCAGCTTCCACGCACCGAAAGAAGGTTTTTTCTATCCCGCTGCCCGGGTCAGCTTCAGCGTTGTCGATATCGGACTCGACCGGACCTTTACGGATTCGCTGGAAGGCGATTTGTATTGTTTGGATCGCGCAACCGTCCGGCAGATTTACAAGCCCCGGACACGCCACAGCCACAAAGGCGATTACGGCCACCTGCTGCTCATAGCCGGCAGCGCAGATAAACCCGGCGCGGCGGTCATGGCTGCCCGGGCGGCCTTGCGCTCGGGTTGCGGACTGGTGACGGTGTATTGTCCGGAAAAGGTAGCCGCGACGATTGCCCTGCATTGCCCGGAAGCCATGTTGCAGACCGCGGGGCAATTTATCATAGGCGATAAAGCCGGATTGCCGGAAGGCCGTTTCGATGCCATCGCCATCGGACCGGGCATAGGAACGGCAGATGAAACAGCTGAAGCGATCCATGCATTGCTTTTGCATTTCCGTGAAATTCCTTTGCTGGGCGATGCCGACTTTCTCAATCTTGTGGCAGAAGGGACAGTGCCAGGCGAAAACTGGCAAGGGCGTTCACTGTTCACACCGCACCCCGGCGAGTTCAGGCGTATGGCAGGAAGTTGGGAAAACGATGCAGCCATGTTTGACAGGCAGAAAACGTACGCCACCAAACACAATATAGAACTCTTGCTCAAGGGCACTTACAGCTGCCTTGCTTCGCCTGATGGCAGCCGCTGGTTCAATCCGCGCGGGCATGCCGGGATGGCCAAAGGGGGCAGCGGCGATGTGCTAACGGGGCTTTGCGGCAGTCTGTTGGCACAGGGTTACAGCCTGAAAGAGAGCGCGCAGTTGGGCATGTGGTTGCACGGCGTCGCCGGAGAGCGGGCGGCAACAGCATGCAGTGCGGAGGCGATGACGGCGATGGATTTGATTCGTTGCTTGCCAGATGCGTGGAAGGTGATAGAACATTCGACCCGGTAAGGCCGGGTCGGGATCCGCATAATAATCGTTTTCTATAATATGCGACCCGGGAAGGCCGGGTCGCGGGAATCCGGGTATGTAAGATTAGAGCGTTATAGTGGATGGAGGTGCTTCTTTGGATGAATTGGCTCCATGCAAAGGTTCACGCGGAGACCGCAAAGGGAAAATCACGCAAAGACCGCAGAGAGGGCAGATTCCAGATGT
>CANHTS010000058.1 GCA_947463435.1 Flavobacteriales bacterium | reverse complement strand
CTGAAGGGCGCCACTTTTTTAGGGTGCAGGCACTTTCGGCTACCATGTGCATCTACACTTCGCCACTGCGTTTCTGCGATATCGAAGGTTCGCCCGAATTACATGCCTTTCCCAACCCATTTGGTGATTGGTTAAGGTTGGATTTGCCTTCGGAAATCACGGGTAAGCCAGTACTAATCGTTTTATCCGATTTACAAGGAAGGGTAGTATATCGCTTTCAAGGATCTGCGAATCAGTCACTTACTCTTGATACCCGCAACCTGGTTGCAGGTTGGTATAGCCTGATGGTTTATGTTGTTGACGATGGTCAATCCATGCGGATTCCGGTTTTCAAACAAGCTGGTCTATGATTGTTAAGTTGAGACCTATGAAACAGCCTGTTCACGATTGTGACAGCAGTGCGATATTTTTTGATTCGGCACGTTGGGTATTGAGAACAAACGGGCCAGTGAGATTAGTGCAGCCTTTTGGGCACCAACCCGAGCAAGGTATCTGCCATGGGTTGCAATACTTCCGGATTCGGCCAATTATTTTGTTTCAAAACCGGATCATTTCCCGGGTTGCTTTTCCCTGCCAGGGCGTTTGCGAGATTGCGCGCGCAGGCCCGTCTTACGCGACCGTTAAAGTGCTCGGTAGTCCAGAATTGATCGGTGAACTCCTGACCGCGGGCCAGTTCGAGGTTGTCTACAACTTCCACACCCATCTTGCGGTAACGCGCTGCGAGGAAATCGCGGTTGTACCGGATAGTACGCACAAGGCTTTCTCCTAGCAGCAGTCTGGCGTATTCCATATTCTCCGGAACGATGTTAAAAACCAGTTTCCAGCCCTTAGCGGCAGCCAGTTTTACCATGGCATCGAATTGTTCAATGCGTGGGTTGTCTTCCCTGAGCGCAAAAGCAAAGCCCTTGATATAGTCGTCGGCCAGTATCCGTTTGCGCCTGGCATCGCCGCTGCTGTCTTCCCCCGGAAACTTTGGGGCATCGAACCAGCTGCGGGCATTGGGGTATGGTTGTTTCGCTCCGGGATACTGAATGTCCCAGGTGCGCCAGGCTTCCAGTTTTAACCTTTCCCGCTCCATGCTGTCGCGGTTGTCGTAGAATTTCATGGAAAGGTAGATGCGCGACAGCAAGGGCATTCGGCTGCTGTAATACACTTTCTGCTTCTGCATGTAAGGCTCGAGTGTGGTGTGTATGGCGGCCGGCCCACAATTCCGGATATTCATCGTGACCACAATGGTTTTCACCCGCGCCGTTTCCGGTATCAGTTCCATGAGCGCAAGGAACATCCCCGGATGGTAGGCGCTGTGTGTGATATCGCGAACCTGTAAACGAGGCAGGTATTGTTGCAGAAACTCAGAGATGCTGTAGGTGAGTGTATCGGTGAAAGGATTGAAGCTGGTATTGCTCGATTCGCCGAAGTAAAGTACATCGGCACTATCGGCAGTTTGAATCACGCGTGCGGCTAAAGGTGCGTGCTTTTCCATCTCCGCAGGCCACAGAAAACGACTGTAGAACCAATTGGCGGCCATGAAAAGTGCCACAACGAAGAGCAGGCGGGTGGTCAGGCGTTTGAAAGTCATCTCAGAACTGGAAATACACGAAAGGATGGTTCACGGTGCCACCGAACATCCAGATGCTCAGCATGAAAACGGAATAAACAGTCCAACGGAGGGCTGCAGGATATTTCCCGATCCAGCGGTCGAAGCGGTCGCGGGTAATGAACAAATCGAGCAGGATGAACGCGCAGAGCATTGCCCAGGTTACGGCAGGAATCTGAAGCTGCGCGTCGCCCGAGGGCATTCCGGCCAACATGCCGTATACCTCAGTGCTTTGTTTCAGGCTCATGCTCCTGAAGAAGACGAGTGTCAGGAGGAAGAAAAAGACGGTTTTCGCACGGTGGAGCCAGGCAATGGCATCTTTTCGCGCCGGCGCTTTCCCGAAAAGAAAATGATCGAACCAGTACAAAACGCCCTGGGCAGCGCCGAAGAGGATCATGGTCCAGTTGGCGCCATGCCAGAGGCCGCTCACGAGAAACACCACCATCACATTTCCAAGCATGCGTGTTTTTCCTTGGCGGCTTCCACCGAGCGGGAAGTAGATATAATCGCGGAACCAGGTGGAAAGGGAGATATGCCAGCGCTGCCAGAATTCGGGTACGTTACGGGCCAGGAAGGGTTTCAGAAAATTGTCCATCAGGTCGATGCCGAAAAGCTTTGCGGAACCTTGCGCCATCAGAGAGTAGCCAAAGAAATCGGCATAAACCTGAAAACAGAAAGCCAGGGCAGCGAGCCAGGCTGAACCGTTGTTGTAGAGTTTATGGGCGCCGTAGAATTGATCGGCTGAAGCAGCGAGGTTGTCGGCTACACAAACTTTCAGGAAAAGGCCGTAAAGCATCAGGCGGAATCCGGCGCTGAGGTTTTCATAGTGTATGTTATTCCGGCTGAATAGCTGGCGCTGCAGATGGGAGAATCGTTCGATAGGGCCGGCCACCAGCTGCGGGAAGAACGCCACAAAGAGCATGAACCGAGGCAGACTGCGTTCTGCGCTGTCGTTGCCACGGTAAACATCGACCACATAGCTGATGCTTTGAAAGGTGTAAAAGCTGATGCCGGCAGGAATGGTGTAGCGCGCCAGTTCCACAGCCCATGCCATCGCTTCGGTGTTATACAACCAACGGGCAAGGGGCGAATGCCCGAAAAAGAAGTTGAAATACTTGAAAAAGAACAGGATGCTCAGGTTGCTGATGATGGAAAACCACAGGAACCGCTTGCGCATTCTTTGCGATGTGTTTGCCACAATTTGCCGCGCGCAATACCAGTCGACTAAACTGGTAAATGCCATCAGAAAAACGAATTGGTATTTCCAATAGCCGTAGAAAAAATAGCTGGAACCCAGTAACCAGATCCACCGAAATCGATGCGGCAGCAGGAAATACAGCGCCCACACCAGCGGCAGAAAGAGGAAAAACTGTACAGAATTGAACAGCATTGGCGGGCAAAAATACACAGCCACTCCAGCAGATTGTAAGCAAAACCAGCCCCACAACGAGATTATCTTTGCGGCATGACTCCGGAAGCTGCGCTGCGGGCGCTGATAATTGATACCTTAAGCAAGGATTTCCAAATTGAAACCAGCGCGGCTGATTTACGGATAGAGCGCACGAATCCTGATTTTCCCGGCGATTTCACATTGGTCGTGTTTCCCCTCGTGAAAGCCTTGAAGCGCAGTCCGGAACAATGCGCCGAACTCGTCGGTGAGGCACTTTGCAAGCGGAATGACCTGGTGGCAAGCTTCAATGTGGTCAAAGGATTCCTCAACCTTGAGCTTGCCGGCTCTTATTGGGTCAGCCTGTTGCAGACCATGGGAGCCAATGCATTGTCGCTGCTCGGTTCAAAACCCCGAAACACGAAGGTGATGGTCGAGTATTCTTCCCCCAACACCAACAAGCCCCTGCACCTTGGCCATGTGCGCAACAACCTGCTGGGTTGGAGCGTAGCCGAGATTCTCAAAGCAGACGGTTATGAAGTGATCAAAGCTAACCTGATCAACGACAGGGGAATCCATATCTGCAAAAGCATGATTGCATGGGAGCGCTTTGGCAATGGCGAAACCCCGGAAAGCAGCGGGATGAAGGGCGACCATCTGGTGGGGAAATACTACGTTGCCTTCGACGCACAGTTTCGTGCTGAAGTTGCCGAGCTGGTGGCTGCAGGGATAGAAAAGGAAGCGGCTGAAAAGCAGGCGCCCATCCTTCTCGCCGCGCAAGACATGCTCAGGCGTTGGGAACAAGGCGATGAAGCGGTGCTGAAATTGTGGAAGACCATGAACTCCTGGGTGTATGCAGGTTTTGAAAGCAGTTACAGCCGGCTTGGAGTGGATTTTGACCGGTATTATTACGAATCGAACACCTATACACTCGGTAAAGACATCATTGCAGAAGGCCTCGAGAAAGGCGTTTTTTACCGGAAGCCAGACGGCAGTGTATGGATTGATTTGCGCGAAGATGGCTTAGACGAGAAGTTGGTTTTGCGCAGCGATGGTACTTCGGTGTACATGACGCAAGACATCGGAACTGCTGAGTTGAAGTATGCAGAATACGGGATCGATCGCAGCGTTTATGTAGTGGGAAATGAGCAGGATTATCATTTCAAGGTGCTGCGACTCATCATGCAGAAGTTGGGCAGGCCTTATGCCGACGGCATCTTCCATCTGAGCTACGGCATGGTTGACTTGCCCAGCGGCAAGATGAAAAGTAGGGAAGGCACGGTAGTGGATGCCGACGATCTGATGCAGGAAATGCACGATACGGCCAGGCGCAAAACCGAAGAGCTCGGAAAAACGGAAGGGATGACCGGGGAGGCATTGAGCGGGCTGTATGAAATGCTTGGCATGGCGGCTTTGAAGTTCTTCATGCTGAAAGTAGATCCGCAGAAACGCATGTTGTTCAATCCGCAGGAAAGTATTGATTTCCAAGGTGATACCGGACCATTTATTCAGTATACCTATGCACGGATTCGCTCGATGTTGCGTCAAACTCAGGCGCCAGACACCTGTCCTGCGATACTTCCAAACGAAGCCGAAAGGGCTGTTATTCGGCAACTGGCCATGTTGCCGGATGCTTTGCGTGCAGCGTCAGATGGGTATGACCCTTCGCCGTTGGCACATTGGAGTCTGCAGATGGCGCGCCAGTTCAACCGCTTCTACAATGAATTTCCGGTCTTGAAAGAAGCCGATGAAGCGAGCAGGGCCTTCCGCTTGTTTCTTGCGAATGCTGTTGCTGAAAACCTGCGCAATACCCTTGGATTGCTTGGCATTGCCGTGCCTGAGAAAATGTAAGAAAGTCCCCGTTTCAAACAGGCTAAATACAAATAAAAAAGAGCCCTGGGGGAAAGGCTCCTTTTTAAACAAACCCAAACCGGCGTCGTTGCCAATTTGTTGATGGGGAATCAGGTACGAAGTACGTTCTTGAATTGCCTTGTGAAAAGAACCAAGTAACAAATGCGCATTCCTGCGTAACAAAGCGACAATTTTCAAGGATAAAAGGGGAATCAAAGCTGGCGTTTGCCGCTGATTTTCAGAAGATCCGTTTACTCAGATGCCGAATAAGGTTAGCAGTTCATCCTTTTTCCGCCGCGAAACTTCTATACGGGCGCCGTCTGTCATATTGAGGATTCCGCTGCGTTCATAGCCTTGCACAAACCGCAGATTAACCAGATGGCTGTTGTGTACCCTGAAGAAGTCCATACTCGCGAGCATGGATTCAAACTCTTTGAGGTTGCGCGCCACGACTAGGGTGTTGCCTTGTGCGAGGGTGACTTTTGTGTACCGGCCATCGGCCTCGAACCGTATGATTTCATCTACCGGCACAACCTGATATCCATTGGAATGTGCCAAAGCAATCCGCTTGGGGCCTTTGCCATTCAGGTTATGCAGTAAATCGCGCAAACCCGATTCCAATTCCTTTTTGTTGATCCGTTCACGCGCTTTGGTGACAGCTGCCTGCAATTCATCGATGTTAATAGGCTTCATGAGGTAGTCGCAGGCTGAAAGCCTCAACGCTGTGATTGCGTATTCCCCGAATGCGGTAACGAAAACGACCTCGAAAGGGGGTGTTTCAAACATCCGAAGCAATTCAAAGCCATCCTTGCGCGGCATGGATATGTCCAGAAAAACCAAATCCGGCTTACTATGCTGCACCAGTTCATAAGCTTCGTCTACATTTTGCGCCTCTCCAATCAGCACTACCTCCGGGCAATACTTCTCCAGGTAATGGGTCAGCATTTGCCTGCTGGCTTTTTCATCATCTACAATAATGGCTTTCATACCGCAGGTATATTTAATGGGATTTCAAGTTCAACGCGTGTGCCTTGTGAGCCTTCATGTGCAAGATCCGTGATTTTCATGGAAATACGAATGCCATAATACCGGTTCATGGTATGGATGCGGTTGCGCGTAAGTTCCAGGCCTTCGCTGCGGTGGCTTTGCCTGAAAGTTTTATTGCGCTTTTCGAGATTGGCTGCACTGATGCCAATGCCATTGTCTTCAATACTGATATGCAAGCGTTCGCCTTCCATTGGCATCAGCTTAACCGTCACCTGTCCTTTGCGGTCTTGGAGTGGTCTGATGCCATGGTTGACGGCATTTTCAACAAAGGGTTGTATCAGCATGGAAGGTATTTCAGTATAGTCGGTGTCAATCAGCGGGTCGCATTCAATCTTATAGCTCATCCGATCTTCGAAGCGCATGGCTTCCAATTCGAGGTAGGTGTTGAGCATATTGATTTCCGTTTCCAGGGTGGTGAAATTCCTTGCCGATACATGAAAATTCTGCCGGATGAGCTGGGCAAAGCGGGAAGTGTAGAAATTGGCTTCTTTCTCCCTTCCTTGGGTGATGAAATTCTGGATGGCTGTGAGCACATTGAACACAAAGTGCGGATTCATCCTGCTGCGCATGGCCTGCAGTTCCAATTCAGCCAAACGGCGGTTTTCCATGTTGCGCAAATGAACATCGTTTTCTGTTTTCCGAATGCGCAGGAAAATGGCCAAACCCAAGACTCCGGCTAACAATAGGACACCAAGCGTCCTTACCCACCAAAGATGATGCCAGGCCGGACTGATGCTGAGTTGTACGGAACGAACATCGGAGACCATACCGGTGTTCAGATTGATTGCGCGAATTTCGAAACGGTATTTCCCGGGTGGTAAATCGCTGTAATTGATGGTATTGCCGGTGGTGCTGCTCCAGGTTTCCTGCAGGCCTGACATCCTGTATTCGTATTGAATCTGCTCGCCGCCCAATAAGCAGACAGCATTGAAATAGAAATCGATATTATTCTGATCGTTAGAAAGTGACTTGATTTTTTCGGGGGATTGCCGTTGGCCATTTACAGTGACCCATTCGATATCAATCCGAAGCGCGGTTGGTTGTGGTAACAGTTGTGGTTGTATCCGCACCAGACCTTCGTCAGAAACAGCAGTGACCATTTGGTCGTCATCAGCAGCAATATCAGAAAGACTGAAAGCAATCAATCCATTGGATGCATTCACCGCAATATTCTCCTCAATATCCACCGATTCGGGCACAAAGCGGATACGGTTCAAGCTGCGGGAACTTTGCAGCCAGATATGGTTGCGAAGCGGCAGGATCTGTTCGCAGTGGTTGTCTACCAACGCGTAGCGTTTATCACCCGAAGATCGGCGCACAACCCGCCATCGGTCTGTTTGCATTACAACCAAACCTTCTTGGTGTGTGGCAATGAGCATACGACCTTGTTGGTCTTCACGAACGTCGGTAATCCGCGCATTTTTAAGTTCTGCCGGTCGTTGAATCTGATGCACGCTGCCATCGGCCTGCTTCACAAAAATGCCCTTCAATGTTCCAAGCCAGATTTTCCCATTCACATCACTCCACACGGCCGTGGTACGGTTATTCCAAATAATCTCATGGTGTTGGTCGCTTAGGCTGATGCGCGCGGCATTCCGATAGGTCCCAATCAACACAGTATCGCCGCCTATGGCCTCCACATCTTTTATCACTACATATTCAGGCATTTTATGCAATCTGAGTTCTGCATCCAGAAAGCAGAAATCTCCATCGTTGGCTACAGCACAGTAATTCACGGTACTCGCCACGCGCAAGATTCGCTTCACTTCAGGAAAATGGCGTAGCAACTTGTAGTCTTTATCCATGACCAACAGTCCGTTCTTTTCTGTGCCTGCTACGAGGTAGTTTCTGAAGTGGCTTAGGGAGTTTATATCGTCAAAGGGCAACTTGTTGAATACTTCGAGACCGTGAGCAGGGTAAAAGAAAACACCATCGTTGTCGGTAGTGACCCACAGATTGCCGCTATGGTCGAGCAATATGTTGTTCACCATGTGTTTTTCCAGGAATCGGAATTCATCGGAAAGTGCCCCGAGTTCCATGTCGTAAACCCGACCCTTGTCATCGTAGAAGAATGGTTTTCCAGCCCTGAAAAAGAATGATCGAGGGATGATGGGCAGGCGTATCGATGCGCCTAAAACGGGTGAATCGCCTTGCAATGTATAGCGCAGCAGCAAACCATCGAAGGTTGAGGTGTAGTAAGCATTGTTATACCTGAAACCGATCCAGGTATTGATGGGGTAGACGCTTCCGTCGATGGGGTTCTTCAAATATTTGAATGTAACATTTTCACCGGCTTGACCCAATTCAGCGCTGCGGCCAGCGGTCACCACAAACACTTTCCCCTTATGGCCTTTAGCAATGTCGATAATGCGCAGGCCATCGTTATTTTCAGGGTTTTTGAACAAATACCGTTCTGCATTATCGGTTCTTACCAGTTCAATCTGGCCTTTGCCATTGGTGTAGGAAAACCAATGTTGGTTTTTCTCGACCAGGTAGGAACTTTGATACAAGTTAACTGAATTGAATCTGGCCAGAAAAGGGTCGTTGTGCAAGGTGAACACTACACCATCGCGGATATAAGCGGGCGCGGTATTGAAGCAGTTAAGCCAGATGCGACCGTAATCGTCATCAAAAACATGCAATACTTCGTTGTCTGGCAAGCCGTCTGCGGTGGTATAGGTTTTGAAATTCCGACCATCCCAGCGAACAACACCGCGATCGGTACCTATCCAGATATAGCCGGCCGAACTCTGTGCGATGCTGTAAGCTTTGTTGGAGGGCAATCCGTTCCGCACATTGAAATGTTGATGCAGACGATCCTGGCCTTGCAGAATGCCTAAAAAAAACAACATAGACCACCAAACTGCGCGGCGAATCACCCAAGCCTCCATTCGCTGTAAATTTATATCGAATTCTTTTATTGAAAACAAAAGGGGGGTTGGAAGCCTCCGCGCCTACTTCCTGCGAATAGCGTAAATTTGCAGCTTCATGGAAGTTGCAGAAACCGCCGCTGAAATGTCTTTCCCCGAGTTCAGGGAGGAAGTAATCCGCGATTACCGCCTGGCCTACCAAAGCCGCCAGGCCAGCCTTATAGGCCGTAAGGAAGTGCTCACCGGGAAAGCCAAATTTGGCATCTTCGGCGATGGGAAAGAACTGGCTCAGATTGCCATGGCCAAAGTTTTTGCGGCAGGCGATTACCGCAGCGGCTATTACCGCGACCAGACCTTCATGTTCGCCACAGGAATGAGCGATATCCGTTCCTTCTTTGCCCAGTTATACGCGCATCCTTCTACCGAAGCCGAGCCTGCATCGGCAGGCCGAAGCATGAACGGACATTTCGCAACGCGCATGCTCGACGACCGTGGCAACTGGCTGCCCCAAAGCGACCGTTTCAACTCCACCGCCGATATTTCCCCGACCGGAAGTCAAATGCCCCGCCTGCTTGGCCTGGCCCTGGCTTCCAAAATTTACCGTGAAAATGAAGGGCTCAAAAACGAAACCCAATTCAGTCAAGGCGGCAGGGAAGTCGCTTTTGGAACCATCGGCAATGCCAGCTCGTCCGAAGGGATGTTCTGGGAAGTGATGAACGCGGCTTGCGTAATGCAGGTGCCACTCGCCATTTCAGTGTGGGACGACGGTTACGGCATCAGCGTTCCGGCCAAATACCAGACAGCTAAAGAGAATATTGCTGCCCTGATGAAGGGATTTCAGACCAATAAGGAAGGAAAGGGGCTGAAAATCTTTACGGCCCGCGGCTGGGATTACCCGGCGCTTTGCGAAACCTACCGCGACGCGATTTCCACCTGCCGGAAAGAGCATACACCGGTGCTCATTCACATTACGGAAATGACCCAGCCGCAAGGCCATAGCACCAGCGGCTCACACGAACGTTACAAAAGCCCTGAACGCCTGCAATGGGAGCAAGACTACGATTGCATAGCCCGCTTCCGCACTTGGATCACTGAAAACGAAATTGCCACTTCCGAAGAACTTGAAGCGCTTGAAGCCGATTACCTGAAAGAGGTACGCACCTGGCAGAAAGAAGCCTGGAGCGCTTTTTTGGGCGATATTAAAAGTGAAGTCAATGATTGCCGCGCAGCCCTTGAAGCCGCTGCCGGGCAATCGGCCATGAATGCAGAGCTGACGCAACTGGCCACGCAGATTCAGGCATTGGGCGAACCGGGTCGTAAAGACATCGGTAACGCCATCCATAGGGCGCTGAGGCTTACCCTTAGCGAAGGTGAACCTGTACGTAAGCCTTTGCTCGAATTTCACGACCGGTTCTTCGCAGTGAATGAAGAGCGTTACAGCTCGCATTTGCACAGCGGCAGTGCCGACAACGCGCTGCAGGTGCCGGTAGTTGCGCCCGATTTTAGCGGTGAAGCGGTGATGTGCGATGGGCGGGAAGTGTTGCAAGCCTGTTTTGATGCCAATCTGGCCCGTGATCCGCGCGTATTTGCATTCGGTGAAGACCTGGGTAAAATCGGCGATGTGAACCAAGGCTTTGCCGGACTCCAGGAGAAGTATGGCGAATTGCGCGTTGGCGACCGCGGTATACGCGAAGTGAGCATCGTAGGGGAAGGCATTGGTGCCGCCATGCGCGGCTTGCGTCCTATCGCTGAAATCCAATACCTCGATTATCTGCTCTACGCATTGCAAATTATGAGCGACGACATTGCAACAGTGCAATACCGCACCAAGGGCGGGCAGAAGGCGCCGGTTATTGTGCGTACACGCGGCCACCGCCTCGAAGGTATCTGGCATAGTGGTTCGCCCATGTGTATGATTATCAGTGCCTTGCGCGGTATGTATGTGTGTGTGCCCCGCAATATGACGCAAGCTGCAGGCATGTACAATACGCTCTTGCGCAGCGACGAACCCGGATTGGTAATTGAATGCCTGAACGGTTATCGCCTGAAGGAACAATTGCCGGCCAATATTGGAGAGTTCACTGTATCGCTCGGTGTTCCGGAAGTAATCCGCGAGGGAAGCGATCTTACCCTGGTTACTTATGGCAGTTGCTGCCGCATAGCGAGCGAAGCAGCCGCAATGTTGGCTGAAGCAGGTATAGAAGTAGAAATTGTCGACGTTCAGACTTTGTTGCCTTTCGACCGCTACCACCGCATCGCTGACAGCATCCGCAAAACGAACCGCGTGCTATTCCTTGATGAAGATGTGCCTGGAGGCGCTTCGGCATACATGCTCCAACAGGTTGTGGAAGTACAAGGTGCCTGGAGATGGCTGGACAGCGCGCCGGCTACCTTGGCAGCAAAACCGCATCGTCCGGCTTATGGAACAGATGGCGATTACTTCAGCAAGCCGAGTGTGGATGATATATTCCGTGCAGTTTACAATATCATGCACGAAGCCAACCCAGGGGTTTTCCCTGCATACCTAGGCTGATATAATCACTCGCGCAGCCTAAGCTGGTATTCGATCAGATTGCCATTCATATCCACCTGAGAAGCGTGGAGTTCTTTGGCCGTAAGCCGGAGTATTTTCCAGATGCTTTTGCCTGTTCCGTTTTTGCGCAGGTCGATCTCGGTTTTGGCATCGTTAAAAACCCAGGTTCCTTTTTCGCCCGGAGCCAGGGGATTGGATGTAACGATGCTGTAATTCTTGTCGTCGCCAATAGAAAGGGTGTAGTTCGGGAAAAGAACGTTGAATTCTGAAGTGCGGTCTACCGTATTCTGCAGGCATTTGTTCATTACCCAATCGCCCGTGATACGGGAGGAAGGGCTGCGGAAGGAAATGCGTGGGCCCTCTTCGTAACGGCATGAGTTGGCTGTAAAAAGCAAGCTGAAGAGGAGGAGGGGTAAGGTTCTCATGCATGCAAAATAGAAAAGCGCTGCCGGATATGCATCCTGGCAGCGCTTTTAGCAGGAAGCCGGAATGGCTTAATAATCGAATGTGTAGCCGGTTTCGACCGGGTTGATGCACATCACCGGAATCTTATCGCTGTCGTTCACCATTTGCTGGGCAAGCGTTCCAATGGCCATGCTTACAATGCTGGTCTCCGGCTGAGTCATAATCACAATCAGATCGGCTTCAATAGCATTTGAATAGGTAAGTGTTTCGGTGGCAAAGGTTTCAAACACTTTGTCTTCGAGGGCCTTGCTTACGTATTGAACGCCTTCCTTTTCAATCATGGCTTCAACCTGACGGATATTGGCGTGAATCCGGTTCAGCAAGAACTCATCAGAGCTGCTTTCAGAAATTACATGGATAATGGAGTTGAATTTCTTGGCAACGTGGATGGCCCAACCAACCTTCTGCTTAGATTCAAGACTCAGGTCGATTGGCAATACAATCTTGCGGTATCCTTCGCCGAAGGGCTTGGACTTTATCACAATCACAGGCACTTTGCTGAGCTGGATGACACGTGAAGCGTTGGATCCGATAATCTTTTCCAGTCCGCTGGCGCCGTTGCTGCCCATCATGATGCTGTCGAATTTGCCATCGTTGGCTACCTGGGCGATGGTTTTGTATACCTTACCTCGCTCAAGCCGCTTGTGCAGAACGATGCCGGGATTATTGCTGCGGATCGATTCTATCAGTTTATCCAGGCGGGCGTGGATGGCTTCTTCCATCAATTGGCTCTGGCTGGAGGAAAAAATGGATTGAAAGAAATTCTCATCCACGATGTGCAGCAGGGTAATCTCGTTGTTGTAAACGCGGGCAATGTTCACCGCGTGGTTCAGGGCGTTGTTCGAGATGTCGGAGAAATCTACCGGAACCAGGATGTTGTTGTTGTTTTCGACGCGAATCATAGGGTTGACTTCACAACAAAGGTAAGGAACTAAAAAAGGAAAGGGAGACACATGGCCTCCCTTTCTTATTGTTTTCGCGGTTAAAAAATGGTTAGCGTGCGATTTGTACGCGTTCCAGTTTGATAAGGTTGCCGCGTTGCAAACGAAGCATATACAATCCTTCCGGCAGGTTGTCGGTTGAAATCAAACTGCTTTGTTCGCCCGCCGGTATACTGCGGGTGATCAACTGGCGTCCGTTTACATCCAACAATTCCAGCTGACCATGGTCTATGGTATTGTTCCAATCTATTTGCAGCAGGTTGCTTGCCGGGTTAGGATAAACCTTCACATCTCCATCCGTACCTTGTTGAAGTGCAGGCAGGCTTCCGTTTCTCAAGCTGGAGATCTTGAT
>CANHTS010000057.1 GCA_947463435.1 Flavobacteriales bacterium | reverse complement strand
TGAGCCTGTTCACATAAACCAGAGGGGGGGGTAAAATCTCAAAACCACTAAAACGCAATGCTAACTATCTCATTATCAACGCTGAGTCAGGTCAGTTTAAAACGTTTTGGACAGCAGTGACAACTTATGCAGGTTGCGCGCTGACAATCCGAACAGGTCTTTTTCAACAACTTCAATCGGCTTTACCATGGGCATTAATGGTTCATTCGTTCTTGAAGAATTCGTGAAGCTTGACAAGCGCCGGGAAAGTTTCAAGTCGCAATTGTTTTTCGGCTGAAAGAAACTTCTGACCGTCATAGTCATGGGAAAGCATGTTGCGAAGGTCCAGTCCATCAATCAATGCTTGTGCATTGTCAATATACAGCGCCTGTTGCGCTTGCCGGAAGGTGTCTTTCGGAGAAGGGCTGAAACTGAAACCTTTGAATTCGAGGAAATCCTTCATGGTCTTCCATGCCAATTCCAACGTAAATTCAAAACGCTGAACCAGTCCATTGCGCTCCAATTCATTCAATTCTTCCTGCCCGATGGCTTCCTCCAAACGCGCAAACGCACGTTGAAAATTGCTGAATCGTTGCTTCCAACGAATATCGGGCTTTTCCATACTCCAAATTTAGCTTTCAAATCCTGCAATTTCAAAGCCAAGCGTATCGCATCATTTCTCTCCCCTGATCCTGCTCAGGCTGACCGGTGTAATGCCTAGATAGGTGGCTATATGCCGCAGGGGAATATGGCGGATGAGTTCGGTTTCCTGCAGCAGCTGCCGGTAGCGTTCGCGGGCTGTCTGGAATTGCAGGCTTTCCAGGCGCCGGATCAGGGCCACATGTTCGCGTTCAAACAGCAGGCGGAACAAACGTTCTATGCCGTGGTAGCGGTCATACATGGCAAATAGTGTGTCCGCATCGATAGCGGCCAGCCGGCTTGGGGCCAGCGTTTGTATTCCCTTGGTAGCCGCTTCACCGGTGAAAAGGCTTTCGGCCCGCACGATCAATTGACCCGGGAAGGCGAAGTGCTCGGTGATATCATGCCCTTTCCGGTAATAGAAAATGCGCGCAATGCCGCTTTCGACAAAGTAAACAGTCCGGCAACGGCTGCCCGGAGCCTGCACTTCGGCTCCGTTTGGATAGTCGCGGTGCCGGATGATAGCTTCCAGCGCTGCCCGTTCTTCGCCCTGAAGCCGATAAACCTGGTCCAGGTGTTGCAGCAGTTCTGCCGTTTCCATTGCAGCGCCGCTGTAGCGGATCAGTTTCCGGCCTTCACAAACCTGCCCGCCGCGGGTGCTTTGCCGCGGGCTTCCAGCTGAACCGTGTAAACGCCGTCTGTGAGATGGCCGAGCTGCAACTCCATGGTGGAGGTGCTTGCGCTGAATGTTCTTTCCAAAACCTGGCGCCCGTTCATGTCGAAGATGCGCACATGGGCCTGCTGAACGGCTTCGTCCAATTGCAGTTGCAGTTGACCACGCGTAGGATTCGGGAACACGCTGAAGTTGGCCGGCGCGAAAGCAGGTGTCAGGCTGTTGGTGTGGTTTACTGCCGCCATCGGTCCGCCGCTGGCATTCCACCAGGTTCCGGAATTGGTGGTTTCAAGGCGCAGAGCGCGAACGCTGTACAAATTGCGACCTTGCAGGTAATTGCTGCTGTCGTAAAAAGAGGTTCCCTGGATGAGATAGCCTTTGTTGACGCGGAAATAGCTGTTGCGGGCACTGTCGTAACGGTAAACTGCATAGCCATCGATATCGCCGTCGGCAGCAGTCCAGGTGAGCAATACGCGGTTATTCGTGCTAGCCGCGATCAGGTTGGAGGGCGGCGCAACATGGCGCTGGCGCAGGGTTGGATCGCCCATGAGCGCAATGTGGATGCCTTTGTGCGAGAAGTTGAACTGGCCGTTGAAATAGAACGTGTTGTTGTTCATGCTGAGGCGCGCACCGTAGCCGATATGCTTGCCCAATGCCATGTGGTGCACATACCACTTGGGAATGCCGCCCCAGAAACAGGCCAGCGCACTGTTGGCAAGCGGCGCACGGAGGAGGTTGTTCGATACATCCCAGTCGCCGAAATAGCTTCCGGCCAGGATGGTGAAGATGTTTTGGAGGGAATCGGCAGCGAAATTATTGGTATTGCCCACGCCGCTGCAGGAAGTGTATGAACCCGCGCCACAGCCGTAGCTCCAGAGATAGGGTTTTGCTTTCTGTTCGGTGAAGTAATCGCGGTTGTCCCAGATGCTGTCGGGCGGGAACATGGTGGCGAAGTTGTGGTAACCGGTGGAAGCGAGGTTGAGTGAACCGAAATTGTTGTCGATGAGGGCACGTTCCACGGTGCTGAGTTTTCCGGTGCGCCAGAGATGACTGCGGTTCAGGTATTTCTTCACCAGCAGCGTGTCGTTGCGCGAGAAGGCAGGCATATCGAAGAGGTCAACCCGCCCGATTTCAAGTTCCACATCGCCGGGGATTTTGGTCTGATCAAACTTGCCATCGCCGGGTATATTGTGCAGTCGCGTGCCAGAGCCGGTAGTGCGCGTCACTTCGCTGTCGAACCATTCTCCATCCAGATCACCGTAATAGCAATCGGCCGGCCAGGCTCCGGTATGGTTGCCTGCGCCTTCGCTGTGCCCGTCTGGCGGCGGAATATTCTGACCGCTGTAATCGCCTGAATAGGGCACCGGCACATGGCCCAAGACATACAAGGTGGAGACATTGCCACCACGGCGGTTGTATTCGGCCTTGATGCGCGCCTTCACAGCTGCGGGAGATTCTTTCCTGCCTGCAGCAAGCCGGCTTACCATCCAGCCTTCCGAGCGCAATTGGTTAACCAGGCGATCGATTTCGCTGCGCAGTGCAGTCAGGTAACTGCTGTCTACCAACAAGATCAATCCGCCCATGTGCAAGACTTCCGGGATATTGTTGCCGGCGTATACATAACCCAGCGCTTCCGATTGGTTGGCTGTGTTGATCTTGGCAATGAGGTATTCCGGTGCTTCGCCGCCCGGATTCACCGAAATATCGGTCCAGCTGGCCTGGTTGCCGGGCACCGTTGTAACGACATTGCCCCAATCGTCTGATTGCTGCGTATTGCGGCGGTAAATCTGCCAGGTTCCGGTATAATTCTCCTGGGGCCAGTAGAGGGTAATGGTTCCGTCGGTATTTGCGCGGGCTCCGGCGCGAACCACCTGGGTTTTGGCCACCTGAGCCTGTACTTGCAAGGCAAATCCGCTCAGCAGGAGGAAGAAGGAAAGCTGGAATTTATTCATGGTGTGTGGAATGCGAATTTATCTGAAAATTGGCAACGGCCTTCATTCCTGCCATACAAAGGAGAAGAGCAGGAGGCTGAGATAAATCAGCAGCACATCGAGTATGCCCACCACAGCAAGGTCCTTGAAGAAGGCTTGCGGCAGATTCACTTCCATGCATTTGCGGCTGGCACTGAGGCCGGCCAGCACCACAGGTACAATAACCGGCAAGCTGAGCACCGGCGCCAGCAGTCCGGCATTGCGCGTTTTGGCTGAAATGGCGGAAACGAGGGTGTAAACAGTACTTACACCTGCTCCGGTAAGCCAAATACAAAGCAGATACCAGCCGCTGTGCTCGGCAAACCAGCCCATAAAAAACGTGTACAACAGGAGCGTCACCCCACTCAGGAAGGTCATCGTGAGCAGGTTGTAAAGGATTTTGGAGAGGATGAGCTGCCGTGCAGAACTGAGCTGATACAAGTAGATCCAGCGCCCGGCCGGCACCCCGATGAAGTTTTTGGCAATGCCCTGCACGGTGCCGAAGATGACGAGAATCCAGTAAACAGCATTCCAGGCAGGCTTGGCCAGCACCTGCACCGCGAGGTAGCAAACGAGCACAGCAGTAAATACTTGCAGCACAATGCCTGCAAGAACGGCCTTCTGCCGCAGGTCGCTTTCCCATTCCGATCGGATAAGCTGCAAGGTGATGTTAGGCTGTGCTCTCACTTTTTAGTTATTTCGCAAAGTTATTTTTCCGCAACACTTCCATGATTGAGAATATCCAACATCTGACACAGGAGGAGCAGGAGCTCGTGCTGAACGCCCCCATCTACGTGAGTCTGCTCATTGCCGGTGCCGACGGCGAATTCAACAAAGACGAAAAGAAGCGCATCGTGGAGCTGGTGCATACCAAGACTTTTTCTGAGCGGTACGAGCTGCGCGAGCTGTACCGCAATCTTGACGATCATACCGAAGTAACCCTGCGTACCATGATTGCTTCCCTCCCCGAAGCAACTTCCGAGCGTCAGGAACTGCTGAGCGGACTGCTGGGTCGTTTGAATACCATTTTACCCAAGCTGGATGCTGCTTTTGCCCGCAACCTTTACACCAGCCTGCGCCAGTTTGCCCATTACGTGGCCAGTGCCGACGGGGGTTTCTGGGGAATGTCTGCCGTAAACGAAGCCGAACGTCAGTGGGTGAAATTGCCCATGATCGAAGAACCTCAGAGCCAGGGCGACGAAGCCTGATACCGTGGCGCTTTTCTCCAAGATCCTGATCGCCAACCGCGGCGAAATTGCCATCCGCGTGATGCGTGCCTGCCGCGAACTCGGCATCCGGAGCGTGGCTGTATACTCTGAAGCAGACCGGCAGTCGCTGCACGTGCGCTATGCCGATGAAGCCTATTGCATCGGTCCGGGTCCCAGCAACCAGAGTTATTTGCTCGGCGACCGGATCATCGAGGTTTGCCGCAAGACAGGTGCCGAAGCCGTGCATCCGGGTTACGGTTTCCTTTCAGAAAATGCAGGTTTCGCCCGTGCCCTGCGTGAAGCGGGAATCGTACTGATTGGTCCCGATCCGGAAGCCATGGAAATCATGGGCAGCAAGATCGGCGCCAAGCAGGCAGTGGAGAAATTCGGAGTACCGCTTGTTCCCGGGATCAATGAAGCCATCCGCGATACGGCTTCTGCGCGCGAGGTGGCGAAGAAAATCGGGTTTCCTGTATTGGTAAAAGCCAGTGCCGGAGGCGGAGGGAAAGGCATGCGCATCGTAGAGCGCGAAGAAGATTTCGAATCGGAACTGCAGCGCGCGCAAAGTGAAGCACTCAGTGCCTTCGGCGACGATGCGGTGTTCATTGAAAAATACGTATCCGCCCCGCGGCATATCGAGTTCCAGGTGATGGCTGACCGCCATGGAAACATTTGCCACCTTTTTGAACGGGAGTGTTCGATCCAGCGACGCCATCAGAAGCTGGTGGAAGAAGCACCAAGTCCGGTCATGACGCCAGAGCTACGTCAGCGCATGGGCGATGCTGCGGTAAACGTAGCCCGTGCCTGCAACTATACCGGTGCTGGAACGGTTGAATTCCTGGTAAGCGGTTCAGGCGATTTTTATTTCCTGGAGATGAACACCCGTCTGCAGGTGGAGCATCCGGTTACCGAAATGATTACAGGAGTGGATCTTGTGAAGGAACAGATCCGTGTAGCTGCAGGCCTTCCCTTGAGTTTCAGCCAGGAAACACTGCAGATCCGCGGCCATGCGATTGAATTGCGCGTTTGTGCGGAAGATCCAGCCAACGGATTTCTGCCGGATATCGGGCGCATCACCGAATACAGCATTCCGAAAGGGCCGGGTATCCGCGTCGACGATGCCATGGAATCAGGCCTCGAGATTCCTGTCTTTTACGACAACATGATAGCCAAGCTCATCGTATGGGCCGGCAGCCGCGACGAAGCAATGGAACGCATGCAGCGCGCTATCGCGGAATACCGTTTGAAAGGCATTGCGACTACTTTGCCTTTCGGGCGTTTCGTGATGGCACATGAGGCTTTCCGGGAAGGGAATTTCGACACCTCCTTTATTGAGCGCTATTTCACACCCGAGCAATTGCACCTTCCATTGACTGAAGCAGAGGAAGAAGCAGCTGCCTTTGCAGCGGTGTTGGCCTGGAACGCAGAAACCCAGTCTGCGGCTGTGTTGCCCGCCTTGCAAACAGCCAACTGGCAACAGGCCCGCAAGCAACTCCGCTGACCCTTGCGATACCGCTGATTTACAGGATTTGGCGGAAAGTGTAAACGGTATAGACAATCCTGTGACCGTTCCTGAAACCGGGGCCGACGTTTTTCAATTCCGGATAGCAAAGGAGAAATGTGACTGTAACTTTGATCTCATCAAACGCCCACAACCATGATCCGCGCACTGGCCATAGACGACTTTCACCCGCTTCTCCGCGAAGCGTTGGAGGCGGCAGGCCTGGTGTATATCAATATGGAGGGCATTGCAAAGGCCGATGCTGCCTTTCTGCCCGAGCATGAGGTATTGCTCGTTCGCAGCAAAATCCAGATAGACAGTGCCTGGCTCGCCGCACATCCTTCTGTAAGGATGATAGCCCGTGGCGGTGCCGGTCTCGACAATATAGATGAAGCGGCCTGCGCGCTTCGGGGTGTTAAGGTAGTTCACGCAGGCGGTGCGAACAGCGATGCGGTGGGAGAGCAGGCGGTAGGTATGTTGCTTGCGCTGACCCATCGCATTGCCAGCGCCGACCGTGAAGTGCGCGACGGACTCTGGCGGCGAGAAGCCAACCGAGGCATAGAACTCAGCGGCCGCACAGTCGGCATCCTGGGCTATGGCCATACCGGTCGTGCCTTTGCCCGCCGCATTGCTGCCTTTGGAACGCGTAACCTGGCCTACGACAAATACCTGGATCATTACGGCGACGGCTCAGCCATTGAAGCAACCCCGGAACAGTTATTTGCCGAAGCAGAATTACTCAGCCTCCATGTACCCTTGACCGAAGAGACCCGGTTCATGGTGAATGCCGATTACCTCAGCCGTTTTCAACGCCTGCGGTATCTGCTCAACCTTTCCCGCGGTGAGATTGTGCGGACTTGTGATGTGGTTGCTGCCCTTGAAAGCGGAAAGCTTGAAGGTTTTGCAGCAGATGTACTGGAGGTGGAACCGCCTCATCGCGCCGCTGCCGAAAATCAAACCTGCTTTGAACAACTCTTTGCCTCTCCTAAAACGGTGCTAACACCGCATGTGGGCGGCTGGACGGCTGAATCTTATGAGCGCATTTCAGCCGTCCTTGCGCAACGCATTCTGGCCGAACTTCAGCCGTATGCCAAATTGCCTGAACCCCTATTGGATTATTTGAAAATTTGGGAGAATTTGCGCCCTTGCTAAAAAACTGTCAACGAGAAAAACAGTGGATATGAAGAAAAAGATACACGCATGGCTTGCCACCGCAGTTCTTGCCGCTTCAGCGCTCAATCTGAGCGCACAGACCGGCTACGGAGAATTGCGCGGAACGGTAACGAATGCCAGCACTCGCCAAGCCATTGTGGGCGCAACCCTCAAGCTGGTGAAAGACGGTGTGGAAGCTGGAAAAGTTACAAGTGGTAATGGAGGAAGGTACTATTTCAAGACACTCGACCCGGGTGTTTATGAACTGATCACTACCTTCAACGAGATGAATCCTGACACGATCGACGTCAAGATCATTGAAAACGTACCTCAGCAGGAAGACATCCAGCTCCAGCCGAAAGAAACTTCGATGGGCGGTGTGCGCATTACGGTAAAACGAACGACCAAGAAAGTAATTGACCGTTCGGGTAACACTGTCGGTATTACGCGTGATGAACTGGTGAAAATGGGCAGCCGGAGTGTGAACAACATTGCCATTGCTAACGCAGGCGGCGTGGTGAACACCGCTCAGGGTATCAGTTTCCGCGGTTCACGTGCGGATGGTACCGCCTATTATGTTGACGGTGTGCGTGTAATCGGTAACCTTACCAGTATCCTCGCTGGTCAGCAGCAGGTTACAGTTATCCAGGGTGGCGTACCGGCGCAATACGGTGACTTCACCGGTGGTGCGATCAGCGTTACAACCCGTGGTATTTCACGCAACTATATCTCCAGTTTTGAAGCCATCACTTCACAAGGCCTCGATCCTTACGGTTATAACCAGTTGGAAGGCTACCTTTCCGGTCCGCTCCTGATTGCCAACAAAGGCAACAAGCAAAAGGAATTCGTTCGCCTTGGCTTCTCCGTATCCGGCAACGTAAACTATACGAAAGATCCTTCTCCTACCCGCACCGGTGTGTATGTGGTGAAAGAAGACAAACTCCGGGAGATTGAAGAAAATCCGCTCGTAGCCACACCCCAGGGTCTGGTCCACAGCGGGAACTTTCTCCGCATGGATGACCTGGATTTGCTGCGTGCGCGCCCCAATTCAGCGTCTAATACGGCAGCTATCCAGAGCAAACTTGTTTATCAGTTCAATAAGCAAACCGACCTGACAGTTTTCGGTAGCTACTTCGGACAGATGGCGTATGCAGCGAACAATTCCATCATGAACTTCGGATTGAATCCACGCACCGACCGTTCAACCGTTCGTACCTACGCTCGATTCACCCAAAAGCTGAAGAATTCCGAAAATTCTCCGATTCAGAACGCTTTCTATACCATCCGCCTGGACTACCAGAATTCGTTTGCCAAGACGCGTGACACCCGTCATATGGACAAACTGTTTGACTATGGAAACCTGGGTAATTTCACCCGTTATCCTACAGACGCTTTTGCATTCTCGCACGGCGACGCTTCAGGCAATCCGAACCGTCAGCCCAAGCAGGTAAAAGACCAATTCGGCAACACCGTGTTCATCCGCGATTACTGGGAACAAATCGGCTTCCGCGACACCTTGGTAACTTTTGCGCCGAGCGGTTTGAACCCTTTGCGTTCGCGTTACACCACCAACCTCTATGATTACGTGGCAGGTCTGGGTGGCAAAATCACCAGCGATAACCAGATCGTTTCGCTCCAGGGCCTCCTCAACGGTATGAACCCGCCAAACGTTTACTCTTTGTGGACTACTCCTGGTGCTGTAACAGCCAACTGGAGCAAGAGCCAGACTGAGCGTGTAACCGTGTTTGCCGTAGGTGAATTCCAGGTTAAAGGCAAGGAAGAAGATGGCCGCGTAAAGACTCCACACGATATCCAATTCGGTTTCAGTTACGAACAGGAAACCAACCGCGCATACGGCCTTGGCGCCAACGGGCTTTGGATGCTGATGCGTCAGCTTGCCAACAAGCACATCGGCGAACTCGACGTGAACAATCCGATTCTGAGCTACGACCAGTGGGGTGTGTTCCAGGACACCGTTCGCTACAACCGCCTGATCAATTCAGCTGAACAGAGCGTATTCGACCGCAACCTCCGCAACAAGCTGATGGCTGAAGGTGCGAAAGACGTATACGGCAATGCCATCAACGAGCGCACCTTCCTCGACGTGAACAGTATGGCTCCGTCTACTTTCTCGCTGAACATGTTCAATGCGGATGAGCTGTTGAACAATGGTAATGCCTATGTAAGCTACTATGGCTACGATTACCTCGGCAATAAGGTAAAAGGCCGTCCAGCCATCGATCGCTTTATTTTCGATCCGAACAACCGCACCATTGGCGCCTTCCAGCCCGTTTATATCGCTGCCTGGGCGCAGGATCAGTTCGCTTTCCGCGACCTTGTTCTCCGTCTCGGTGTGCGTGTTGAACGCTATGATGCGAACCAGCGTGTGCTCGATGATCCTTACAGCTTGTACCCGATGCGTACCGCTGCAGAACTGCAGACGCTCATCAACAACGGATCATTCCCCGATGGCAACTACAAGATTCCCGATAATATTCAGGGAGATTACAAGGTGTATGTGAACGACATTAATTCTCCCCAGCGCATCATCGGTTTCCGCGACGGCGTGCGTTGGTACGATGCACAGGGCGGTGAAGTAAACAACCCTGAAATCCTCGCCAACCAAACCAGCAATGGCCGTATCGCGCCTTTCCTGGTAGATCCGAATAACCAGCAGATCACGCCGGCGTCTTTCAAAGACTTTACTCCGGCTATCAACGTGCTGCCCCGTATCTGGTTCCAGTTCCCGATCGACAAGACCCGTTTGTTCTACGCCAGCTACGACGTGCTCGCTCAGCGCCCGAACGCTGGTGCATCTTTCCTCACCATCGACGAACTGTTTTACCTGCGCAACCGCCAGGGCAGTATAATCTCCAACGGCGATCTGAAACCCCGTATCAAAACCGATTATGAAGTGGGCTTCAAACAGCAGATTGGCAAGAGCAGCGGTCTTGAGTTGACTGCCAGCTACAGCGAAATCCGCAACGACTTCGGATTGTACCAGATCAACCAGGGTTACCCCGTTACGTACATCACTTACCGCAACATCGACTTCAGCACCGTGAAGAGTTTCCGTGTGCAGTATATCATCTCTGAACTCGGTCCGGTGAGTCTTACTGCCAACTACACCTTGCAGTTTGCCGATGGTACCGGTTCAAACATCAACTCACAGCAGGCACTGATTGCATCGAACCAGCCTAACCTGCGCACCATGATACCGCTGGGCGAACTCGATATCCGCCACGCTATCAAAGGGGTATTCAACATTGGTTGGGAAGGTGGCAAGGATGCTTACGGCCGCAACCGCTACAAAGGCCCAATCGTTGGTGGCAAGGAAATCTTCCGCAACACCAACCTGAACATGATGTTCTTCGCGCTGAGCGGTGCACCTTACACACCTACCACACAGCCTGTGCAGATTGGTGCAGTTGACCGTGCGCAGATCAAAGGTTCACCTTTTGGCGCACGCTTGCCTTGGCAGTTCACTGTGAATGCGAACCTGAACAAAGCAGTAACCATCAACCGTGGTGACCGCCGCAAGCCACTCGAAGCGAACATCTACCTCTGGGTTGAAAACCTGCTCGATGCCCGCAACGTAGTAAGTGTGTTCCAATACACTGGTCTGCCCGACGACGATGGATTCCTCAACTCACCTCAGGGTCAGTTGGCTATCCAGCGCCAGATCGACGCCCAGAGCTATGTAGATCTTTACCGCGCACTGCTCCAGTCGCAAGCCGGAAACTTCACTGCCCCCCGCACCGTTCGTCTCGGTGTACGTTTCAACCTCAACTGATTTAGCAGAAAGGAAAAGTGATTATGAAAAACGTGAAAAGTATAGGATTGGCCGCCTTGCTGCTCGTGCCCTTCGCCATGCAGGCAAGGCCGGTAGTGAACATCAACCCGAAATCGAAACAGGTTAACCAGGACAACCGGATGAACATGTTCGCCAACACTTGCGAACCTGCATCTCAAAGCGCCGACCTGGACATCAACAACGTACGCACCAAGATTCTGAACGGTGGCGACATGTGGTGGGATTTGAACAACCCGAAGTATGAAATTCCGAAGGTTTCAGACGCGAACACCGTGCGTAAGCATGCCCTGTTCTCCGGAGCGCTTTGGATTGGTGGACTGGATGATGGTGGCAACCTCAAGCTGGCTGCTATGACGTATCGCCAGCGCGGTTCAGACTTCTGGCCCGGTCCGCTCGATACCACAACCGCAGCTACAGATCCGCAACGTTGTAAAGCATACGACCGCATCTGGAAGGTAACCCGCACAGAAATGGAGGAAGCACAGGAAGGCGGCTGGATCAGCCCGTCTACCGGTATCTCCGAATGGCCTGCAGGTTTCAACCGTCCGTATGCTACCAGCAGCACAGAACCCCGTTCGCTCGCACCTTTTAAAGACATCAACGGCAACGGTATTTATGAGCCTTTCCAGGGTGAACACCCGGTGCTCGATCCGCGCCGTCCTATTTCAGAAAACGGTGTAGACAAGCAGCCCGATATGATGCTTTGGTTTGCTTATAATGACAAGGGCAATATTCACTCTGAAACCCAGGGTGTTCCGATTGGTCTTGAACTGCATACCACAGCTTTCGCCTTCGCCACCAATGACGAAGTGAACAACATGACCTTCTACAGCACCGAAGTTATCAACCGATCCTTCAGCAAACTAAACCGCACCTATTTCGGTCAGTGGGTGGATGCTGATTTGGGTAACTACGCAGACGACTACGTGGGCTGCGACGTTTCCCGCTCACTCGGTTATTGCTACAACGGTGATGAAGACGACGAAGGCGTACTCGGTTACGGCCTCAATCCGCCTTCCGTTGGTGTTGACTTCTTTGAAGGTCCGCGTGATTCTGCCGGTAATGAACTCGGTATGAGCGCGTTCATGTATTATAATAACGACAACAACCCGATTAACGGTAACCCCGACCTTGCGCAGGAATTCTACAACCTCCTGCAGGGCAAATGGTTGGGTGGTCAGAACGTGACATTTGGCGGAAACGGTATCGGCGGAAGCCGCATCACCCGCTACATGTTCTCAGCCGGAACCGATCCTGAATTCCCCGGTGAATGTTGGGATGAACGCGGCTCAGGCAACCGTCCCGGCGACCGCCGCTTCTTGCAGGTTTCCGGTCCGTTTACCTTGTTCCCCGGCGCCGTTAACCGGGTAACTACCGGTGTGGTTTGGGCGAGAACTACTGCAGGCGGTGCCGGTGCCCCATGCGCAGGCAACGCCCAAGGTTCTCTCAGCTTGCTGCGTCTTGCCTCTGATAAGGCTCAGCGCCTCTTCAACAACAACTTTAAGATCCTCGACGGTCCGGATGCACCAGATGTTGAAATGCAGGAACTCGAAGGTGAGCTGGTGATGAAACTTATCAATACCAACTCTGATAAAGTTGAACGCTACACTGAGAAATACATCAACGAAAACAACAAGGAGCTTACTTACCGCTTCCAGGGCTACATGATTTACCAGCTCAAGGACGCGTCAGTAAACACCGGTGACCTCGACAATATCGACCGCGCACGCCTGCTTTACCAGTGTGATATCCGCGACAATTTTGCTCAGATCATCAACCGCGTATACGATGCTACCGTAAACGCTTATATCCCCGAAGAGAAGGTGAACGGTGAGAATCAGGGTCTCCGCCACTCATTCAGTATCAAGAAAGACCTGTTTGCACAAACTGCTAACCAGGGTCTGGTGGATTTCCGCACCTATTACTACATGGTACTGAGCTATGGTGTGTTGACCGATGATACACTGTCAACTGAGCCCATCCAGTTCCTCGCAGGTCGCCGGAACATCCAGGTGTTGCGTGGTATTCCCCACAAAACTGATCCTGAAAATTCTGGTACTAAGTTGAATGCGGGCTACGGCTCGGGCCCCGCTCTGAAGCGCCTCGAAGGCCGTGGTAACGGTGGAAATGTGCTCGAGTTCTCGAAGGAAACCATCGACGAGATTCTCGCCAACAACTACGCGCCAAACCCTGTGTACATGGGCGGCAACGGTCCGGTGAAAGTGAAAGTGGTTGATCCGCTGAAAGTTCCCAAGGGCGATTTCGAACTGATTTTCCGCGAGCGTCGTCCTTCAGCCAATACCACGCCTAAAGACACCATTACCAAACTCAGTTTCTGGATTCTGGTGAACAAG
>CANHTS010000056.1 GCA_947463435.1 Flavobacteriales bacterium | reverse complement strand
TACCATGGGCGGTAAAATCAGCAGTATTTGGAACTGTTAGTGGTAATTCAGGTTGGTATGTAAGGTTGGTTGCGAATTTCAAAGGTGACCGCGTTAGAATAACGCAAACCGATGACGGCAATGTTGCAATCCCGCCAACAGCCAGCACACCGGGATTATCAGCCCGTTCGAGATATTTGACTTCATACTTTGCTCGAACAGGCAAAATCGACCCTAACAAGAGCATGAACCGTCAATCCTACGAAATGGCCATAAACTGGAGGAATGAGATTCTCTCAACCCTCGTAAGTTGTGGCAATGCGTTGAACCAACCAACGGTAAAAACCGACGATTGGTAACCCGAAAACGGTCGATGCAGTCGGAAAACAGCCAAATAACAGCCAACCAATGAACCCCAACCCCAAAACAGCGCATTTGACAAAATGGCAACCGGGACAGGCATCACCGAACCCATCCGGACGGAAACCCAAGTTTGTGACCACCTTCAAAAAGGACGGGTATTCACAATCAGAGGTCAATGACATCATTCTCGAAATGTTATCGATGACGGAAACGGAGCTGCAAACCGTCTCAGAAAGTGAACAATCCACCATTCTGGAAACCACCATTGCCAAGGCATTGATGAACGGAGCAAAGAAAGGCAGTCTCTACGCGATGGAAAGTTTGCTGAATCGTTCGGTTGGTATGCCGCGAATTACTCAGGATGTATCGATTGAGAATACTGAAATCGTCGTGACCCTGAATTTGGGCAATGCGCCTAAATCAGTGCAACCAAACTTCGATGTTGGGTAATGGTCAGTTGACCGGAATGGGGCAGTTTACACGAAAACCGACCCCTTAACCGACCCCATCAAAAAGAAAACCCGCGCTAACTCAATGTTGACGCGGGTTTTTTAATGGTAGTTGTGGAGCTGGTGGGATTCGAACCCACGTCCGGCGAAGGGACAACCAGTGCTTTCTACATGTTTATCGCCGTTTATTGTCGGGTAGCAACCGGTACGGAGACAACCATGAAGCTACCTTATCCGGCATGATAATGACGTGGCCTGGCCGGTGTGAGCCGTCATATCCGTGCGTTGCGACCACCCCTGATCACCCGAAGCACAGACGAAATCAGGTGGGGATGGATGGATTCTGCTAATCTCTCCGGATTAGGCAGCCATAGCGAAGTTAGACTCGCCTCTTAAGTGTTTTGTACACTAGGATTAAGGTGCCAATATACCATGCACCACATGCTTACACGACTATCGCACTACCCGTCAAGTCCGTACAGCCCCCAAAGAACGTATCGCAAAGATAGCAAAATGCATGCCTGTTTTTATTGACTGCGCAACAAGCACAAGAGCAATTTCGCTCTTTGTTGCCTTCCTGCTGCGTCTTGTGCCTCGGCCATGAGAATATAATTACCAGCCGGGGCAGGCCTGCCATCTTCCCGCAAGCCGTCCCACGCAACCATTCCTTCTGCGCCGCAAAGCTGATGCAGGCAAAGTGCGCGTACCGGTACACCCCACATATCATAGACACGCAAGGTGAGCAAGGTTCCTGGTTGAGGGAAGCGGTAATGCAAGGCGGCCAAATCGGCATGGCCATCGTTATCCGGTGTAAACCATTCCGAATCCAACTGCATCTGAGCGGTGAAGTCAGGATCTGTCCTGGCTTGCGCGTTGCGTCGTCCGGGTGTTCCACCGCTGCATTCCCGCCCTGCACTCTGCCAATTGGCCGCGTCCATGCCGGAGACAGAAGTGCGTACGCGTTCCAGGCTGATTCCCTTGGTTGTGTGCAACAATGGATGGTGCATGCGCGGATGAAAAGCCATGCGGTCGATTTCCGTTCCATCGCGAAGCCTGATCGCTATCTGTCCGCCACCGGCCAACAAGGCAGGCATGGGTTTTAGCAGCAAAAACGCCGTATCGCTTCCGTGGCAAGGGAACTGCCCCATAACTGCTTCCGGGTTCTCACACAGCACCAGAAATCCGCCTGGCAACAATAACTGTCCGTTCTTCGCCAGAACAGTTGCTTCCACCGGAGTTCCGGCTGCATCCAGACGCAAGAGTTCCAGCTGCCTAAGATCCAATACCTGAGGCCCCGGATTGTAAAGCTCCACATAATCAAGACCGCCTGTTTCAGGTTCAAACAACACCTCGTTAATCAACAAATCCCCGGGCCTGACACTGTCTGCCGCCATCGCAAAACAACGCCGGGCCGCCGGCATGGTATTTCCCGAGCAATCGGCAGCGCCGCCCGCTTGCAAGCTGTAAACCTGTTGATCTGAAAACGGAGCCTTAAATTGCAGGCGGATCTCCTGTTTCCCTTCGTCTGCGAGCAGTTGATCCGGTATAATCTGACCGGGCCGCACAACAAAATCATCCGTTTTCAAGCTGGCGATATCCGGCCATTCATCGAAAGTCAGGCGCAGCACAAAGGGCGATTCAGGATACACTTCGCGCAATCCCGGTGGCACCGTATCGTTTAACGGTCCGGCTACGCTGTTCCGCAAACCCGGTGTGGAGCGCTCAGGTGCATGAGAAGCGCTCCAGTTGCTCGCATCGCCACACCAGACCGAAGTATCAACCATTTCCAGGGAATACCCGCCGGCCGCGAGCACCGGATTTCCATACCAGCCATCCGAATAGGCAACCCTATGCAGCCATTGACCGCCGGCGCTGCGCAGCGAAAGCGTATCACCGGCATTGTTGAGGCTCGGCAAGTTCAATCGCAGTTCCTTCCCCTTTCCAATTGACCCGGGTGAATTTATAGGTAACAAAATGGCACGTTCTCCCGGAGCCAGCCAGCTATCGGGTAATAGCACACTGGTGGTGGCATCGGCAAGACGGCAAGCATGCAAACTCAACCAGCGGGTATGGACGTTCTGGATTTCCACCCATTCCGGCTGTCCGGCTTCCGGGGCTGCCATAATCTCGGTAATCAACAATTGCCCGCGCTGTGGTGTATCGGGAATACCTCCCAAAAAACGAAACACACCTTCATCTGCCCTGTTTCCCGCTGTGTCGCGGAACCCACCGAAACGCAGCAGAAAATGGCCCACATTCGGTTGCCAGGCTTTCCAACGCAGGTAACGCACCGCGCGATCGGAACTTGCCAATACCGAATCCGGTCCTCCCCAGCCGTCCAGCCAATAATGCTCTGTGCCGGGGTCGGTCAATGCAGACAAGGCCTCAGAAAACCGAAGTCTCAATCGGCCATCGGACTGAAACACGCCGTCCAAAAGTTGTGGAGCAATGGTATCGTAGCGTGCCGCTCCAAAGTAAACTTCATCTATATAGTGCCGCTGATGAAAAGCGTTGGTGGATTGCCGCACACGGAACCCCTGAAAGGGTGGTAAGGTGATAAACGCATCATCGCAAACCCCTTCCATTTCCCAGACAGACCGGCCTGCATCGACCACTTCCAGTTTCCAATACCTGTTCTCGCGGCAGCGTACGCGGATGATGCATGGGTTATCGGAACGGTTGAGACGCCCATCGCGGCCGCTGATGATTTCAGTTGCCTGGCCATTCCGCAGCCGGTACAAGCTGATTTCGTCGCGGGTGTTCCCTATGCGGACATAATAGCCATTCCGCGCCTGGCCCGGCGCTGTATCCGCTGCCAGGAACCAATCCAGGTAATTGGCTGAAGACGGATTCAATGCCAGCCGTATGCTCGCCTGCCATTCTAATTCGCTGGCCACCGGTGGGTTGGTGGCTGCCGTATAAATGGCGAAACTATGCTGTTCGCGTGTTTCGGCACTGCGCAGAAATCCTCCATCCTGCACCCAGCCGGAGGTATCGCGCCAAGAGATTGGAGCTTGGAGCGAGCCGTCGTTAAACGTTTCGTTGAATTGCGCTCCGGCTTCTGCTGTGAATGTCCAAACAAGGCATGTGGTCAGCAGGTAACGGAGCGCGGTGAACATCAGGGATAGTGCAGTTCACCAAACTCCCCGCGTATGCTCAGTCGGGGCTGCGGTGAAGGTTCGACGCGGCCTATGACAGCAGCGTCCATGCCGAAGGCTCCGGCAATAGTAATCACCTGATCTGCATACATCTCAGGCAGGTAGATTTCCATCCGGTGGCCCATATTGAACACGCGGAACATTTCGTTCCAGGAGGTGCCGCTGCTTTCCTGGATCAGGCGGAAGAGCGGCGGAATGGGAAGCAATTGGTCTTTGATGACATGGCCTTCTTTCAAAAAATGCAACACCTTGGTTTGCGCACCACCTGAACAATGGATGATGCCGCCGATTACCGGAGCCAGTTCGCGCAACACTTCCCGCATCACAGGCGCATAGGTGCGCGTTGGCGACAGCACGAGCTTGCCCGCGTCGAGTGGTGTATCGGCCACCGGATCGGTCAGGAGGTGTTTTCCGGAATACACCACCTCCGCAGGTGTTTGCGGATCAAAACTTTCAGGATATCGCTCTCGGTAAACGGAGCTGAACACATCGTGGCGGGCGCTGGTGAGGCCGTTGCTGCCCATGCCGCCGTTGTATTCGCTTTCATAAGTGGTTTTGCCGTAACTCGCCAGTCCGACAATGACCATGCCCGGGCGGATGCCGTCGGTAGTGATGATGCGGCTGCGGGGAACACGGGCCACCAGTGTACTGTCTACCACAACGGTGCGCACAAGGTCACCGAGGTCAGCGGTTTCTCCGCCTGTGGTATAAATTCCGACACCCTGGTCGCGTAGCATGGCGCAGTATTCTTCTGTGCCCTCGATCAATGCGGCAATGACTTCTCCGGGTATAATGCGTTTGTTCCGGCCAATGGTACTGCTGAGCAGCATATTGTCGGTAATGCCAACGCAAAGCAGGTCGTCGGTATTCATTACAATGGCATCCTGGGCAATGCCTTTCCATACAGTCAGGTCGCCGGTTTCCTTCCAATACATATAGGCCAGGGAGCTTTTGGTTCCCGCTCCATCGGCATGCACTACGGCGCACCAATCTTCGTCGCCGCTGAGGATATCAGGAACGACCTTGCAGAATGCGTTGGGATACAATCCTTTGTCGACACCGGCTATCGCCTTGTGAACGTCTTCCTTCTGCGATGAAACACCGCGCAATGCGTACTTGTCTTCCACGCGTTCAAAGGTAGCAGCAGACCGGCAAAGGGCTAAAGGCATACACAAAAAAAGGAAGGACGAATCGCCCGAATCGTATGGTAAACGCTTATAAACGTTTATTTCATGGATTGCATCACGCTTTCCATAGAAGAGAAAGTGGAATGGCCACCAAGCACCATCAGCAAGTCAACAACCAACATTGGCAACAATAGCACAAGCCCGGCGCGATGCAATGAACGAAGAAGATAAAAAAAGGGAGGCTGATGGGCCTCCCTTTGCTTTATTACTCTGCCGGTGTGGGTGCCGGCTTCTTCACCTTTTTGGGTATAAGTACCAGAAATCCGTCTTTCTCATAGGATTCAGGACGGAAGTCTTTGAAGGCCGATTTACCGAGCACCGGATAATCGATCTTGTCGGATACGGTCATCTTCAGGTTCTCAAGCACATAGCCTCCGATTTCCACTTTCTTGATTTCAAAAATCTTGCTGGGCAACTTGGTTCCGTTTGCGAGCTGCACCTTGTCGCCTTCGAGGAAGTCGGCTTTGGTGATGAGCTTGCTGTTGTACCAGGCGGTAACCACATCTTCGGGAATGGCAGTCAGACGACCGGCCATATCGAATTCCCATTTCACAGTCTCGCGATCGTTCACCATCGAGCTGATGATTTTCTTGTTGCCTTCCTTGCCAACGCGCAGGCGAACGGCGTTGCTTTCGTCGAGAACCGGCGCAGCAGGTGCCTGTGTTTCAGGCTTCTCGTCGGGCTTGTTGGTATTGTTCGGATCGGGAGAAGGTGCAACACGCACATTCGGATCGAAGTCTACACTGGTGAAACGGATGGTTGTACGGCGGTTTTGCTGATGCTGGGATTCGTCGCAGGCTACGTACTTCATACCGTTCACGGTGCGGATTTCAGAGGGCTTGTAGTCTTCGTAACGCGAAACAAATGAACCATCCACAATGGTTACAATCAGCTTACGTGTAGAATCAATTCCGGTTTTTGGGTCTTTGCCACGGAAGCGTGTCAGGCCGGTTACATCGGTGCCTTCGCACTTACAATCGTTTACCAATTGGGTTTCACCATAGCCTTTGAACACCATACGGCGCTGGTCTACACCTTTCTTAATCAGGTAAGCCACTGCGCTGTCGGCGCGGCGCTGTGAAAGGTTTACGTTGTAATCGTAGGTAGCGCGGCAGTCTGTATGCGAACCCAATTCGATGGTCAGCTTGGGATAACGCTTCATCACGTTGTCGGCAAATTCATCCAGAATGGCTTTTGCATCATCGCGGATGAATGCTTTGTCGAGGTCGTAATAGATAGGCAGCACGATGATGGTGGTGAGCGGGTTGCGGAGACAGAAATCCTGCTTCAGATCGGCGCTGCGCTTCAGTCCGCGGGTTGTCTTCTGAACCGGGCGGCCGCTTTCAAAGTAGTAACGCTCAGGGAAACGCGACTGCACTTCATAGGAGGTCTCGCGCTTCAGATCTACCTTATAATAGCCCATCTCATCGGTCTTCAATACAAACTTGCTTGTATCGCGGTCGTTGGTAATGATCACAGTGGCACCTTTCAATGGCAGCTTAGTATCGCAATCTGTCACTACACCACTGAGGGTAAAGACGAGCGGTTCAACGGTAAACTCGTAGATATTATCGTCACTTTTCTTGCCCGATTCGTTTCTGTTTGAGCTGAAGAAGCCGTGGTTCTGGTTCTTGTTATCGAAGGTGATACCAAAATCATCCCCACCGGAGTTAATGGGTTCCTTGAGGTTTTCGAGTTCTTCCCAGGCTATGATGCTTTCAGTAGGCTTGGCGCGGAAAATATCGAGGCCGCCCATGCCGGGATGGCCATTAGAACTGAAATACAGCAGGTCTTCGTTCTTGTTCCAGTAAGGAAATTGTTCATTCGAAGGCGTGTTGATATTGCGTCCGAGGTTGGTCGGTTCGCTCCAGGTTTTGCCGCGCTTGGTGAAATCGCTCACCCAAATATCGTATCCACCTTCTCCGCCCGGACGGTCGCTGGCAAAGTACATGCGGTTGCCGTCTTCGGTGAGGGTTGGGTGACCATAGTTGAAGCTATCTGCGCAGAAAGGCATGATTTCCAGGTCGCCCCAGCCATCGCCCACTTTCTGTGATTTATAGATTTTGCATTGACGTTCTTTTCCGCCCGCACCGTTGCACTGGGTAAAGTACATGGTCTGGTAGTTCATGTTGAAGGCCGCAGTACCATCGTTGAACTTGGTATTGGCACCGTTAATAAGTACAGGCTTGGACCATTTTGCCTTATCCTTTTTGCCTTTCAACTCCATCATCCAGATATCGGTGTACCAATCGCCGGTCCAACCGTACATGCGCTTGGAAACGCCGCCTTCGCGGTCGGTGGTGATAAAGAGAACGTTGTCGTTTTTGCTGGCGATCATCGGCGAATAATCGCTCTGGCGGGTGTTGGCAAGTTTGAACTCGCTCACCTTGAATCGCGAAGAATCGGGCGTCCAGGCCAATGCGAGTTCGCAGCCAATGCGTTTGCGGATTACCAGCGAATCGCCTGGAACTTCCTGGAGATAACGATCGAAGATATCCATGGCTTCGCGGTATTTCTCCTGCTTTTGCATGATGATACCGGCCATGAGCAAAGCCCTGGTATTCTTGGGCTCCTTGCGCAATACCTTTTCGTAGAACTTACGGGCCGCATCAAACTGGTTGGCAAGGCGATAAGACTCTGCCGCCAGCATATTGGCTTCCTGTTTGGTTTCGGGGGTAGCTTTTTTCGATGCAGCCACGGCAGCGAACTGGTCGCCCGCCGTCCTGTACATTTTCCTCTCGTACGATTCCTTTGCCACCTTCATGGAGGTGCCACAGGCGAAAGACTGGGAAAATAAGGCGATGGCAGCGAGGCCAATTACACCGAGCGTCAACATGCCGGAGCGGTTCCGGCTGGTCTTGTACACTTTCATCTTGTCCCTTCGGGCTTGCGCTTGATTCATGGATAAAACGCTAAATAACCGATTTTGACACAAAGAAAAAAAAAGAAGGGCAATTTTCCGTTGTATCGTTGCTGATTATCAGCCACTTAGGTTTTAAGAAAAAGCGCTGAAACCTTTAGCGGATGCAGCTTTCAGCCGAAACCGGATGGTGCAAAACCTTTTTAGCGCATCAATGCTGCACTGTCAACCGCCGAACGGCTGTTTGGTTTCCCTGAGAAATCCGGACCAGATAAATCCCGGCAGGCAACTGACGTACTTCCAGGGGAACACTGAAGCTTCGTCCATCGCTGCGCAGTGTGGTTCCGGGCATTACACGGTGTCCGAGCAAGTTGAAGATTTCGAGTTGAACGGCTCCGGCAGGCGCTTGCAGACTCACTTCCACGTAATGGGCGGCCGGATTGGGATGCAAACGCAGTTCCAGCAACGGATCACTGAAATGGGCCTGTGCCATGGCAGCGGTTCCAAACAAGGTAAACAACAGGGTTATGAGCGCGGTTTTCATCTTTCGTTTCTCCTTTCTTTCTTGCGAACACTGTATTGATTCCAAATAGTGTGCCATGCTTCCTGTTTTTATCCGGCAGAAGCGGCTATCCATCTAAATTCGCAGTCAGCGCATGACCAGGCAAAGGGTAAATAAGCAGTCCAAAACCGGATTCTGGAAACGGCTCGGGCCGGGCATCGTTACCGGTGCCAGCGACGACGACCCCTCGGGCATCGCGACTTATACCCAGGCCGGAGCGCGTTTTGGATATAGTTTTCTGTGGGTTGCCATCTTCAGCTTCCCCCTCATGGTCGCTGTGCAGGAAATGTGCGCCCGAATTGGCCTGGTGACACGTAAAGGGCTCACCCGCGTGATACGGGAACACTATTCATCCACCTTGCATTGGCTCGTGCTGATCGTCAGCGTGCCTGCCATTGTTTTCAATATCGGTGCCAACCTCAGCGCGATGGGAGCCGTTACGCAACTGCTTGTTCCCGCCATCCATCCCTTGTTTTCCATTCCGCTTATCACAGCTTTGATAGGTGTTGCGATAATTTTCTTCAATTACAAGCGCATCGCCGCTGTGCTGAAATGGTTGTGCCTCACGCTCTTCTGCTATCTTTTCATCCCCTTCCTCTCCGACCCCGACTGGCGCGCTGCTTTGTGGGGCAGCCTCGCTCCTTCCATCGAAATCAACCTCGACAGCCTGTTGATGTTCACGGCTTTAATGGGAACAACAATTTCCCCCTACCTCTTTTTCTGGCAAACCAGCATGGAAGTGGAAGAACACAAAGGAATGCGCCATGCCAGGCTCGATAATGAAATCCGCTTGATGCGCGGCGATGTGAACCTGGGCATGGGTTTGTCTAACCTCATCTTCTATTTCATCGTTCTGTCCGCCGCAAGCACCCTGTACAACAGCAGCGCCCAGGGCATCGGAACCGTCGCCGAAGCTGCGGCAGCCTTGCGTCCGCTGGCCGGTGAGAGCGCATACCTGCTCTTCGCGCTTGGCGTAATCGGCACCGGATTGCTTTCCATACCGGTACTGGCCGGCACTTTGGGATACCTGTTGGCTGAATCGTTTGGATGGAAAGAAGGACTAAACCGAAAATTCCATCAGGCCAAAGGTTTTTACCTCAGCATCTCACTGGCGTTGCTGGTTGCGATGGCGCTGCCGCTCACCGACATTCAGCCGGTAAAGGCCTTGGTTTGGAGTGCTGTATTATATGGGCTCACTGCCCCGGTGCTGATTGCGGTGCTCCTAAGCATCTGCAACAGAAAGTCTATCATGGGCAATCACACCAACGGCGCGCTGGCGAATATTGTCGGCGTGATAACCTTGCTGATTATGGGCGCCAGTGCCGTGATGAGCCTCTGGCTGCTGGGGCATTGAAGTTATAACAGCGGAAGGATACTGTCAGGAACCAGATAGCGCAGGCTTTTCCCTTCAGCCATCATACGCCGCACATAGGTGGCTGAAAGATCGATATAGGGCGCGTCGAAACTGCGTAACTTCTCCGGGAAATCAAGTCCGGCAGCATCGGTGAGCGTTCCCTGCCTCCTGTACACGAGCAATTCATGCAAACTGCGCTGCAGATAGGCTGAATCTTTCCAACGCGGCAATGCTTCCAGGGTGTCGCTGCCCATCAGCAAACTGAAACTCCGGTCGGGATGCAATGCTATTAACCGTTCCAATGTTCGCGCCGTATAGCTTGGCCGCGGCAGCTGAAACTCGAGGTCGCACAGGCGGAAACCCGGGTTATCGGCAATGGCGGTTCGTACCAGTTCAAGTCTTTTTTCCGCAGGCCAGAGT
The DNA here is from genome assembly GCA_947463435.1 of Flavobacteriales bacterium. GTDB lineage: Bacteria > Bacteroidota > Bacteroidia > NS11-12g > UBA955 > REEB481. The sequence continues at coordinate 3,032 of CANHTS010000056.1, read as the reverse complement.
TCGGCTTCATCTTTAAACGGATTGGCGGGCGATACCACGAACCATACTTCGTCCAAACCTGCATGTTCGCGCAGGTATTCAGCCACGATCAGATGCCCGTGATGAATCGGATTGAAGGAGCCGAAAAAAAGACCGGTATGCATACGCTTCAGGGTGCTGCGATGAAGGCATCCACCAGCGTTTCACAACGTTGGAATGTTTCGTCGAGCTTATCGTTTACCACCACGACATCGTAATCCTTTTCGTAGCCCAGCTCAAACTCGGCCTTGTTCAACCTTTCCTGCAGCTGGTGTTCTACCTCGGTACTGCGGGAACGGAGGCGCTGCATCAGCACTTCCTTGTTCGGCGGGCGCAGGAAAACAGCCAGGGCCTTATTGCCGAAGCGCTTCTTGAGCTGCATCCCTCCCAGCACATCTACATCGAACAATACTGCCTTCCCTTCCGACCAAAGCCTTTCGACTTCGCTGATCAGGGTTCCGTAAAGGATGCCTTTGTAAACCTCTTCGTGTTCAAGGAATTCCCCACGTTCAACTCTGGCACGGAAATCTTCTTCCGTCAGAAAATAATATTCGCGGCCATCCTTCTCGCCCTCTCTGGGTTTGCGGGTGGTGGCGGAAACAGAAAAGCCGAGTTGCCCGCTGCGCATTTGCAGCAGATGCTTCACAACGGTGGTTTTACCCGAACCGGAGGGAGCTGAAAAGATGATTACTTTTTCCAAGGTGATAAAAATATAAGGATTCGGTTAGGACAGCAGGTTTGACTTAGCGCTTCTGGAAATTGCGCGCCATCGTGCCTTGTGCCGTTTCGGCCAGCACCACGTAAGCGCCGGGCTTGAGTTGCTCTGTTCTGAGGCTGTACACCGGGTGTTGCCTGGATTCAGCGGGGAATGAAGCCACCTCACGACCGGATAAGTCCATGATCCTGAACCGTGTGGCGGGAACCAGCAATTGTACCTGCAGCAATTCACCGGCCGGATTGGGGAATACCTGCATGCCGGCTTCTTCCTGAACGGCCTCTGCATCCAGCGGGAAACCAACGGTGAAGCTGCGCACGATATCGGTGCCGAAATCGAGGTTGAAGTTCTGTACCAGTCCGCCGCTGTAGCCATTGCGCAATTGGATAATGCCCGCGCCGTCTTGTGTATTGGCCCACCAATTGAGTCCGTCTTCATTGAGTGGGAAGGAAGACGGCGGTGTTCCGCGGTCGTCGAAGATGAAGGTAAAGCAACCGTTGAACAGCTGGATGGTATCGCGGTAAATGGTCTGTGGCTTTGTGAAACCGTCGCGTGAGCGGAGCACGTTGTTATTGGCATCCAGTATGCGCCATGAGTTTTCGGTGGGGGCATTGTTGGTTTTGAAATGCACGATCAGGCGATCGGGATAAACAGAAGGCCATGCGATATTAGACCAGGCAGTATTGTCGTGCGGGAAGGCATCGTTCTGGCCGTTTGGTTTGGTGGCTGCTACTTCGAAGATGCGCGGATTCACGCCCCAGTCGAAGAAGCGGGGCAGGTAGACCGTATCGCTGTAACCCGGAGCCAGATTGCCGGTCCAATTGTAGACAGCTTTCGTGTTGCCGCGGGTTCCGTAAGCGATTTCCAGGCTGCGTAGCAATTCTGAACCCATGTTGCGGATTACCACGATGGGTTCGCCGCAGATCGGATTGATGCGGCCGTATTCTTTGGCGATATTCGGAGCCAGTATATTGGTCACCGCTGCATCGTTCGCAAGGGTACGGTTGGCGTAGTCGGTTTCAAAGACGGTGATGCTGTAGTTGCCACCGCCGCCGGCAGACGCGGTATACGGTTCCATATTCAGGTTGAAGGCCATTTCGCGTTGGGCGGAGATGGAGGCTTCGGTCTGAAAGAGCTTCACCGGCGCGCCCGGGCACCAGCCTGCGCGGTCGTAGAGCCAGGTTCCGGCCTGGGGGAAGAGCGGATTGGAACCGCATTCGGTATCCCATACATATCCCTTGTGGATTTCTTTGCCATCGAGCACGAGGCTGCGGAGCTTGGCGCAGAATTCAGCGCAGTTCTGGGTTTTGTCCATTCCGTGCCCGGTCTGGATGATGCTGAACACGGTGCTCTTGGTGCCATCTACGGGCGTGAAGCGCATTTCAGGCACGCGGGCGCTAAACAGGGAGTCGTTGCCATAAGGCGCATTTACCTGCAAGAGACGACGCATGTTCAGTGCTTCGCGTTCGGGCGTTCCTTCGATGCTCGTAAAGTCGAGCGTGATGCGCCAGCCGCGGTCGTTGTTGGCTTCGTAGCCGGTGTGTTCGTAGATGATTTCGATGCTGTCGCGCAGCAAGAAAGCGAATTCTGTCAGGTCGATGCGCCATTGGAAATTCCAGTTCTGGCTGGCATCCCAATAGAAACCGTAGGGCGTGATGAAGCGGGAAATTTCCCAACCCAGGCTATCGCGTTTATTGCCTTTGCGTTTGCCGATGAGGATGCGGTTGATATAGTCCCATTCGCCGCATTTCAATCCGGGAGCGCATTCGAATTGCAGGTCAAGGTAGATTTTGCGTGTCGGGGTTAACTCACCATTGAATTTCGCCCAGCCGTTGTAGCGGGTAAAGCCGCGGGAGGGGTCGGTTTTGATGACCACTTTATCATGTGAACGGGAGCGGAGGGTATCGCCCGGAGCCGCTTTGAGACTGGCCGCACTGAGGAGCAGAATGAAGAAAACGCCGATTTTGTTCATACGGATGATTGCAAACCTAATACAAGACAATGGAAAGACCATTGGCAAACCAAGGTTTCAAATTGTCAGTTTGCAGCAAATTGTTTTAGATTTGCACCCCGTTTGAAGGTTCAACCTGTGTCGATTCTTCAAACAGAAAAGGGGGCCTATAGCTCATTCGGTTAGAGCAACTGACTCATAATCAGTAGGTGCTTGGTTCGATTCCAAGTGGGCCCACAACTTTTACTCTTTGAACCGGCATGGTTCTAGATTACCAACCCTTAATGGGTGTGAAAGGTATCTAAGAATGTTCGATGTGCGGAGTCGTTTTCGTCACAGAGATCTATT
>CANHTS010000055.1 GCA_947463435.1 Flavobacteriales bacterium | reverse complement strand
TTCAGCGAGCGTTTGTAAGCCACGCCGGTGGTATAGTTCCACTGGTTGATATTGGGATTGCTGTTCAGTACATACGTCTTTTCGGGGGTGGATTCAGAAGGAACAGCGAAGCTGAACTCGTCGATGGCGCCCACGCCGAGGAAGGTGATGGAAGATTTCTGGTTGATGCGGTGGTTGATGGTGTATTGAAAATCCCAGTAGTTGGGCCGTATGGGCAGGTCGATGGCCTGGAAAAGGAACTGCAGGTAGCTGCGGCGCGCGCTGGCGAGGAAGGTGGTGTTCTGGCTCTTGCCGATCGGACCGTCGAGGGTGGTGGCGAATTCGGTGGCGCTCATCCGTACATTGCCCTGCAGGCGCTTGGTGTTTCCTTTCTTCTGTTTGAAATCGAGCACGCTGCTGAGTGTATTGTCGAAGCCGGCATCGAAAGCCGAACTGCTCAGCTTGACGTCTTCGATGAAACTCACGTTGAGGATACCGGAAGGTCCACCTGCGCTGCCCTGGGTGGCGAAGTGGTTGATTTGGGGAATCTCAATGCCGTCGAGGTAATAGACGTTTTCGTTGGGCGCGCCGCCGCGGATGATGATATCGTTGCGGAAACCGCCCACGCTGCCGGCTGTTCCACCCACACCGGGCAATGACTGGATCACGCGGCTGATATCGAAGTTACCACCCGGATTGCTCTTGATCTCTTCGATGGTGAGGCGCTGCACGCTGAGCGGCGTCTCGAGTGTTGCGGCGCGGGCAGTTTTGCGCGTTGTGCGGATAGACACCGTGCCTACGGTCTGCACCTGCGGCTCCATTTCCACGTTCAATACATTGATGTTACCGGAAGTGAGTACGACGTTATAGCGCACCACTTCGGTATAGGCTTCCAATGCGTAGCTGATATTATAACTACCCGGCTTTACGCCTTCGATGCGGTAACGGCCAAAGGAATCGGTAAAGGTCTCTTTATCCTGTCCGGAAACCTGCACCTTCACTCCGCCCAGCGGGCGCAGGTTGGATTTGTCGTTTACCTGCCCGCTGATTTCAGCGAATTGCTGGCCTTGTACCAGGAGGGGGAACAGCACAAATAACAGTGCTGCAACAGGATGGAGTTTTTTCATCACAACCCTGAACGAACAGCCGGACGCGCCGGATTGTTTGAACTGCCAGGCAGGATCAGAAGTTCGGCTGCAGGGTGTACCTGCTGTAGAATTCAAGCACCACTTCAGCGGCTTCCTCTGGGGTATCCACGATATGGAAGAGGAAAAGGTCTTCCGGGCTGATGTATTTGTGTTCTTCGAGCAGCACTTTGTTGATCCAATCGAGCAAGGGCGACCAGAACGCTTTGTCGACCAACACGATGGGGAAGCGCGCCTTTTTATCGGTTTGCACCAGGGTGAGGGCTTCGAAAAGTTCGTCCATCGTACCGAAGCCGCCGGGCAGCACTACGAAACCCTGTGCGTACTTCATGAACATCACCTTGCGGACGAAGAAATAATCGAACATCAGGGTCTTGTCGCGGTCCTGGTAGGGATTGGGCGTCTGTTCGAAAGGTAAGTTAATATTGAGCCCGACGGATTTGCCACCGGCTTCTTTAGCGCCGCGATTGGCTGCCTCCATGATTCCCGGACCGCCGCCGGTGATGATACCTAGACCGGCTTTGCTCAATTCGTAGGCAATGCGACGGGCCTGTTCGTAATGCGGATGGTCTTCGGGCGTGCGGGCGGAACCAAAAATGGACACACATGGACCGATGCGGGCCAGCGACTGGTAACCATCCACGAATTCGGCCATGATTTTGAAGATACTCCAGCTCATGGTACTGGCTACTTCAGGCCAGCGCTTGTTATGGAAAGCGCGCTTGATGCGTTTTTCGTCTTTCGGGCTCAGGTTGTTCTTTTCGTTTTTAGCCATATATCAGAAACTTACCACAACAATACAGCAATCGGGCCAGGAATGTTTGTTGTGCCATGCCCATGCAATGACCATGCATTTCGGGCCTGCAGGGCATGTGCCATGGAAACCATCCGCTTCAGTCAGAAGGATGCAGGCGATACAGCCGGTGGGCTGTTGGTTCCGGCTTCAGGACCTGCCGTTTTTCTGGAGCAGGTAGGCCGGTTTTTCGTAACGTGGCTCAGCACGATAAGCCAAAAGCTCGGCCTTGAGACGCAGATTTTCATCTTCCAGCTTTTCGATGTATTTGTGGAATATGGTGGTTTCGTATGAATCCTGTGTTTTCCCGATTTCTGCAGCTGCATTGGCATGGCCACGCTCGTCGCCTCCGAGCATTTGGATTGCATTGAAATCCAATAACTCCTGCACTTTCAACTCCAAGGCTTGCGCAATCTGATACAAGCGTGAAAGCGTCAATTCAATTTCACACCGTTCAATTTTCGCGTAACCGGAGGTACTCATGCCAATATCCGCCGCAAGTTGATCGCGGGTGATGTTCTTCAACTCCCTGATCTTACGGATATTATTGAGAACGCTCTCAACTTCCTTCAACAAAGACGCTTCTATTGCCATAACCTACATACTTGATACAGCCATCGAAACTAAATAAAAACCCTGATCTAAGCGCTTAAATTTTTATTAATAGTAACAATTTTGGCTATTTTGGTAATCGAAAACTATCAATCAATAATAAAAATGACTTTCGACATGTTCCGAGGGCAACAAGAACAAAGACCATGGCACCGATCGGGTGAGGTACTGGATGGTCCGTTGGGCAGCAATTATGCCTGGCATTTGGCAACGGTCACGAAAGTGTGGGGTTTAGCTTATTTTGGATTGGCTTTATGCTTGCTGCATTTGGTTTTTGCGCAATCCCGATAGCCAAGCCTTCATTTCGCCGTATACGCATTTCAGGCTATCAGCCGCAAGTTAGGGCGAATGAAACCGGCAGATGCAAGCGTACAGGAACAAAGCCGGAAGGGATAAGAATATCACCCTCGCATACCTGAGCGCCTGATGCATGGCCTAAAAAACAAGGGGTCCCGCTGAAGCGGGACCCCTGTCATTCATCTGCATGAAAAAGCTAACGTTGTTATTGGTTGCGCACCACGCGTTGGGTGATGCGGTTAACACCATCGGTGTAGGTGGCGAAGTACACGCCGGCAGCCAGGTTGCGTACGCTGATGCTGCGGGTTTCGGCCACGTTGTAGATTCCGATCACCTTGCCGCTCATGTCGCTCAGCACCACGCTGCCTTTATCGGCACCGCTCAGGGAGAAGTTCAGGGTTTCAGCCACAGGGTTCGGGAACACGCTGAAGGCAACTACCTTTTGCGCAGCCACGGGCTCAGCCTGCTGCTGGTTCTTGCCTGTGGCAATTTCTGAGCCGCTCACCTGCTCGCCGTTTACGAGGTTGATGGGAGCAGGATTGTCAACGCCCAGGGTGAAGTTGTAGGTAGCTACAGAAGTCACTGTACTGCTGCTAATCACTAAACCTGCTGCGGCACCTGTGCCTGGTCCGAAATTGTCCCAAGAAGTAGTTCCTGTATTCCAGCTAGCTACACGGGTATTGCCATCAACAAATGAACTGCCGGAAGTAGAAAGTCCGATGGTAGTAGGCTGTGTTCCTGCAATACGGGCAATTGTCCAGTATTCGCTTGTAGAAACCGCATCCAAAGGTGAATTTACCGTGGAACCAAAAGCGCTGGTAGGATCTGCTGCGAAGTATTCAGCATCCCATGTATTGGTTTGGCCGACGTTGGCAATCCTTACCGGACGGTAGGCATTGCTCTTGCCGATAGGGAAAACAAGCCCCCCGGAAAGGGTGAGCGTTGTTACCCGACGCAATTTGCCGTCGACAAAAGAGCTGCTGCTACCACCAGTGATAGCACTGTTTCCGGAAACGATCAGCTGATACGTGCTGGTAACAAGATTACCTGCAGTAAGGGTAAGAGCATCCAACGAAAGATCATCACCAAGGGTTACTTTACCTCCTGATTTGTTGATTTCAATACCTTCATCGATTTCATCCACATCGCCACAGGTGAGGGTCTGGTTGCCTGATCCTCTGAATACAACTTTTTCGAGTTGTGATTTAGTGCCGGTACCGGCGATGGTCGTAAAATCTCCTTCAACCTGTACCGTTACATAACGAACGCGCGCGCCGGTGTTGGCAATTTCAAAATCGCCGTTCACATACAGTTCGTCGGAGTTGGCACCGGCGTTGGCACCCCATTCCCAGCGTGCGCCGGATGCGAAACGGATATTGTTGAACACCACGGAGCTGTTGTTCTGGTCAAAACCAATGCGCGTTCCGGTTCCGGTGGACATCACAACCGTACCACTCTGGCAATCGAATGAATTGGCACCATCGAAATCCCATGAAGCACTTATGGTCAGTTCGTCATCATCGGGAGCTACCAGTTTACCGTTGGATCCAACAACGATACCCGGACCGTCGCTGCCGCGCATGGTAGCATTTTTGGTACCGTCGAAACCGAGCATACCGGTGGTGATCGAAATCACACTGGCATCGTTGCCAATATCCTGGAGTGTGCCGGTAACGGTCACCTCGTCTGATGCATCGTCTTTATTAATCTCTATATCGCAATCACCGTTAAAACGACCATCAGACTGGATATTGCTGTTAGCATTGCCCACGAAGCGGATAATCATGCCGGCGGTAGCACCATTGTTGTTGGTGTTGTTCGCCGTAACGATCCAATCGCCTTCTACTTCGATGATGGAGGTATTGTCTCCATTGCGCCAATCGGCTTCATCGAAAGTGAGGTCACCTTTAACACGCATTACATCACCGCCATTGGAGGCTTCAAGGGGTTCCAGGTTTCCGGGATCCGACGTACCGGCTGTTCCCTTGTTGATGATCACGTTGTAGAACTCCTTGGTGCCGCCAATCAGATCGTAGGTATTGGTTGCGCTGCCTGTAAATGCAAAGGTTCCGCTGCCGGGCACGATGGTACCGGCCACGCTCAGGTTGGCGCTTTCGAGACTGAAGGTATTGGCTGCAGGCAGGTACAAGGTTGCGGAAGCAGCAACGGTAAGGTTGCGCTTTTGGGTTACATCTGCCGTATTGCCGAAAGAGACATTTGCGCCATCCATCAGGTTCAGCGTAAAGCGGCTGCCAATGCTGCTGGCGGAACCTTTGTGGATCACGGCCGTATTCGAGATGTTCAGAATGGATGAACCGGCAGATACGTCTTCTGCGCTCAGAAACAGGTCGCAAGTCTTGGCACCGCGAACCAGGAATGTGGCTTGTGAACCACCGTCGCCAACACCATTGTACTCCAGGGTGTCTTCAATTACCACCCATGCGTTTGCACCTCCGCCGGCGCGGAATTCTCCGTTGATTATTGTCAGTCTGCTTCCAACTACCAACGTATCAGAAGCGCTGATCTGAACGTTATCGGATGAACCTGTCATATTGATTACCACCTTCCACAAATTGGTACGTGCACCCGATTGTCCTGCACCGGAACTGAGGTTCAGATCGATACTTGTGGTGGCAGTGAACTCAAAAAGGCCACGTGAATGGCGAAGAGATGACCGCGCATTGCGTGTAAAACTTCCTCGCACCACAACCTTTACCTCTGGATTCACGCGGTAACCATCGGGGGCTACAAACTCACTGAAATCACCCATGGAAAAGCTTCCCACATTCAGGTATCCATTAGCATACATCGCCAGATAGCCCGCATCCTGTAGGGTGAGTGCGTTCAAAATTTCAGCTTTAAACAATCCGGCATAACCATTATTGCCGATCGTCAGGGTATTGGCTTTTAGTATACCTCCTCTGGGATAACCCACCTGACGGGTAAGCATGCTCCCATCAATGGTCACATCTTCCGCTTCAATGGTTACGCTTTCCACCAGCAGGCGGCCCTTCCATCCATTTAACGTGATATCGCGGACCTTCACATTACCATCGACAACACACGAGGATGTACTGCCGGAGAAAACGACATTGTCATTGCAATCGGGGACTGAATTCGTACTCCAATTGGACGGGTTAAACCAACTGGAATCGCTCGTGCTACTGATTGGACGGACCCATGTAATGGTCGCAGAGGAGCCGGAGCCACAATTTACCCAGGCGCTGGGTTGGGCTGCGGCTGCCGATGAAAGCAACAGGGAGAGGGTCAGGGGGATGATTTGTTTTTTCATAGTAATTGTTTTAGGGGTTTAATTTTGACACACCAAAATTAGATGTAGCCAAAGGGTGAACTTCTGCCGCAGATTGGCTTTTATATCCGCCTTAAGGTTTTTTTGTCCTTTTTTCGGCATAATTCACAAAAACCTAAAATGCGACTCCGAAAGCCTGCCATCATTTCACTTGAAATACCTCTGAACCAAATCCTGCATTAGAAATTCTATTCCGGCCCAAAATCCCTTTGAAATCTCACGTAAACTGCATTTCCTTCTCTCACCATAAAGGTCCATTATGCCGCGTTCAGGAAATACCCGATCCTGACAGTTATCGGGAATGGGCTTTTGACCCCTCATGACCAATTCCTACTGCACGATTCTGGATTCAACAACCCTTATGTGCTTGAGGCGTATGGACACAAACCGGAATCTTACCACAATAAAAAAGGAATCGGGCCAGGAATGTTTGGGGCCCGGGGAGCAATAAAGGTCAAACTGCCCTGCCAAGAACAAAGCATGCGCAACCAATGGCTTTGGAAGGCTTCTAAACCACGCAGTTTACCTGCACAGCCGGATCAAAACCGCTGGTCTTTGCGCAAGAGATGATTCGGTTTTTCGTACGGCAAATCACCTCGCATCAACGTCAGTTCGGTTTTAAGGCGGAGGTTTTCGTCTTCCAGCTTTTCAATGTACTTGTACATCACGTCGTTGTGAAAAGACCTGGTCGTGGGTCCTTCGTCGTTTTCATGTCCCTCCGATGCACTGCTTCCAAGTACCTTGCTGACATCGAATTCGAGGATTTGCTGGGCGGTAACATCGAGGGCCGCCGCTATCTGATACAGACGGGAGACAGTCAGTTCGATTTCACCCCGTTCTATTTTAGAATACCCGGATGCGCTCAGCCCAAGATCTGCGGCCAACTGGTCGCGGGTCATGTTCCGAAGTTCGCGAAACTTGCGAATATTGGAAAGCACTTTCCCAATTTCCTTCTCAATGCTGTTTTTCTCTGACATAGGCTGTAGCTTCATTAAAAATTGGGGGGCATTTCATTCGGCACAAAAACGGGTATGTTTTTACATTGCAGGATGCATGGTAAAACGCTTCTCCCGACCTGCTAATCCATATGCGGCAATCATATGCATAAATATGGATACACCGATCATTAAAAGACAATTTCACACCCGGATTACGACATGTAAAATTGATTAAAAATCACCGCAACCTTTGTCCTGATTGCTACTTTCATTACCTCTATCGTGTAGCTTTATCCTGATTGCGGTATTGTTTTGCCAATGGTATCCTACGCGTTCATTTCATTATTCAAACCATGCCTGATAAAGGACAACTTCGTATGGCATCGTTGTATGTATCAGAATGGCGTGATTGGATAATTCCGGCCACCTGTTGAAGCTTCCAAGGCAGTGAAGCCAAATGAAGCGGCTTCAGGATTCAAAAATTGTATCCGAACCTCAGGGAGCCCAGCGGGAACAACGTCTCTCCCACTTCGGTGCTCAGGGTTTTGTCTGCATATATGGGCCAGGGATTGGATTTATAGATCACCCGGGCAATGCCAAACTGCGGCAGCAGGTAAAGTTTCTTGCGGGCAAAAGTGAAACGGTAGCCTGCATAGCCTGTCATCAGCCAGTCGAAGCTCCGGTACGTTCTGCCTGTCGTAACATGGTTTTGCAATACCCCCATACCGGTTGTCTGCGAGAATTCGATATGCAGCCCTTTCCAGAGATACTGCCGGTAACCGCTGGCGATGCTGTAATCGGCGAAACGCCCTTCCGTTTCGCGGTTTTGGGGAAAGTCAATATTGATTCCGCCGTAGATATCGCCACGGAGTTGCCCCTTTTGCCAAAGTTGATACAAGACATGGGTTCTGGTAGCGCCGGGAAAGACCGGCCACAACACATCGGTTTCTATACTCCAGCGATTTGTCGCGGCTTCTGCTTGCGCATGAACTGAAGCGGGTAAGAAACCAATGATTCCGCTCAGCATGAAGATTAGCCTGGCTCTTGTCTGCATAATGAATGACCGTGCAAATGTGCCGGCAATGCAGCCATCGTCACCTGAACAATTGTTAAGAATTCATTTGGTGAGTTCTTTGCGTATTCTGCTCAGGTGTTGTGGTGTAATACCCAAAAAGGATGCAGTGTATTGTAAAGGAACGCTCAGGATGATGTCGGGACTTTCGTGCAGCATTTTTTCATAGCGCTCAAAAGCAGATTGGGATTGCAACATATTGACGCGCTTCTCCATGGAAATGAAAAGATTCTCCGCGTTGATACGCCTGAAGACATGCATTTTCGGGACAAGGACAGAAAGCGCCTCCAACTCTTCCTGATTGATCACACGCAGTTCGGTATCTTCAATGGTCACCACATTCTCCCTGGCCGGTGCATTGGTTAAGAAGCTGGTAAAGGATGACATAAACTGGCCCTCCGTTATGAAGTAGCAGGTGATTTCATTCCCGTCTTCATCATGGTAATAAAAACGTAGTTTCCCCGACACCACAAAACCGACCTCCTTGCAGCGCTTTCCTTGTTCTACCCAAAACGCGCCTTTGGGAATATGCACTGTCTTGTATGCTTTTTCAATGATTTCCCTCTCTTCGCTGGTCAAAGCAACCATTTGGTTAATGCTTTCAGTTAATTGGCTCATGTTTGGGTATACTTATTGTTGATGCGTTTGTGGTAGTTCGAAATTACTACAAAAACTATTTTCTTATTGTAAAAACCCTAATAACGCACGAATAAACCCTAATTACAACGGAAAGCCAATACCCGAAAATGAGGATAGACGAATAAAAGACGGAACATCCTGAATAATTGCATCTAAAACTGCTGATTTCTCGAAACAAAACCAATAAACCAACCAGAACAGAAAGGTCCAAAACAAGAAATCCCGCCGAAGCGGGATTCCTTGCGTCAATTGCAACTACATGAAAAAGTTGCGGTCTTTATTAATTGCGCACCACGCGTTGGGTGATGCGATTAACACCATTGGTATAGGTGGCGAAGTACACGCCGGCAGACAGGTTGCGCACGCTGATGCTGCGGGTGTCGGCTACATTGTAGATGCCGATTACCTTGCCGCTCATGTCGCTGAGCACTACGCTGCCCTTGTCGGCTCCGCTGAGGGAGAAATGGAGGGTTTCAACCACAGGGTTCGGGAACACGTTGAAAGCAATGGCTTGCTGCGCAACGGCAGGCTCGGCCTGCTGCTGGCTCTTGCCGGTCGCGATCTCGTTGCCGCTCACTTCCACACCATTGATTACACGGTTGGGAGCAGGATTGTCAACGCCCAGGGTGAAGTTGTAGGTTGCGAGGGATGCAATGGTGCTGCTGCTGGTAACGAAACCTGAAGCGGCGCCGGTACCGGGACCAAAGTTGTCCCAGGAAGTGGTACCTGTGTTCCAGCGTGCAACGCGGGTATCGGCATCGGTGAAGCTGCTGCCGTTGGTAGAAAGACCAACCGTAGTGTTTTGAGTGCCGGTATTGCGCACGAGGGTCCAGTATTCGGTGCTGGAAACAGCGTCGAGGGGAGCGTTTACCGTGGCACCGAAGGCGCTGGTAGGATCAGCAGCGAAATATTCAGCATCCCAGGAATTGGTACTGCCGATATTGGTAATTCGAACGGGACGGTAGGCGCTGCCTTTGCCAATGGGGAAAGTCAAACCGCTTGCCAGGGAAGTAGTGGTTACCCTGCGCAGTTTTCCGTCTACAAAGGAGCTGCTGCTGCCACCTACGATCGCGCTGTTGCCGGTGACAGTGAGCAGGTAAGTGCTGGACAGGAGGTTGCCGGCAGTGAGTTCCAGCCTGTTCAGGCTAAGGTTGGCACCGAGGGTAACGTTTCCGCCGGTCTTATTGATCTCAACACCTTCTTGGATTTCGTCGGCGTCACCGCAGGTAAGGGTCTGGTTGTTGGATCCCACAAAAATCACTTCCTGCAATTCTGACCTTATAGAGGTTCCGGCGATGGTAGTGAAATTGCCTTCCACTTTCACCGTCACGTAACGAACACGGGTTGCAACATCTGAAATGTTGAAGTTGCCTTTTACATAGAGCTCATCTGAGTTTGCTGCTGCATTGGCACCCCAGTGGTAGTGTGCATTGTTGATGAAACGGATATTGTTTACGGTGATAGCACTGTTGTTCTGGGTAAAAGCATCAACGCTGGAGGGTGCAGCCATCACAATGGTTCCGCTCTGGGCATCCAAGGAAGCCTGGCCGGCGAAGTTCCAGGAACAGGTGATGGTCAATTCGTCATCGTCGGGAGCAACAAGCTGGCCATCAGCGCTCACGATCAGACCGGGCTCATTACTGCCGCGCAGGGTTGCGTTTTTGGTACCATCGAAGGCAAGTTTGCCCTTGGTGATGGTGATTTGTGCTGCTTCGTTTCCGATATCTTGCAGTGAGCCGGTTACGGTTACCGTATTGCTGCTGGCATCCTTGTTGATACGGATATCACAGTTGCCATTCAGCTTACCGTCAGACTGGATGATACTGTTGCTATTCCCAACAAAGCGAACAATCATGCTGTTGTCAGTTCCTGTGTTATTGGTATTGTTGGAAGTTACGATCCAATCGCCTTCCACTTCAATGATGGTAGTTGTACCACCCTGGCGCCAGTCGGCCTCATCGAATGTGAGATCATTCTTCACACGCATTACGCCACCACCATTGATAGTGAGCGGACGCAAATTGCCAGGATCGCTGGTGCCAGCAACTCCTTTGTTGATTACAACATTGTAAAGATCAATACTGCCACCGAACAGATCGTAAACGGAGCTAGTGCTGCCGGTGAAAGCGAACGTTCCGCTGCCGGGATTTACTGTACCCCGCGCATACAAATCAGCGTTTTCAAGACTGAAAGTATTGGCTGCAGGCAATGCAATGCTTGCTCCAGTTCGGATGTCCAAGGGACGTTTCTGTGTAACATTTACTGCATCTCCGAAAGAAACGTCAGCACCATTCTCCAGAATAAGATCAAAACGGCTGTTGATGCTGCTGGCAGCACCCTTGCGGATTACCGCTTTGTTTTTAATGTACAGTATGGAAGTGCCTCCGGCTACGTCTTCAGTGCTTAGGAAAAGATCGCAGGTTTTGGGACCGCGTACAATGAAATCAACTTCTGAACCGGCGTCTCCGTTGCCATTGTATTGCAGGGTGTCTTCAATAACCACAAAAGCAGCTGAGGAGCCTCCTCCGCGGAATTCACCTTTTACCATGGTGAGCCTGTTGGCCACCACAATCGTATCGGTATGCCAAATCTGGAAATTGTCCGACACTCCAGTAGCATTCATTACCAGGTTATGGAACACGGTACGTCCTTGGGTTTGACTGGTTCCCGTGCTGAGGTCTATACCAACTGTGCCCGTAGTAATAAACTCAAAAAGCCCTTCACTGTGGTCGAAGGTGGTTATTTTATCTTGTTGGAAAGCTCCGCGTACCACAACCTTCGCATTGGGGTTCAGGTTGTAGCCCTGGGGAGCCCGGAAGAAACCGTGGTTGCCAAGGGTGAAAGAACCGGCATCCAGCGAACCCAGGCTGTAGAAGGTTGCATAACCGGCAACACCTACCGTGAATGCGCCGGAAAATTCCGCCTTCATCAGAGCGACATAACCGTTGTTGCTGATAGTCAGGGTATTGGCTTTCAGGGTGCCGTTGTTGCGGCCGGCAATCAGCATGTTTTCGTTTACCACGATGTCTTCAGCCGTTACAGCCGAAGTGCCTTCGATGAACAAACGGCCGTTGTAGGTGCTGTTCATGGTAATGTCGCGCACGGTAACGCTGGAAGTGATGCGGCACCATTTGGAAGAAGTACCGTCGAATACAGCGTTGTCATTGCAATCGGGAACTACATCTCCGCTCCAGTTGGCAGCGGTAGACCAGTTTTCATCGGCGCCGCCACCGTCCCAGGTGCGGGTAACGGTCGAGCCGCCGACTCCGGAACCGCAGTTGACCCAGGCGCTGGGTTGTGCGTAGGCCGCTGCAGAGAGGAGCAGGACACTTGTGAGGGTAATTAAATGTTTTTTCATAGTAACTTGTTAAAGTTGACATTCAAAACTACCCTGCTCCATCACCTCGACCCGTCCCCGCAAAGGGTAGTTTGCCCTGAATCAGACTACTTTGCAAGTTTTTGGGTGCGCCGCATATCCAATTTATGTAAAGTAGAATTTCTACTATGCGCGTAGGCTTACATGCATTACATCCACAAGTCTGTAAAATGCGAAACTTCTGTTTAACATAGATAGCGCAATACCCCATCGTTTCATTCCATGACCTGCAGCTACTTAAACCCTTCAATAACGGCACATGAACATGAACCCAATATTCAACAAAACATCCGCAGAACACTTGCCGGTTGAATGCGGGCAAACACATACGGCGTATGGGTTGGCGCATGTCGATTGTGCACAACCCATTATTCGAATACCTATATATTTGACTACCAAACAGATGCGCTGCAAACCCCTTCCGCTTGAACAAAAAATCATTCCATTTCACACAAAGGCTTTTGCCGATATAGAAATACCTGTTGAGCCATACCAATTAAATAGCATCTGTAAGGCAACCATCAAACTGCTGGTATGGCCTTCAAGCATCCGGTTTATTGCCGGTTCAGTCGCTTGATCCAGCGGTTTACTGTGCTTGCCCGTCGACCTAACGAGCCATTTCTTCAAAGTAAGTAACCCGGCCGCTGACCCACCCGATTTACCCAATAACTTTACCCTCCCCTTGCAACCTTTTCCTGATATTGCGTCCATAATAGCGAATCAACCTTGACGGCGGATGAAGAACTCATACAAGGATGCAGGAAAGGAGACCGGCGGGCGCAGCAAGAGCTGTTCAGTCGGCTCAGTCCGCGCATGTATGGGGTCTGCCTGCGCTATTGCAGCTCCCGCGAAGATGCTGAAGACCTGTTGCACGACGGGTTTGTAAAAGTATTCGAGAAGATTGGTTCCTTCAAGGGGCAGAGCGCCCTTGAAACCTGGATGACGCGTGTATTTGTGAATGAGGCCATCAGCCGCATCCGCAAGCGCAAAAGCCGGGGAGAATGGTTCAGCCTCGACGATGACACCGAGATTGCGGACAGTCAGGAGGAAGAGGAAGAACCGCAAACAGCCTGGGATGCGGATACGGTCATGCAAGCCGTAGCCTCGCTGCCCGATAAGTACAGGATCATCATCAACCTGTACGCCATCGAACAGCGTTCCCACAAGGAGATCAGCGAACTGCTGGGCATAGCCGAAGGCGCTTCCAAGAGCCAGCTAAGCCGGGCACGGGCCATGCTCCGCGAAGCCTTGCATAAAAAATGAAAC
>CANHTS010000054.1 GCA_947463435.1 Flavobacteriales bacterium | reverse complement strand
ATGGTCTATGGTATTGTTCCAATCTATTTGCAGCAGGTTGCTTGCCGGGTTAGGATAAACCTTCACATCTCCATCCGTACCTTGTTGAAGTGCAGGCAGGCTTCCGTTTCTCAAGCTGGAGATCTTGATTGTTGTGCAGTATTCAGCGCTGCAGTTTTTATTCTGATCCCACACTTTAAGACAGATTTTGTAGGTGCCAACGGAAGCGTAAGTCTTCTTAGGTGTTTTGTCGGAAGAGGAAGTTGAATCGCCAAAACTCCAGGAATACCAAACGGCGTTCGATGAGCTCTTATTGGTGAGATAAACCCTTCCTTTTACAATGCTGTCAACCGAGAACATAGCGGCAATCTGGCAAGGGTTGCAGGCCGGAACCTGAATGGTCTTGCACACGATGGTATCGCACTTGTTGCAGGTATCGGTTACCTTCAGGCAAACATTGTACGACTTGCCCGTAACAAATGTTCCGGTCGGCGTCTTGCCGGTTCCGTAGGTTCCATTGCCAAAGCTCCATCCATAAGAAGCGCAGTTCTGGCTATTGCCTTCAAAGTAAATCTTGTTGCAATCGATCCTGTAACTGAAGTTCACGGCATTCAATCCGCATTTTGATGTGCATCCGCTCACCACATACTCCTTGCAGATGGTGGTGTCGCAGCCCTTGCATGAATCGACAATTTTCACGCACACACGATAAGTGCCTTTCTTGAAGCGGTGCGTTGCGTTCATGCTGTGTGTGGCATTGGTATTGTCGCCCCAGTTCCACACCACTTTACGGCAACCAATGGTCGTTTGGTCTGTATAGCCAACAGAGAATGAGCCATCGGTACAATCGTTCAGGCTGTTTGGCCAGCTAACGGCAATGCCCATTTCGCATTTCTTCGCACAGGGTTTTACTTCAATGGTTTTGCAAATGATGGTATCGCACTTGTTGCAGCTGTCGAGTACTTTCAGGCAAACCTGGTAGGTACCGGCTTTGGCAAAAGTGAATTGGGCAAGGCGGGTGTTGAGGGTATGACCGCCCATGGTCCACTGGTACTTCACACAGTTTCTGAGTGGCGCTTCGAATGTGTAGGAAAGGCAATTGGTATTCGAGATGCTGTAGCCAAACTCCTTGGGAACCTGGCAACCAATTGTCTGGCCGGGAACAACCACCTTGCGGCATATTTTTACTTCACATTTTTCAGCACGGATGGTTACGCAGACTTCGTAGGTTCCGGGACGGCTGTAGGTTTTCTGCGGCGTTTTGCCCGTTCCGGCAGTGCCATCACCAAAAGACCAGGTATAGGTAGCGTTTTTGGCAGTAGAATGACCGATAAACTTCAAGGTATTGGGGCTTCCGCTGACGGGCGTGAAATAAAATCCGCCACTCAACCTGCAAGGTTCCTTTACGATTACTTTCTTGCAAATTTTCACGAAGCAACGCGGATCTTTCCCGTAAATGGTCACACAAACGGTGTATGTGCCCGGCTTTTTGTAGCTGTGTTGTTGATGCTGCCCTGTTTTAGTTGTGCCGTCGCCGAAATCCCACACGTAGCGCTGGCCATGGTTGGAAGTTGCCGAGAATCCGAGGGTTCCACCGTTCTGTTTAAAGCTGAAATCGCCTTTGATTTCACAGGGTTCGCGCTGTTGGCAACGAATTACCACTTTTTTGCAAACCGTTTCCTTGCAAACTTTCTGCGTAGTCGGGTCAACCCAGGTTGCAGTCAGGCAAACGGTGTATTCGCCGTCTTTCAGGTAGCCGCGCTTCACTGCTTTTGTATTGCCGCTTCCACCATCGCCGAAGGTCCAGCTGTAGGTAGTGTTGCTGAGGTTTGAGCTGGCTTCAAATGCCACATTGCGACAATCGACCTTGAAGCTGAAATCGGGTTTCAACTGGCAGGCAGTGTTGTTGCAGCCTTTGATTTCCACCTTTTTACAAATGGTGGTATCGCAGCCCAGGCAAGAATCAACTACGCGCAGGCAAACGGTGTAGATACCTGTCTGTGCATACTTGTAGCTGATTTGCTGGCCATGGCCACCGGTTCCATTGCCGAAGCTCCAGCTATACTTCGGGCAGGTGCGCTGGGTTGTTGATTTTCCCCAGGCTATGAGGGTATTGCATTCTACCTTGAACTCGAAATTGGCCATACCGGCGCAACCTTTCAGTTGTTGCTGCGCCCCGGCCTTTTCGGGCAGAAAGGCAGTAAGCACCAGGACAAGCCAGATGCCGATACTGCGGGTGAGGGATGTTTTCATGGTATAGTTTTTCTGTGTGTGTTAGTGTTGAACGATGAAGGGAAGCACCGCGCTTTCATGACTGTGCTGCAGATGTAGGAAATAAGTGCCTGATTGCAAAGCAGACGCATCGACATGCAGGCTGGTTCTCTGGACTCGGGTTGGAACCTGCAGGCTCCGACCTCCGGCATCCACAAAACGGATTTGCCAGTCTTGGTTTCCTTCGGGAAGAGCAACCTGAATCATTCCGTTTGTTGGATTTGGATAGAGCCGGAAGGAGCCAATGCTCAGGTTATTTGTGCTCATTCCTTCCTGCAACATACAAGCTACCGTATTGGTAAGCAGGGGCGCGTCGTAGTCAAAGTACACCCCGGCCCTGTTTCGGATGATGGTGCCGCTCGGGTTTCCGGTTTTCAGTCCAATGCGGAATCCAAAGAAACCGCGGGCCAAGGTGTATTCCGGGTTTCCTGTCGACGGGGGAAGGTTGATATTGTCGAAGGTGTAAACAAACACGGCCTTGCCTGGAAGATTCGGATCGAGCAGCATTTCGCGGGTGTAACCGTGACTCGCTCCGGTCTCCTGGATGTAGGCGATTTGCAGGGAGATGTCTACCGTATCGATAATGGTAATGCTCCGGGCCGTATCTGTTCCAGTGTTTTCGAAACGGATGATATAATGGATATCCTGTTCGCCGGTTCCTACATAAGCCAGGCTGTCGCCCGCGCTTGCTGACGGAATCTGAAGTTTTTCCACCCCGCTGGCCGATCCGTAGCCAAGGGTTTGCGGCAGGGAATCGCGGTTGTCGTTTGGTGCGCCATCGCCACCTTCGTCCAGGCTCATGGAAGCGGTGAAGCTTACTTGTTCATTGGTGTTGAAGCGGTTGGAGGGGAAACGTGTATGCAGTAGAATGCGTCGTTCTTCACCGGGTTCCAGATTCGCCAGATTCCAGGTAAAGCGTCCGTTGTTGATGACATCAGGAGCAGGCGTGACAACGGTATTGGCAACTTTACTGTTGAATTGTAGATTCAGACTGCCACTGGTATTCAGTATTCCGCGGTTTTCAACTACAACAGCATAGCTTTCTGCAGTATCCAGCCGCGCTCTCGTTCCCTGTGCCGGCACAATGCGCACACTGAGGTCGCGCCATTGGTTATTGGCCGGTTGCAGGGCGAAGTTCACTTCGTAGAAACGGATACTGTCGCGAACCTGCACAGTTTGTGGTGCGGCATCGGTCCAGCCGGTTCGGCTGTCAAGACTGAGGGTATAGTTGCGTCCGGCGGCTAGCAGCATGTCGTAGCGACCGTTTGCGCCGGTATTCACAGACAGGCCGTTGCCGGCGCGAACCATCCGGTCGCGCAGGAGGAGTTCGCCTATATCCCACCGGCCATTGCTGTTTTTGTCGTAAAACACACGGCCGCTGATACGGATACGGTCGGCCAACAGACGCACGATGCCCGGCCCGCGGTTGCGGCCATCTATCCAGATGCCCGGGCCTGACAGAATCAATTCTTCTTTAAGGCGATTGGCACGGGTAAACAGGTTCTGCCGCGGAGAAAGTTCATCCGGAAACCATTGGCCCAGGGTGAAGAATGCGGCATTGAATGACCCGCTAATATGAAAACGCCCCAGTGCCAATAACCCACCTTTCCAGTCTGCGAGCGCCGTGATATCTCCCAGGCTGTCGAGCCCTTTGCGCAAGGCTTCGGGTTTGCCATTCAGGCGCACAAGGGTGCGTGTGTGGTTGGAGTCTATTCCGAAGGCATAGATATTACCAGCGGCAAGAAAAATGTTCTTCGTGAGCAGTAAGCCGCTGTTGCGGGTTGAAATGGAATTGTTTCTGAGGGAAGCAAGTCCGTTCAGTGATTGACCGGCAAAGCGACGGAATGCGCCAGTCAGCCATAAGTCAGTACCGTTGGTAAGGAGTTTGTTGACTGGTCCGTCTGTTCCGGCAGCCGTGGTTATAGCCCTGGCGAATCCGGTGCCGTTAAAAGTTGTGAGATGGGTGAATTCACTGCCGGCAACCTGGTTGAACCGGCCACCAATGAAGAGTTTCTCTTCAAAAACAGCCAGGCTGTGAATAGCAGGGGGTTCAGGTTGTGTATTGCTGAAAGCAGCCAGGCCGGTCCACATGCGGCCATTCAAGGAAGCGAGGCAAGTGTGGCGGCGGTCGGCAGCGAGAACAAAGCCACCGGCCGCGAACAACTTTCCTTTATAAACAGCCAGGTCGTGAATCTGTCCGCCCTTCAAAATGCGGAAAGAGGGCAGATTGTACCAGATACGTCCGTCGAATTTCCCTACCTGAACAAGGTCAGTGCTATCGTTGAGCGGAGCGGTCCAGGCGGCATACATAGCACCGTCGAGCACCCGCGTAACAGGGTTGCTTTCGAGTTCAAGCCGGAGTGGAATACCGAGCTGCGCCTTGAGTCCGGCGCTCAACACAGAAACCAGGATGAATAATCCTGCCTTACCGAGTGTTTTTTTGCCTGCCGATTTCTTCCTCACCATGTGAACAGCATTTGCATGTGTAAATATCCGAAGTTCTGCCGCATTCCCACCTGATTCTGCGCAGGTTTTATTCTTCCCAATTGGGTGCCTGAGTTCCAAAGCCCTTGCAATGTCCAATGGTTGTTGAGTTTTCTGTATGCTCCAACCCCTATGCTGCCGCTTCCCTGCCAGCGGCTGATGGCGGTTTTGGCCAATGGCGCGGTGAGACCGTAAATGCCGCCGTTGAATTGCTGTTGCGACCAGGTGCGGTCGTTTTGCGGATTAACAGTGGTTCCGCTAACCAGCGACCAGCGTTCGAGGCGAACCCCACCTTGCAAGACGATACCCGATTTGGGGTTCAGGGCAATGGTGCGAGTCCATTGGAGTGGTATCGCAATACTGCGCATGCGCATTTCAGTCTGTACCTGCATTTGTGTATCGCGGTAGCGCACCGGAACCCAGAACAGGGTATCGCCCGGCACATTGCGGTAGGGGAATGAATCGCTTACGATGCGTGTGGTGTAGTTCCAGTTGGTACGGCGCGGTGTCAAATCCATGCCGGCCTGAATACCACTTTGAAGGTGGAATTTTCCGACCGGAATGGCATAAAGCGCCTGAACACCGCCAAAGAAACCTGGGCTGCTGCCTCGTTCCGCGAGCGTTTTTCCCTGCCAATCGCTGCCAGCAGGGCCATTTTGTAGCCTGGATTGATTGAATCCGGTTACGGGGCCGAAGGCGACATATGGTTTGAGCAGACGTGAATACAAATCGCGGATGGGCTTATTGCTGCGCCAGCTCAGCGCATTTGCCATGGCAGGCCTGGAGCTGAACTGTGAGATTTGAATCCTCCGCACCGGCAGGCTGAGGAATTCCAGTTCCGTTTCGCTACTTTCGTTCGCAACCGGTTGGGAATTGCTGCCCTCCGTGCCACTGCCGGAGCGGGAGTATTCATGGCTTTCTGTCTCGGGTGCGCTTCCGGATTGACCGGTGGTGCGCGGTAGCTTTTCCCTCCGGTTATCTTCGATGCTACGAGCCGCTTCTGATGCATCCGTCAAGGTTGGCTTGGCACTTGCCACGGCAGTTTGGATACGTAGGGTTTCGGGTGTTTGGGTTTTAGTAGTCTTTTTTTGGGCCGATGGTTTCAGTTCTGTATGGTTTCCATTCCACCACAGCCAGGTGCCGAAACACAACAGCAATACAGCGGGGATAAACCACAGCCATGCGCCGCGTCTTTTCCTTTGCACGCGCCCGCTGACTGCTGCCCAGTCGGCATCGCTTACCGGCAGTTCATGGTTGTTGAACAACTGCCTGAAGGTCTCTTCTATGTCGGGCTTCGGCTTGTTCACGGTTGGCGTTGGATGAGGATTTCCTGCAGCTGTTTTCTGGCCCGGGCGTATTGCGATTTGCTGGTTCCTTCAGAAATCTGAAGGGCATCTGCGATTTGCCTATGGGTCATGCCTTCGATGGCGTAGAGGTTAAACACCATCCTGTAACCCGGCGGCAGCAAGTCGAGCGCTTCCAGGGCTTCTTCAGGAGAGCAGGGGAAACCGGCATTGTCGTCGTAGGTGTCGGCTTCCGGTTCGTGATGGGTATCGTCGCTGAACATTCCCGCATAGCGCGTACTTTTCTTGAACTGGTCGATGGCCGTATTGATGAAGATACGGGTCATCCATGTTTCAAGGGCGCTGTCGCCTCGGTATTTGGAAATGGTCTGTAGCACTTTTACAAATCCGTCCTGCAGGGCGTCTCGGGCATCGTCCAGGTTGCTGCAATACCGCCTGCAGATGGAAAGCATGCGCGGTCCGTAGCGCCTGAACAACTGTTCCTGCGCATGTGGATCGCCTTTCCTGCAGCCCGATATGAGTTCCTGGAGGTCATCCACCCATTTCTCCCTGTCTGCCATTTTGGTCTGCTACGTTAGACAAAGGTTGCACCGATTCATCATCTTTTTGATTTCCTGCGTTAATTCGCCTTTGATGAATCTGAACAGCAAAGGTTTATGGATAGGCGCCGCAACGGTGCTGCTCGCGGTTGCCGGGGGCATTTGGTTCTTCGGCGGAAGCGATAAACTTACTTCTTACATCCCCGACGACGCCGGACTGGTGATGCGCTTCGACCCCAAAGAGTTGATCCGCGGCATGGATATGGAAAAAATCGGAAAGAACAGCGGACTGAAAGAGTTGGAAGACAAGCTGGAAGACGAAGATGCCATGTTGATGAAGCTGCTGATGAAAGGTTTCCGAAATCCGGAAAAGACCGGCATACGCTGGAGCAAGTCGTTTTACGTTTTTGCGCGTTCCGAAAAAGGAAAGGAGTACGTAGCCGTCATGCTTCCCGTAAAAGATCAGGAAGTGCTCAAAACGTTTGTTGACCGGGAATTGCCCAGCGATGCGAAAATCAAGTTCCGCGACGATATGGCCTACGTGCAAGCCGGTTACCGTGAAGCCTGGGGCTGGAACAACGATGTGCTGATGATAGTGTTTATGGACGGAAGAAGACATACAGACCTCATCCAGGATCACCTGAACAAGACCTACGATGCGTGTATGGACAAGAAGCCGGAGTTCAAGAAAATCATCGGCAAGAAGGCAGATATCGCGATGTATGTGAACACCAAGACCAGCTTCTTCAAGGAAATGATGCGCGAAGCGGGTCGTGGTATGACGAAAGGACTTGCAGGGCAGAATTTCGTCTATGCCGGTGCGTATTTAAATTTTGATCAGGGCGAAATGAACATGGAAGCGCTTAACCTCGATGCAGATGGCCAGCAAGTGGTTCCAGACTACATGAAGGAAGGCGCATTGCCAGATAAAATCATCGGTACACCTGACGGAAAGGCGCCGCTGTTCCATCTGGCCATGAATGTTGAGTGGATGCCGTTGATGAAAGCCATCGCCGGCAGCATGCCAGACGAAGAAATTCCCGCTGAAATGATGGACATTCTGAAGGAAGTTGACAACGGTATTTGTATTCAGGCCAGTGCCACACGCCTGCCGATGACTGCCGATACCACATGGACGGATTGGGGTTATCCGATGGTGCGCCAACCCAATCCGATCGGGGTCACAATCCGTATCCCGGTGAAAGCCAACACACCCAAACTTGATACCGCGCTGAGCCAGGGCGGACAAGCCGGAATCAGTCAGGCAACTTCCTTATTCTGGAGCAAGGAATTTAGCGTGAGCCGTCCGCCGGGTATGTTGCGCATGCTGATGGACCAGGAGGAAAGCGGAACCATGAAGGCCTGGAAAGACGATCGCCTGCCTGCTGACTTTGCTTCAAAACCGGTACAGATTTGGGTCGATCTGAGCCCTAAAAATAATCCCTTGCTCAATGGTGAATCCGATGCCTTGGGCCGAGGCACAGAAAAAGTAGCTGATGCCTTGGGTAAGTTTTCGCATATCGTCGGTTGGACCGATAAAGACGAAAGCGTGGTGAAGATTGTGCTCAAAGACAAGGAAGCGCATTTCCTCAGCACCCTTTTTGAAATGATCGGCGACCTGAACGATGATGCTAACATTTGAGCGCCTTGTTCCGGCTCCGCTGGAAGGGAACACCGCTCCGGACAGCATCTGGCAAACAGGGGTAAGCTTTTCCCAAGGCAAATTGTACAGCGTTTACGCACCTTCCGGCAAGGGGAAAAGCACGCTTATGCATATTCTCCTCGGCATACGACGCGATTTCAGCGGTGTGTATGCAATCCATGGGAAAGACTCAGCTGCGTATACGCCGGATGATTGGGCCGGGCTGCGTCGCGATCGTCTTGCGAGCGTTTATCAGGACTTGAAACTGTTTCCTCAAATCAGCGCTGCCGAGAACATAGCGATCAAAGCTTCGCTGACCGGATTTTCTTCATCGCGCTGGCGAGCCATGGCCGAAAGACTCGGTATCGCCAATTTGCTCGAACGCCCCTGCCGCACCCTGAGCATGGGCCAACAGCAACGCGTGGCCATCGTGCGGGCGCTGAGTCAACCTTTTCAATACCTGTTGATGGATGAGCCTGTGAGTCACCTGGATCGCGAAAATGCGCGCCTGGTAATCGACCTGGCGCTGGAAGAAGCTGCAACCCAAGGCGCTGCTGTCTTGCTGACCGGTCTCAATGTTCAGGATACACCCGCTCAGTTTCAGCCTGTACAGATATGAAGACCGAACAATTTGTACTGAAAGTGCTGGCGGAAGCCGGGAAAAAGCGCAGTTTGTGGCTGGCTTTGGCGGGAGCGGCAGCGGGCTTGTTCCTCTTAAGCGGAGCGATGCAGACAACGGCGACTTTCCGTTCTGTCATGAACAGGCAGAAAGACCTGCTCGGTGGTGACTTCCTCGTGATCAACAAAAAGGTATCATTGCTGAATACCTTGTCAGGAAGACCGGGTAGCTTCGATGAAGCGGAACAAAAGGAAATAGGGAAGTGGCCGGGTATAGGCGCAGTAGGCGCGTTCAGCGGTAACCGTTTCAAGGTCAGGGCCAGTTTCAGAGCCGGAATGCAAGCGTCGATGCCTGGTCTTAGCACGGATATGTTCCTGGAGTCTGTGCCCGACGACTTCATCGATACGGATAAGGAAGGATGGGGCTGGGAAGAAGGTGATGATGAAATTCCGCTCATTATCCCGGCCGATTATCTGAAACTCTACAATTTTGGATTCGCACAAGGCCAGGGCCTGCCCCTTGTTCCTGAATCGGTATTGCAATCGGTTTCGTTCGATCTGGCTGTTTATGGAAATGGGAAGTCTGCAGCCTTCCGCGGTCGCATCGCGGGATTCACCAATCGGATTCAATCGGTACTGGTTCCGCAGGAATTCATGGATTATGCCAATGGGCAATTCGGAGACGAAACGGGCGGTAACCCGGGGCGTTTGATTTTACGCGCCGATGACCCCAGCGACCCGGCACTGACGCAGCGATTCACAGAGGCCGGATACGAAATGGCCGGCGGCGACAGGCTCCGCACCAGCCGTATCAACAGTCTCTTGCTCCTGATGATGGGCGCTGTTTTATCGCTTGCCTTGCTAATGATCGTTTTGGCATTGCTCGGTATCGTGCAATTCGCACAGATTCTTGTGTACCGTTCAGCACGCGATCTGCAGGTGCTCTACTTGCTCGGGTGTACACCTGCTCAACTGGCCGCGCCATTGAAACGGCGTTTCACCGTGCAATTGGGCCTGGCAGCCGGAGTAGCCTTGGGCCTTACACTTGCATTGCACTTGTTGTTGAATATCGGATTGCAACAAAAGGGTTTCGAAACCCAAGCCTTGCCATCCTGGGAGGCATTCGGATTGCTGGCCCTGGCAGTGCCGTTGCTTGGAATCTTGCTTCGTCGTGCCATTTCACAGGCCGTAAAGGAAGCCTGTTCGGGGTAATCTTCATTCCATGCTGAAGCGCACGGGGAAGTAGTAGTCTGCGTCTCTTGTCTTCAGCAATTGCCATTCCTTCAGGCCCAGCATGGCTTGTATCCGGATTCCATCGGCTTCGTAAGTGGTTTCTGTGATCCTGGCCTGTAAGGTTTGCAGGAGGCGATAGATATCGTTTTCCTTCCCATGGGTTGCAGTGAAGAAACAGCTCTTTTCAATGCGGTTTTCGACGCGGCCGGCAGCTTCCAAGGCCATGCCGGCTGCGCTTCCATAAGCCTGAATCAGCCCGGGAATGCCTAGCTGGGTTCCGCCGAAATAACGCACCACGACTACCAATACATTGGTGAGCCCGCTGGCCAGAATGGCGCGAAGAATGGGTTTGCCGGCGCTATAGGCCGGTTCACCATCGTCGGAGCTTTTTTGGCAAGCACCATCGGCGCCTAACACCATCGCATAACAATGGTGTGTAGCATCGGGAAATTGTTTCTTCAGGTCTTGAAGCGCATGCTGGGCTTTCAATTCATCCGCACAGGGAAAGGCATACGCCAGGAATCGGCTTCCCCTTTCCCGAAGGTGTGCATCAGCCTTTTTTGCCGGAACGGTGTAGGTGTCGCTGAACAGATTCAACATGCGGTCAAAGGCTCAACAGCAGAATGGCGAGGAGGGAGATTCCAATCCCGGCTTTCTGACGCTTGTCCGGCTTTTCGCGGTACAACAAATCTGAAACGAGCAAGGCCAGCAAGACGACACCCAGGTTATTCACCGGGAAAAAGAAACTGGCCGGTAAGCCATCGCTGTTGAGTGCGCGCAGCAAGGCATAGACCGAAAAGTAGTTTACTGTGCCGAGCACAAGTCCGCCAAGCCATTCCCGAGCACTTGGTACTATCGATTGGCGACTGATGAGGTTCGCAAACATGCCACACACGAAGGCAGAACCGAAGATTAAGGTGGTGGAACGCGCGGTGTCGATTTCCGGGCCATGCTGCAAGTAATGATGTTGGATCAGTTTGAGTCCGGTATCACCCAGACCGGATCCGATGAAGACCAGGGGCAGAATGAGGAGCGTCCAGCCTTTTTCATGTTTTTCGCCCGGCTTTTCCGGGGTAAGCAACCAGATGGCGGCTAAGGTGAGGAGCAGACCGGGAAGCAGATTCCAGCGCAGCGGTTCCCCCAATAAAAAAACACCGGTCAATACCGGCAGCAACAGGCCCATTTTGGAAGCCAGAGCAGTAAAGGAAGCTCCGGCATGGCGAGCAGAGAAACCCATGGCGCTGAAAACGGTGATGAACAAAACGCCCATCCCGAGGGCAGGATAGAACCAGTTTTGATTAGCGATATCGGCTTGGAACAAATGGTTTTCCCCCAACAGGATGTTTCCCAACAACAAGCAGGTTGCGTAATTGATCAGGATAGCCTTGCCGGTATGGATATTGAAATGTGGAAATGCGCGGAAAATCAAGACGATGGAAGCCGACAGCAGTATGGAAAGGAGAAGCCAGATCATGGTGTTTTGTGTGTTTTGGTCAACGAAGAAGTTGGATAATCGGATTGTATTGAAGGTTGAATGATAAAGATTTCATCTTCCGTGGTAAGTATCCGTTCCTTGACTATTCCATTTGCTTGCGGAGCGGGAATACCCTCTTTCCAACTTATGTTTCTCGAACGAATGATCCGGAATTCATCTGCCAAACCTTCCTGAATGAAGGATTGCAGGGTGAATGGGCCGCCTTCTACGATTAAGGAA
Organism: Flavobacteriales bacterium; assembly: GCA_947463435.1. Classification (GTDB taxonomy): domain Bacteria; phylum Bacteroidota; class Bacteroidia; order NS11-12g; family UBA955; genus REEB481. Next base: position 1,677 of record CANHTS010000054.1, on the reverse strand, counting down.
CGTATGCCGGCCGAGTGAAGGGCTTGCATCAGGTCGTGAAGAAATGCCGATTCCGAACATTTGATTTGGTGCAAGTTACCGGTCTGTGTGTTTTGCAGGATGTTCACCTGCCATACCGGATTGTCGGCATTCGCCTGAATCAGGCTCTCAGGGCTGGATTTCAGGTGTGGATCGAGGACTATGCGCAAGGGTTGCCGTTCACCCCAGTATCGGTTGGTTAATTGGGGAAGGTCGGATTCCAGTGTGTTGCGCCCGACACAAATGGCGCCTTCTTCAGCCCGCCACCGATGCAGGATGATTTGAGACGCTTTCCCTGAAATCTGCTGGCGGGCAGGAATTTTGGGTGCCATCAGGCCATTCAGCGTTTCAGCCCATTTCAGAATAATGAAAGGTCGCTGGTTGCGTACCGAATGCAGAAAGCTGCGGTTTTGCCAAGCTGCTTCGGCTTCGAGCACACCTGTGACAACTTCAGTTCCGGCTGCTTTGAGTTTGGCAAAACCTTTTCCATTCACTTCAGGAAAGGGATCTCCCAATGCACATATCACCTTTTTTGCGCCGCGTTCAATGAGCAAATCGGCACAGGGAGGGGTTTTGCCATGGTGCGCACAAGGCTCAAGGCTTACGTAAACGCTTGCATCGGAGGGCAGGTTTCCGTCACCCCATTGCCATAAAGCATCGGCTTCGGCATGTCTTTCCCCGTAGGCACGATGCCATCCTTCGGCAATAATCCGCTCGTCTTTCACCACCACACAACCCACAAGCGGGTTGGATTTGGTGAATCCGCGGCCACGTTCGGCCAGTTTCAGGCAGCGGCGCATCCAGATGTCATGGTTTTCCGTTTCCAAGGTGCTTCAAAGATACGCTTGCCTATTTTCGCGGCGTCATGAGCCCAGGTAAAGTAAGTAAACCGCTCCGGCTGACGCGCATATTCCGTGACTTCATGGAAAGCGAGAGTCTTTCCGGTGTTATTCTGACGGTGTGCACATTGTTGTCGCTTGTGTTGGCCAATTCTGTTTTTGGTGAAGACTACCGTGCATTTTGGGAAACGCATATCGGTTTCGGCGTTGGGAACATGGATTTTCACCACAGCCTGGCCGACTGGATTAACGACGGTTTGATGGCAATTTTCTTTTTGATGGTCGGGTTGGAGATAGAAAGGGAGTTGTTCATTGGTGAACTGAGTGATCGGAAACGCGCGATGCTGCCGATCGTTGCGGCACTTGGCGGCATGGCCGTGCCTGCCTTGATTTACTTCGGGTTTAACGCCGGAGAGCCAACGGTGAGCGGTATTGGTATTCCAACAGCCACGGATATTGCCTTTGCCATTGCCATTATGGGCGCGGTGGGCAACAGGGTGCCGATCAGTATCAAGGTGTTTTTGACAGCGCTGGCCATCATCGACGACCTGGGTGCGATCCTGGTTATTGCCATTTTCTACGGTCATGGATTCTCCTTGTTCCATTTTGGCGTAGCAATGGGAATCTGGCTTATTCTCTACTTCCTCGGGCGCCGCGGCGTCGGTTCGTTGTGGATTTACCTCCCGGCTGGCGTAGTGATGTGGGCATTCATGATGCATTCAGGCATTCATGCGACCATTACGGGCGTGTTGCTGGCGTTCGCGATTCCTTTTCAGGGAGGAGGTCAGCATGCGGTTTCCTACAAGCTGCAACATGCCTT
>CANHTS010000053.1 GCA_947463435.1 Flavobacteriales bacterium | reverse complement strand
GCCGTTAGATGGTCCAGCATCGCGTACCAATCAACCAAATCAGCCATCATCACCTTCATTTTCTGCATCATCAACCAGATGGGGCGATAGTTCCGGTGTCCCAGATGGCGCTGTACCTGCAAAGCAGAAATCGATTTCTTCTGGAAAGCTACTATACCAATCGCGTAGACCCAGTATCGGAAAGGGAGTTTCGAGTACTCCAACAAGGTTCCACTTCGTAACGAGGTTTCAGACTGGCATTGTCGACACCGGTATCTCAGCTTTGAAGGGAGCCAGAGATGTTCGCTACTGCCACAGCGGTTACAGAATACACCGTGCTTATCCCTCAAGTTCTTCCACAAAAGGATACAGCTTTCTTCGGTGTTGTACGTTTGAATAAATGTTAAATAATCCATAATCAAAAACAGTTAAAATGCGGGTGCAATTTAAGCGTAAAATCAAGCTCTGCAAAGGCCCATGGACGGCTTGCGCCTAATCTGACTGAAAATTACACGCTTATAAACGTTTAATGATTCATTTATTCGAAAAACAAACCCCTCATTCCCCACTCCTTCCTCGCCTCCATCCCCTTTCATCCCATTTCGCGGCTCTCAATTTCGTCACACAATCAATCACCCATCCCACACCCTTCGGAACAACCAATCCCCAAAAGAATGACATAAGACTTCAAACGGGAAAACCAATACCTTTCGTTCACTTCCGGCTCTCCTTCTTGCTTCCGAGCCCGAATTAGTTTTCTGATGCATAATTTGGGTGAATGCATACTTTTACGGTTCCAATTCAATTCCCTGATATGCCGATACGCATGGTAGATGACCCCGGAAAGAACCGGGGGCCAGAAGACAACAATCCGGGTCGCCGCAATACGGGCGGAGGCGGCGGTGCGGGCAATTTGATTCCGATGCTGATCGGCTTGCTGTTCCGTTATCCGAAGCTGTTGATTCCGGCTTTGCTGATCGGCGGATTCTTCTTGTGGCGCGGCGGTTGCAATCTACCCATAGCGGGATTGGATCAGACTGCGCAGAGCACTTTGGTGAAAGGCTGCGAGATGAAGGAAGACGTTTACAAGGAGGCGATGATTTTCGCTGCCTTGAGCGACAACCAGCTCCCCGACGCCATCAGTTTGTTGCCATACGCGCCGAAAGCCGGTAACCAAGGCGCACAAGGCAGTTGTGTGGCCTGGGCGAGCGGCTATGCGGCGCGGACTATACTGTGGGCGCGGCAAACAGGCAAAGATCCGAATACCCATATTTTTAGTCCGGCCTTTTTGTATAACCAGATCCGCCTGCCCGATTGCCAGGGCAGTTATATCCAGCGGGCGATGGACAATATGCAGGAAGTCGGAGCTGTGCGGATGGCTGATTTCCCCTACGATCCCAGCCAATGCGAGCGTGAGCCCGGGGCTTCCTTGCGCAGCCAGGCCGCTGCCTTTAAGATCCAAGGGTTTACGCGGTTGACGACAGGACGGACGGCCAATGACCTGAAGACCGATCCGGAATCGATCAAGCAGCATCTGCGCGCCGGATCTCCGGTTGTGATTGGTATGATGGTAGGCGGCAGTTTCATGCAGGAAATGCTCGGCAAGAAAATCTGGATTCCCACGCGCAGCGATTACGACATGCCCGGTTTTGGCGGGCATGCTATGTGCATCGTAGGTTACGACGACAACCTAACTCCCACCGACGGCGGTTTTCAGATTTTCAACAGCTGGGGACCGGAATGGGGAGAGAACGGCGTGGGCTGGGTGCGTTACAAGGATTTCAACTACTTCAATAAGGAAGCGTACGGACTTGAGCCTATGGGCGCCGCCGGATTGGTAGCACCGGAGCGTTTTGAAGCAGCGTTTGGTCTCGTACAAAGCGAGAACGGTCAGGCCATTCCCCTCGTATCAGAAGGCGGAAACCGATTCCAGACGGCACAGCATTTGGCCGCCAACACCCGGTTCAAGGTTCGGGTGAAAAACAACGAGCCTTGTTACACCTACATTTTTGGCCAGGAGACATCAGACAGCAGTTATGTGCTCTTCCCCTATACTGAAAAGCATTCACCCTATTGCGGAGTAACGGGCAACCGCGTGTTTCCCCGATTTGAAAGCCTGATGCCGGATGCTATTGGCACACGCGACTATATGGCTATTCTGATTACACGCCAGCCTGTGGATTACCGGAAAATCAATGCAGGGATCAACCGCAACCGGCAACGCGATTTTGGGAGAGCGCTGGAAATGGCCTTGCAGGGACAGTTGACGCGCAATATTCAATACCGCGATTTAGAAGGTCAGATTGGGATGCGCGCAGAGGCCGGCGACAAAAATGCTGTATTGATGGTGATCGCTGTGAACAAGCGCTGAGCGAATCAGGTAAGCAAGAGCACTTTTTTTGTTTCAAAGAACGGTCGGTCTATCTGCTCAAAGATGGACTTCTCTTCGATATGGCATTTCGGGTAAGCGGCCAGGAATTCGCGGATTTCTTCTTCCAGATCACCACCTTTCAGGAAAGCCATACCGCGGCCGTCGACACCATTCTGTCTGATTTTGCCTTTCACCCAGGGGTAGAAACCGGCCAGGCGGGTTACGGCCCGGCTTACCACGAGATCGAAGGGACCTTGAATTTGTTCGGCACGCAGGGCACGGGCGTCGATGTTGGATAGCACAAGGCTGTTTGCTACTTCCTGCACCACCTTTATTTTTTTGGCGATGGAATCGGATAATACAAACTGTGTTTCAGGGTAACAGATGGCCAATGGGATGCCGGGGAAACCGCCACCGGTTCCCACATCGAGTATACGCCAGCCAGGCTGCGGTTTTACGAATCGTGTCAGGGCCAGGCTGTGGATGACATGGTGTTCAAAGAAATCGTCCATGTCTTTGCGCGAAACCACATTGATTTTGGCATTCCAATCTGCGTAAAGGGCCGGCAGTTGCAGGAGTTTTTCCACTGCCACCCCGGCGAGGTCGGGGAAATATTCATTAAGCAGCTCAGCGTGGTTCACCATGCGGTTCTTTTAGCCAGCCATGCATTGAAACCAACCGCCAGGAGATAGACGGTGTAGAGCAGATCGAGGAATGGATAAGCCCAGACGAGCGATTGTTGGTTGAGGCGCATGGCTGCGGCAAGGAGCACGGGAACGCGCAGCAGCAGCCACAGCAGATAGGCGCCCAATGGCAACCAGAAAAAGGCCGTGAACCAAGGCCAAACGAACAGGTTCAGGTAGAACAGAATCTGCACGGCACCGAGGATCATCAGGCGCCAACGGTGTTTTGCGGCATAGTGTTTACCGATGTGCAGGTGCCGGCGCTTTTGCTTCCACCAGGCTACAAAACCGGTGGGTGGTTCTGAGTAGGTATGTGTTTCGGCCTGGGTTATGATAGCGGTGTTGGTGGCATTGGCAACTTCCTGAACGAAGAGATCATCGTCGCCGGCGGGCAGGTGGTGATGGCTCGCAAATCCCTTCACATCGAAAAACAGCTTACGGGTATAAGCCAGGTTTCGTCCGACCCCCATGTAGGCCTTCCCCAAAACGGCGAAAGCCAGGTATTGCATTGCGGTAACGAGGGTTTCAAAGCGAATGAAGAGATTGAGCAACCCGGCCCTTTTGCGATAGGGAGAGAAGCCCAGAACAAGTAATTTCTCTTCATTGAAACCGGCGGCCATGCCTTTCAGCCATTGATCACCAGCGGGCATGCAATCGGCATCGGTAAGGAGGAAATGGTCAAAACGGGCGGCTTTGATTCCCAGGGTAAGTGCAAGTTTCTTGCCTGTTTTGCGCATCTTTTCATGATCAAGGCGCACGAGTTTCAGCTGCGGAAAGCGTACAGACCATTCGCGGACATGGTCGGCTGTGCCGTCCCAACTGCCATCGTCGACAATCACTACTTCAAAATGCGGGTAATCCTGACCAAGCAGCGCCGGAATGAGCTGTTCCAGGTTTTTCCATTCGTTGTGTGCGCACACGATAATGCTTACCGGCAGTTGCTGCGCAGGTGGGTTGACAGAAATTTTTCTGGCCGCCGCGGTAAACCGGACCAGATAGAACCATGCTGCCACGAGCCAGCAGCAGAGTGCAATGACCAGGAATACCAGGTCTGCGGAACCTAAAGGCAGGTCCATTACTGCCGTGTTTTGAATCCGATTCCCGTGGTCGGTGTTGTGGGTTTACCGTCGGTTTTGAATTCGGCTATATCGGCCATTGTAAGCGCCCCGACTACCTTGGGAGTACGTTTGTTTTTGGGCAGTTCGCTCAGGCGGATATGCTGGTTTCTTACTGCTTCTTCAATCACCTTGCGCACCGCGCGGCCATTGCCAAAGTACTTATCGCGGTGTGCGTAGATATAGGTGATATAGGCTTCCAGGTGCGCGGCTGCGTCGGCATCGGGTGTGATTCCGCTTTCGGCCAGCTGGTTAACCGCGATCAGGTAAAGCTCATCGGGTTTAAAGTCTTCGAACACAAACATCCGGTCGAACCTGCTTTTGAGTCCGGGGTTGCTTTCCATGAAGCGATCCATGTTATGGGTATAACCGGCAGCGATCACGATGAATTCACCGCGTTTGTCTTCCATCCGTTTCAGCAGTGTTTCGATGGCTTCGCGGCCGTAGTCTCCCCCACCGCCTTCTGTGAGCGAATAGGCTTCATCCACAAACAACACACCTCCCATGGCTTTATCCAGCATCTCGGAGGTTTTGATGGCAGTCTGGCCGATATAACCACCGACGAGGCTCTGGCGATCGCATTCCACCAAATGGCCTCTTTCGAGGATGCCGAGTGCTTTGTAAATCTGCGCCAGGATGCGGGCCACGGTAGTCTTACCTGTACCGGGGTTGCCACTGAAGACGCTGTGGAGGGAGAATGCTTTGCGTACATCCTTTCCTTGGTCTTTGTAAAAGCGGACCAGCTTTACGAGTTCATCGATATCGCTTTTCACCCTTTCCAGTCCGATCATTTTCTTCAGCTTGGAGAGGCTTTCCTTGAGCAGTTCTTCATCAATCGGAATATCCGGCAGCATGCCTTTATGCACCTTGAAGATCTTTTCCATGTCTTCCGGCATAACAAGCGACAGCTGGTCAACTGTCAGTTCTTCCGGTTTTTCCGTTTTCATGATCCGCAGGCCCAGGTTCATCTTGGCTTCATCGATCATGGAATTGACCATACGGGCATTGCCGAAGAAACGGTCGCGATCGCGGTAACGGTCGACAAAGTATTTGTACAGGATATCTTTCGCGTCGTCGCTGAACTTCACGCCGCGTTTTTCGCAGGAGAAATCGGCAATCTGGATGAGTTCCTGCGGCACATAGTCCGGGAAATCGTAGAACATATTGAAGCGGCTTTTGAGACCGGGGTTGGATTCGAGGAAGACATCCATTTCCTCCGGATAACCGGCGACGATGATGGCGATATCACCTGCATCGCTGAGTTCTTTGAGCAGCACTTCGATGGCTTCGCGGCCGAAGTCTTTGCTGTCTTCGTCTTTGCGGGCCAGTGAGTAAGCTTCGTCGATAAAGAGGATACCGTCTTTTGCTTTTTTGATGGCTTCTTTGGTTTTGGGCGCTGTTTGGCCGATGAATTCAGCCACCAGGTCACCGCGGTCCACTTCGTGCACATGGCCTTTTTTTAGCAGTCCGAGTTCCTTGTAGATTTTACCGAGCAAGCGGGCCACAGTGGTTTTACCCGTACCCGGATTACCCCTGAAAACGGCGTGGAGGTTGATGCGCTCGTCTTCTTTGAATCCTTTTTCCTTTCTCAAAGAGACAAAACGCAGGTAGTTGGAGTATTCCCTGATTTTGGTTTTGATGGGATTGAGGCCAATGAGGCTATCGAGCTCCGACATCACATCGTCGAGCGTTTGAACCGCAGCTACCGGAACCGGCTTGTTATCGCCTTCCTTTTCTTCGGGTGTATCTTCGAAGGGATCACCGAGAAATTCCATTTGCAGCATGGGTTGAAAATCTTCTTCCCCTGCTTCGACGTAATCATCGCCCACTTCGAACATCATGCTGGCGATGAGTTCGTCCATGAAGATGATTTCGGCATAATATTCACCTCTGGCCCAGGTTCCGACGATATCAGATCCCCAGCCAACGGTGACAGCGTATTTGTCTTCTTCCGGTTTCACGAACACCAGCTTCCCTACGCTTCCTTTCAGGAAACCGTTTGCCGTTCTGAAGTTGAAAATGAACTCCAGGGCCAGGTCTGAGCTTTTGCGGGTCACGTTCTGGACATTGAGTTCAACCCAGATATACCGGGTATTCATGGCAGAGAAGCTTACATAGTATTTGCGGTCATCTTCCTTGATGTTGGCATCTGGTCCTTCGTAGAGTTTGACGGTATCGATTTTGAAGTAAGGGTTAACGCCGTTGCGCACGGGTCCTTGGTTCTCGATATAGAAATTTTTCTTTTCGAGTAATTCACCATCCACCCAGGCCTCCCAACGGTACTGTCCGGCACGCCAATAGGTGCCGGGTGTTTTGACGCCCCATCCTTCGCGCACATAGACAACGGGGTCTTTTTTCTCGACCATCCGATCACAGTTCAGGTCGCATATTTCGTTGTTGTCTGCATCGAAGCACTTGAGCTGCATTTTCAGCTTCCAGTTTTTGTCATCGAAGCGTTTGTTGTGGAGGGAGACTTCACAATAGATATAGGAAACTTCCTGTTCATCAAAGACAGAGCGGTACTTTTTGCTGTTATTGGCCAGCCATTCTGTGCTGCTGTAGGTCTTGATTTCCCGAAACTTATAGTTATCTGTGCCTGTTGCCATGGTTACGGGTTCAATATTAGCGGAAATGCTTTTTTACTTTTCAACGGCGGGGCTGAAAAAATGTTCTGATTACTGTTATATTTGCGCCCTCGTTCAGCATCACCCTAACGATGTGCAGAACACGGTGAGGTGGGTGAGCGGCTGAAACCAGCAGTTTGCTAAACTGCCTTACGCTTTACGGCGTAACGCGGGTTCGAATCCCGCCCTCACCGCGACGAAGCACCCGGCAATGCCGGGTGTTTTTGTTTTTGGGAGGTGAGGTGGTTGGAAAGCCAATAGAGGGGTGGCAGACCTGGTTATCCGTTTTTAAGCGTGTAAGATTGTGTCGAACCCTACACAACCCTTGCCAGATCAAAGTTTCATGATGATTTTTGTAGACAAATCCATTCTTTACTTATGACTATTATTGATTTTTTCCAACAATACGACACTGAATCCAAGTGTCGCCAATTATTTAAGACCCTGCGCGATGAGGTTGGAGTGAGCTGCAAACGCTGTGGCAATCAATCGCATTACTGGCTGGAAACAAAGAGTATGTACCGATGCAAATCATGCAAAGCCGAATACTCTCTGCGGAGCGGCACGATGCTGGAGTACAGCAAAAGAAGCTACCGTGATTGGATGTATACGATGGCATTCATGGCCAACAGCAAGAAGCCTGTCGCCGCGCTCGAAGTACAGAAAAACCTGGGCTGCAGACATTACAAATCTACCTGGGTAATGATGCACAAAATCCGGGTAAGTATGGGACAGCGTGTTGATTGGTATGCTTATACAGACTACCTGCATGCCGGAAACTGCTCGGTACCGGTTAGAACAAAGCAGACGAATGAAAGGCATTATCTGCCGACTGAAGAAAAATTCAAACTCGCGCCCAGAGTAGTGAAAGCCAAAGGTCAGAACTACTTACTCCCAGACAATCATCCGTTTGCTAAAGAGGCGCAAGGACGGTTCCGCTTGGTGTCATTCACACGGCAGGAAGGGCTGGATGAACGCTGGCACCATCCAGTTAAACGCAAAACAGGCAAGGCTTACGTTCAACGACCTTGGGAGACGAAACAGGGTATTGATGATTTTCATTGCGTTGGAACAGAGTATAGGCGACTCGGCTGGTTTGACGAAGATCCCAACCAAAAATGGCTGGGATTTTATCGGATAATGGCCGTAAACATGCGCCGAAATTTGGACGGCGTCTATCACTTTGTCAGTGATCGTTATTTACCAAACTACATGAATGAATTCGCCTATTTTACCAACAGAAGGTACCTGGGCGGTGAAAAACTCACGCGCTTATTGACGCTTGCAGCCAGTAAACCCTGGCATATTCCGCACTTTGTGTAGGCTTCGACACAATCGGGGTTAACGTGCTGCCGAATTCTTTCCCAGCCAAACCCTAAACCACCCGATCTTCCGCTTCAACTTCCCCCAACCCACTTTTTCTGCCACCAACGTCTCTCCTTTGGCATCTGCCGATATCCCCTCTGTTGTCAAAATTCAACATGACCCCGGACATTCACCTCGATTCAGCCTCTCCCCTTCTTCGCCACCCTAATCCCAAATGACCTTGCAAGCCTTTCCATTCACGATTTAACAATCCAACCAACACAACTCCAACCTCTCCGTCTCCCAGCACCCCACCAAAACTCTTTATAACAAAGAAAGCCACCGTTATACGATGGCTTTCTTTTCGTCGGGGAGACAGGATTCGAACCTGCGGCCCTCTGGTCCCAAACCAGATGCGCTACCGGGCTGCGCTACTCCCCGCCTTGTATTGGTCCGTCGCTGCTGTCGGATGAAATCCAGTTCCAGAAACGCTTTCCGCGATCCCGGTTGGACTCGAACCAACGACCCACAGCTTAGAAGGCTGTTGCTCTATCCAACTGAGCTACGGGACCAGAAGGGGGCGCAAAAATAGGCATTTCGCCCACATTCACCGCATAGAAAAAAATAAGATTCACTCAACAACCACTTTGCCCGTTTTTTAATTACCCCTCTTGCAACTTGATTTAGAAAGTGTAGTTTTGACGCAAAGAGCAAGAAAGGCTTCTATGAAAAGATATCTACCAGCCCTCCTACTCGGCATCCTCGCATCGCCAACGGCTTATGCCCAACAAGGAGTTTATTCAGGTGCCGTGCGCGACGAATCAGCCAACCCTATAGGGGGTGTCGAAGTAAGCGACAACCTGAGCAGTGTGCTTACCAAAACCGACCGCAACGGAAACTTTAAACTCAACCTGTCTGCCGGAAAACACATTATCAACTTTCGTCTCAACGGGTATCAGGAAACAGCCGATACCATAGAAATGACTGCAGGCGGCTCCATTGGCAAAACCATTATCATGCAAACCGCTTCGGCGCGCATGACAGACCTGGTAATCGTCGGTTATGGAACCACACGCCGCCGCGACCTTACCGGTTCCGTAGCCTCCGTGAGGGGTGCTGAAGTGAAAGATATGCCCGCCCCCAGCTTCGAATCTGCCCTGCAGGGAAAAGTAGCAGGAGTGCAGATAACTACCGGAAGCGGAGTTGCAGGTTCTGCAAGCCTGGTGAGAATCCGCGGCGTGGCTTCCATTTCCGCTTCGGGCGACCCGCTGTATATCGTCGATGGTATCCCTGTAACGCAGAACTATTTTATCAATGGCAATAACGGCGGCTTCAACAACAACCCGCTGGCAACCCTTAATCCAGAGGATATAGAATCCATAGAAATCCTGAAGGACGCAGCCGCTACCTCCATCTACGGATCACGCGGCTCCAACGGCGTAGTGCTCATCACCACCAAACGCGCCAGCAAGAGCGGTTTGCGCTTTGAATTCACCTCGCGTGTCGGCACCTCGCAGCCTACGTACAAGCCGCAGATGCTCAATTCCGCCCAATACCTGCAGATGTACCAGGAAGCTTGGGAAAATGATGGCGGAACCGGTCGCGCTCCCCTCCCCAACAATATCTCCTGGGAAGATGCGCAACGCACCAATACCAATTGGGTGGATGAAACCATGGGCGTTGGACTCAAAACCATGTATTCGCTCGGAACCTCCTATAAAAAAGGCAAATTCGGCGCCTATCTCGGTCTAACCAGCGATGATAACGGCAGCTTCATCATCGGCAGCCGCTACCGCCGCAACTCCGTGCGCCTTAACCTGGATTTCGAACCGATTAAAAACCTGAACATCAACGTAAACACCTCCTATAGCCAAGGCACCAACTTCCGCGTCGACGGCGCCTGGAGCGGCGGTTTCGGCGCTGCCATGAGTACCGCGCTGCCCATTTATCCAATCTACGATTCCACCGGTGCATTTTGGCGCCCCGGCAACGGTAGCCTCAACCCGGTGGCCGTGCGCAAACTGAAAGACTGGCGCACTACCGAAAACAGAAGCATCCACAACTTCAAAGCCAGCTACCGCATCAACGAACGCTGGTCGGTTACCGCTTCAGGCGCAGTGGATATCATGGACTTCTTCGAAGACATCTACGAGCCCCGCGCGCTGATCAATACCGACCACGCCGGTATCGCCAAACGCAGTCCGCGCAATACCTTCAACTACAACTACAACCTCCTTACCCAATACACTTTCCTCGATAACGACAAACACGAACTCGATGGAATGGCAGGAACAGAATTCCAACGCTCAGATGTAAAATCCAGCTACATCGAAGTGAGCGATATGGCACATGCCCTCTATAAAGGTGAAAGCGGTGGCGAGAAATCAACACGCATCGAACGCCAGAATGCTACCGAAGCATTCGCTTTCGCGAGCTATTTCGTTCGGAGCAACTATAAATACAAAGGCCGCTACATCTTCCAGTTCACCCTGCGCAGCGACGGCTCTTCGCGCTTCGGACCCAACAATGCCTACGGCTTCTTCCCCGCCGTATCCGGAGCCTGGATCGTGAGCGATGAACCTTTCATGCGCAGCTTCCGCCGCCAGAACTTCCTGAAAGTGAAAGCAGGCTTCGGCCGCACCGGCAACACACCCAATGAAAACTATGCCTGGAGGGGAACCTTCACGCCGCCGCAGAATTCATACGGCTACAACGGCCAACCGAGCATCTTCCCTACCCGACTGGCAAATCCTGACCTGCGTTGGGAAACATCCGACGTATTCGACTTTACCATAGAAGGTGGTTTCTGGAAAAACCGCCTGACCTGGGAAATCTCCTATTATAACAAGAAAACCAGCGGCGTTATCCTCGACCTGGCTGTGCCGCGTTCACTCGGATTCTCTTCTTATTACGACAACGTAGGTGCTATCCGGAATACTGGTGTCGAATTGTCAATCAATACGCGCAATATCGTGAAGAAGGCATTCAGCTGGAGCACCAACTTCAACATCGCACGCAACTACAACGAAATCCTCGATATCGGCGTCTATTCCCAGGATGCTGTATCCGGCGGAACCAACGACACCCGCGTGGTTGTAGGCCAGCCTGTAGGAACCAATTACCTCGTTCGCTTTGTGCGGGTGGATGAAGCTACCGGCAGGCCGGTTTATCTGGATAAAAATGGCAATGAAACCTACACCTGGACAAACGACAACCGCGTGGCTGTGGGAAGCGTGCTGCCCGATGCCGTTGGCGGACTTACCAACACCTTTACCTACAAAAACTGGAACCTTAAATTCCTGATGGTGTACAAAATCGGAGGCAATATCTACAACTCCAGCGCCAAGCGCCAGAACGGTGTGGTGACCGACTGGAACATGACCACCGACTACTTCGACCGCTGGCAACAGCCCGGCGACCAGGCCAAATACCCGAAACTTTCCCGCGAAACTTCGGCTTACGGCCTTCCCCCCGACCCGTATCAATACAATACCACCCTGTTCCTGGAAGACGGAAGCTACCTGCGCCTGCGCAACGTATCGCTCGGCTACCGCCTGCCCTCGCGCTGGTTCGGAGATAAAATCCAAAGCTGCAGGCTGATCTTCACTGCCGTGAATATCCTGACCTTCACGAACTTCACCGGCGGAGACCCGGAAATCGCCCGCGACTTCGAAAACCCGGCCGACCGGAACATGAGCTCGAACATTACCTATCTCACCGCTCCCCAGGAAAAATCCTATAACCTTACCCTCAACCTCACCTTCTGATCCGATGAAAATGAGATTCCTTAAACCGATTATGTTGCTCACTACGCTGAGCATCGCAGGTGCCGCCTGCAATAAAATGCTGGATCTGAAGCCGGAAAACCTGACCCTGGCAGAGGAAGCATTGAATACCCCGGCCGATGTGCAGGCCCTCCTGAATTCCTGCTACGACGAATTCGCAAACCTGATGAATGGCTCCGTGCAGAACTACCATGAACTGATGGGCGAACACCTGAGCGAACCGCCCAGCCTGGCCGGTAGCCTGTACTATTCAGTCTATAAACGCGGAACCTTTTCCTTCCGCACGGCCGACCGCGAATACCTGGACTTCTACAACTGCATCCTGCGCGTCAATACCATCTTCGGCCGCATGGGCAGCGTGCCCGGGATTGATGCCGCAACAGCCGATCGCCTGAAAGGTGAAGGCTATTTCCTGCGCGCCTGGTGCCATTGGGAACTGGTGAAACTCTGGGCACAGCCCTACGGTTTCACCGCCGACAACAGCCATCCCGGTGTTCCAATCCGCCTGAATGCCGATAAGAGCATCGAGTTGCGCAGCACCGTCAAACAGGTGTACGATCGCATCCTGCTCGACCTGGACTCTTCCATCGCCCTCATTCCGGAAAGCAACGGCAACTACGCCGACCGCCATGCCGCCATCGCCCTGAAAGCCAAAGTACTGTTCTTCATGAACCGCTTCAGCGACGCCCTCGATGCTGCCAACACCGTGCTCAACAGCGGCCGCTACAGCTTCTCCGATTCCCTGAACCGCTTTGCATCCGAAGTGCCTCAGGAAACCATTTTTAAACTGGTGAGTACCGGACCGAGCGACAACCGTGGCAGCGCACTCATCAACAACTACCGCTCCGACAACAACCCCAACCCCAACCTGAAGCCTTCCAAAGCCTTTGCCGCCATCGCCATGCAGGGCCACGACCGACGCAGCGCTTTCTACGAAGCAAAAAATCCGGGGAAAGCCAACGAATACTTCGTTTGCCATAAATTCGATAAAGATTACTTCAACGTGCCTCTCCTGCATTATACCGATCTGATGCTGCTGCGCGCCGAATGCCTGCTCGAAACAGGTGGCGACAAAACCACAGCCATCGACGATGTAGACCGCGTGCGCAAAAGGGCATATGGAACCAACTGGACGCCGCTCGACAACCTGATTCCCAGCCTGCAACTCATGGATTCGCTTCGCCTGCAGCGCAAACTTGAAATGGCTTTTGAAGGCGATTGGACCCTGCAGCAACGCCGCCTGGGTGCCAAAGGACTTAACATCAAAATCAGAAACTCACCCTGGAACTGCCCGGGATTGGTACTTCAATTCCCTCAAAGTGAAAACACGAAGGGATTCATTTTCAATGAAGAAGGAGGATGCAACTAATGAAAAACACCATCAAACTGCCGGCCCTCGGGCTCCTGGCCATGCTGGCTTTCGCCGGCTGTAAAGACAAAACGAAAGAAATCGGCGATCCATCCAGCAAACTGCAAGGTATCAACGATGTATGGGTACTCGAAAAGGTCGAACAGGCCGATCCAAGTGATGCGGAATTCGTGATCGACGTTACGCCGGTATTCACCGAAGGAGGAGCGCCTGAAATGACCATCAATTCAGCCGACCTTACCTACAGTTTTAATGTGACCGACCCTATCTTCATCGGCACCTCCGGCAACTGGACCTTCGACGACAACGCCTTCCCTACGCGCATCGATGCCACCTACAACGGCAATACCGCGCCGCTTAAACTGCTGCGCACCGTGCGCACCGTCGACCAGCACCTTTCCTTTCAACTCATGCGTTACTGCGATGGCGGAACCGCCAGCACCATCTACCACTTTACTTTCAAGAG